>JAAWLO010000019.1 GCA_022797935.1 Oscillibacter sp. | reverse complement strand
GAGCGAGGGCCAGCGGATGGACATTGACACGTTTCTTGAAACGGTCCGGCGGTACACCAACGCCACCGAGATTACCCAGCGCATGGTGGCGGAGCTGATCGAGCACATCGACGTGTACCATGCGGAGAAGCAGGACGGCGTTACCACCCAGCACATCACCATCTATTACAACTGTATCGGCGCTTTCTCCGTCCTTGACCGCCGGAAAATCCCGGCTGCGGAGATCACGATGGGGACGAGAAAGGGAGTAGCCGTCAGCTACTCCCGGTCGCGGATCGCCGTATAGGATTTTGAGCAAAAATAGTGCGGAGTGTCCCACAAGGATACTCAAATCCTATAAGGACACTCCGCATGGTCCGAGTGGCGAGACTTGAACTCACGACCCCTTGACCCCCAGTCAAGTGCGCTACCAACTGCGCTACACCCGGTTGTTTCTGAGCTGTTCAACTCAGCTTATTTAGATTACCATACTTTTCTGGAAAATGCAAGCCCTAATTTAAATTTTTTTCATCTTTTTTTGCAAAAACTTTTTTCGTATTTTCTGAAGTAAAAAGATACGGTATTTTCTTAATAAATATAAGTTTTCTGCATAATTTTTGTGCTTCATTTGCGCCGTGCTCAGCGGCGGAGGCGCGGCAGCCGCCTTGCGGCTGCCGCATTCCCCATCAAAGGCCCAGTCCATATATCCGGTTCGCATTGCTGAAAAATACGGCCTCCCAATACGCTTCCGGAATCAGCCGCTGGATGAAATTGATGTATTCTTCTAAATTCACAATGGGCCAATCCGTCCCAAATAGAATCGCGTCCCAACGCCGGACAGCTGTCAGCCAGGTTCGCAGAAGGGCGGCGAATCCGGCCTGCTCCTGAAAATACTGCTCCAAATCCGTCCGTCCTTCCAGAAGGCCGGAGAGGTCTGCCGCTACATTGGGATTCTTCGCCAATACTGCGGCAGCGGCGTCAAAAAACGGATTCCCAAAATGGCAGAGCACAAAGCGGGTCTGCGGATGATCTGCCGCCGCCTCGTCCAGAGCCAAGGGGTGAGCGTACTTCAGATGAGCGCCGGGAAAGGCTGTCAGCCCCATATGAACGGCGACCGGTTTGTCATACCGGGCAGCCAGACGGTAAACCGGCTCATAGCGGGGGTCTGTAAGCCAGACTCGCTGGTAGCCAGGATACAGCTTGACGCCGCAGCAGTTTTCCTGCTGCAAATTCGCTTCAATCTGGTCTGCGTAATCCAAAGGAAACCCGTCATTCAGAATGGAGCTGTCCAATCCCACACAGTAATGAAACAGATCTGCCGGGTACTGGTGGTAATTCGGCTCTAGACTGTAGTTCCCCATGACCACACCGTGGACTATCCCCAGCTGACCATAGACTTGGCGCAGATGGCCACTGTTATTCTGATGTCCCACCGCCTGTGCCCGGCTCTCCGCGTCAGAATCTGGCGGAAAGAGATGCAGGTGCGCGTCAACAATTTTCATATCCATAACCTCTCAAAAGCGTTTGTTTGTTTTAAAAAAGGATTAAAATCAAGAAAATTCTCGGTTTTCCAAGGGGACAGGGATTTTGCCCTTCTGTTGCGGCAGGGGTGCGGAAGGGAAGTACAAAAATGATTTTCGCGGATTTCATAAATTCTCTTGACAAGTTTGGGCGTAATCTGTATAATAGCCATGTTAAAGCCATTGATATGGCCCTTAAAGTATCCAGGAATTAGCCGGATACCTCGGAGGGAGGGAAAGATAGATGTCTGAGATCCACGTGAAGGAAAACGAGTCCATTGACAGTGCGCTCAAGCGTTTTAAGCGCAGCTGTGCGAAGGCCGGTGTTTTGGCCGAGGTCCGGAAAAGGGAGCACTACGAGAGCCCCAGCGTGAAGCGCCGCAAGAAGTCTGAGGCCGCTCGCAAGAACAAGAAGCGTTATTACTAAGAGAAAACCGCCGGACCGCTGGTCCGGCGGTTTTTGCGTTCGCCGGAGGAGATTGCACCGGAAAAAAGATGTATTCGAGGGGCGCATACAAGACCGGCTGCCTGCCTAATCCCTTGATGCGCCGCGAAATCCCCTTCTGAAAAAACGAAATCCCGGCAATTGTGCAAGAACCTCCGGCTGAGAACATCCCAGCCGGAGGTTTTTCGCAAAACACAGGGCAGATTCCAGCTTCCCTGCCTTTTCGCAGCGCTCAGCGCTTGGAGAACTGAGGCGCGCGGCGGGCGGCCTTGAGGCCGTACTTCTTCCGTTCCTTCATACGAGGATCCCGCGTGAGGAACCCGGCCTTCTTCAGGATGGGGCGGTTATCCTCGCTGGCCAGGAGCAGAGCCCGGGCAATGCCATGGCGCAGGGCGCCGGCCTGACCGGTGACGCCGCCGCCGGTTACTGTGGCGACAATATCCACTTTGCCGGTGTTGCTGGTCGCTTCCAGGGGCTGGCGAACGACCATCTTCAGGGTCTCCAGGCCAAAATAATCGTCAATATCACGGCCGTTGATGGTGATGCTTCCCGTGCCGCCAGGGAAGAGATGGACGCGGGCCACGGAGGACTTCCGCCGGCCAGTGCCGTACAGATAGGGCTTCTTAGACTGATACATACGTTTCCTCCTCCTTATTCAGCGTCCAGGGCAATGGGCTTCTGGGCCTGCTGTTTGTGTTCCGCACCGGCATAGATGTGCAGGCGCTTCAGAGAATCCTTGCTGACGGTGTTCCGGGGCATCATGCCGCGGACAGCCACCCGCATGGCCACCTCGGGCTTCTCCTGCATGAGAATGCGGTAGGGCGTTTCCTTCAGGCCGCCCACCCAGCCGGAGTGGGTACGGTAAATCTTCTGCGTGCCCTTCTTGCCGGTGAGCACGGCCTTGCCGGCGTTGATGATGATGACATTGTCGCCGCAGTCGGCATGGGGCGTGTAAGTGGGCTTGGTTTTGCCGCGCAGCAGGTCGGCGGCCCGGACAGCGGTCTTGCCCAGGGGCTTTCCGGCAGCGTCCAGGATGTACCACTTGCGCTCAATGTTGGCCTTGTTTGCCATAAAAGTGGACATGGTCTTTCCTCCGTAGATATATTTTCGATGGCTTTACAAATCAAGGGCTCCAGAGAAAAACTGGAGCAAGGTTAGTTATACCACGGCTTTCCGGCACTGTCAAGGAAAATTTCATTTAGCGCACAGAATTCTCAAAATATCTCTTGATATCTCTTGAAATCTTAAAAATACAAGATTTGCAATTCACATCCAACGTCCGGAAGGCGGACGCCGGAGAGCGGTTTTGCTGCCTGTGCGGCGCTACAGCACCCACTGTACCAGCAGCAGCAGAAAGAAGCCCGGCAGCCCCAGAATGCCAATAACCAGGGCATTCCAAAGGTTTATGCCCAGAGTGATGCCGGTGGCCCCGGCGGTGAGGTTCACCGCCCAGAGCGCACAGAATCCCAGCAGGGTGTTCACCAGCAGCTTCACGGCCAGCTTCAGCGGGGCGCTGAACACCCGCAGCAGGGCAAGGATGAAAAACCCCGCCAGCAGGGCGGCGAGGATTTTCTGATTCAGGTCCATACGGCGTCACCCTCTAAGCGGACAGCCGCGAAGCTCTCCGGACTCCGCTCCTTGATGGCCCGGATGAGGTAGTTGCACCGGGCCTTGACGGCGCTGATCTGGTAGACGCAGGATTCCACCAGCTCTGGGTCCACAGCCTGGTCAAACTGGCGGTAGGCCAGGGAGAGATCCCCCTGCGCGGTCTGGAGCTCGGCCATGAGGGTCAGCAGCTCCTTGTCGGGATAGGATTTTTTCACAAAACCGGTTTTCATAACGTCGTTCCTCCTGTATAATCAGTTCCATATGGATGGTGTCCAAGGCCTATTCTACATGTATGGGAAGTTTGGACAATTATTCCAGATTTCATGCGGGGTGAATGGAAAATGCAGGAATTTTTTATGGAGCAGGCCCTGGAACTGGCCCGGGAGGCGGCGGCGGCGGGGGAGGTGCCGGTGGGCTGTGTCATTGTGCGGGAAGGCCTGGTGGTGGGCCGGGGACGAAACCGGCGGGAAGAAACCCGCACGGCGGCCGCCCACGCCGAGATGGAGGCCATTGCCCAGGCCAACGCCGCGCTGCACTCCTGGCGGCTGGAGGACTGTGAGCTGTATGTGACGCTGGAGCCCTGCCCCATGTGCGCCGGGGCAATTCTCAATGCCCGGATCCGGCGGGTTTGGTTCGGGGCGCGGGACCGGGCCTTCGGGGCCTGCGGCGGAGTGACCAACCTCTTTATGGAGGGGTTCCCCCATGCGCCGGCGCTGGTGGGGGGCGTGCTGGAGGAGACGTGCCAGGCGGTGCTGTCCGCTTTTTTTGAGAACCTGCGCCGCCGGGAAACATGAAGGTTTGCCGGAAGGAACCGCGCGCAGCAGGCCTATTGCGGAATTCCGGCCTCTGTGGTATCCTTTCAGCGACATCCCCAAATGGAAAGGAAGACCTGTATGCTGAAAATCCTGATTGTGGAGGACGATTTGGCCCTGAGCGCGGGACTGTGCTTCGCGCTGGACGAGGCTGGTTATTGTTCGGTCGCGGCCTATACCTGTGAAGCGGCCCGCCGGTTTTGGCAGGACGATTCATTTCATTTGGCAATCCTGGACGTCCGTCTTCCGGACGGAAGCGGCTTTGACCTCTGCCGGGAGATGAAAGCGTCTGCGCCGGAGCGGCCGGTCATCTTCCTGACGGCCAACGACTTGGAGCAGGACGAGCTGAACGGCTTCGACCTGGGTGCGGACGATTACATCACCAAGCCCTTCCGCATTCAGGTGCTCAAGCGCCGGGTGGAGGCGGTTCTGCGCCGGGGAAGTCTCCGGGCCGGCGGGGACGTGTTTGACGACGGATTTCTGCGCCTGGATTTTCAGACCCTGACGGCCGTTCGGAGCGGGGAGAAGCTGGCCATTACCCCCAACGAATATAAGATTCTGCGGCTCTTGACCGCCCAGGCCGGAGCGGTGGTGACACGGCGTCTTCTCCTGGAAAAGCTGTGGGACATGGAGGGAAATTTCATTGATGACCACACCCTTACCGTAACCATGAACCGCCTGCGGGCCAAGATTGAGGACGCCGGACACACCTACATTCAAACCATCCGGGGCATGGGCTACGCCTGGATGGGAGCGCAGGTATGAGGCGGAGCGGCGGTGCGCCGCTTCTTCTGACGCTGGCGGCGGTGCTCCTGCTTTTGCTGGGGGCGCTGGAGCTTCCGGTTTCCCTTCTGCGCGTGGGGACGGCTGGCCTGGGGGCGGCGGTTCTGCTGCTGGCCGGTCTGTGGAAGCGCAGCCAAGAACGGCGGGAGGCTGCGTTTGCCAACCGCGTCTGCGAGACCCTGGACGCACTGGCCGCCGGCCGGGAGCCGGAGAATTACCGCCCGTATGAGGACTCCCAGCTTTCCAAGGTGCAGGGAAGGCTGCTGCAATACCAGGACCGGACACAGGAGGGCCGGCGGCAGAGCGAGGCGGACAAGCAAACCGTTCAGGAGCTGGTCAGCGACATCTCTCATCAGATCAAAACGCCGATGTCCAACATACGGATGTTCACGGACATTCTGAGCCAGCAGGAGCTGCCGCCGGAGCGGCGGACCGAATTTCTCGCCACCCTCTCTTCCCAGGTTCAGAAGCTGGATTTTCTGATGCAGGCCCTCCTTAAAATGTCCCGGCTGGAAACCGGTACCTTTGCGCTGCACATGGAGAATGCCAGCCTTTACGATACCATTGCCCAGGCCGTGAGCGGCGTCCTGGCCGCGGCGGACCGGAAACGCATTCCCATTGACGTGGACTGCGGCAGCGGCGAGACTCTCCCGCACGACCCCAAATGGACGGCGGAGGCCCTGGGAAATCTTCTGGACAACGCGGTCAAATACACGCCGGAGGGAGGGCATATCCGCATCTGCGTCCGGCCCTGGCAGTTTTATACCCGCATAGACGTGGCGGACACCGGAATTGGAATCCCCCCAGAGCATGATAACGACGTATTCAAGCGCTTTTACCGGATGCCCTCCTCCGGTCCCGAAGAGGGCGTGGGGCTTGGCCTGTATCTGGCCAGAGAAATCATCACCCGCCAGAAAGGCTATCTCACCCTGAAATCAGAGGTGGGAAGGGGTTCCGTCTTTTCCGTGTTTCTGCTGCGATAGGTAAGGAGCTTTATGGACGCTGCAGTTGTACAAAATCTGAAAAAATATTTCGGCAGAGGGCCCTTGCAGGTCAAAGCGGTGGATGGAATCGATCTTTCCATCGAAAAGGGAAGGTTCACGGCCATTGCCGGGGCCTCCGGTAGCGGAAAGACCACGCTTTTGAACCTGATTGGCGGCCTGTATCCGCCCACGGAGGGGACGGTCCTGGTGGACGGCGTGAACCTGGGCGCACTGCGGGAGGAGGAACGGACGGTTTTCCGCCGCCGGAAGATCGGGTTTGTCTTTCAGGGCTGCGGCCTGGTGCCGGAACTGACCGTCCGGGAGAACATTCTGCTTCCCTTGGCTCTGGACAAGTCCAGACCGGACGCGGTCTTTTGGGAGGAGCTCACCGGCCTGCTGGGCCTGACGGAAAAGCTGGACTGCTTTCCTTCTATGCTTTCCGGCGGGGGACAGCAGTGCACGGCCATTGCCCGGGCGCTGATTACCAGGCCTTCCATCATCTTGGCCGACGAACCCACCGGGAACTTTGATATCAAAACCAGTCAAAACGTAGCGGGGCTTTTGAAGATGACGGTGGATGTTTTTCACCAGACCTTGGTGGTGATTACGCATAATCCGGAGCTTGCCCAGCTGGCTGACCGTGTGGTGCGTCTGAAGGACGGGCGCATTGTGCAGTAAGGGAGACCGCCGCCTGCGGGGCGCTGCCGGATGCCCGGAGGGGAAAGGTACAAAAATGTAACGCTTCTGTACCGCGGCTGTAACATTCGGCTGTTATGCTGTATGCAGCCAATCACGCGGGAGGAAAGCCCTATGGAAGACATGCTGAAAACCCTGACGCGGCGGAGTTTTGCCGCCAGCCGGGTGCGGAACTGGACTGCGGTCCTGGCCATTGCGCTGACGGCGGCGCTTTTCACCGCCGTCACCACCCTGGTAATCGGGACAATGGAGTCCTTTACCCTGACCCTGCAGATGCAGAAAATGAGCCGGTCCGACGGGGATATCCGCTACATGACGGCAGAGCAGTTCGAGGCTATGCGGCAGGCGGACTTCATAGAGACGGCGGGCCTGCGGATGCCGGTGGCGTTCCTGTCCAATGCCGTCCGCCACAACATTGAGTTCAACGTTGCGGATGAAATTCAGGCTGGGCTGACCTTCTGCGCACCCTCCCATGGCCGTCCGCCGTCCGCGCCGAATGAGGTGGTCGCCTCCGACGCCGCCCTCCGGGACCTGGGCGCGGAACCGGAAGTGGGGGCGGAAATCACCATTGCCTTTACTGCTCACGGGCGGGACTACGTTCTTCCCATGGTGGTCTCCGGCTGGTATGAGGCGCCCGGCAGCCAGCTGAGTGTCCTGTGGGCCGGAACCGCCTTCCGGGAGGCCTACCCGGAGATATTCCGCTTTACCTACCGCGAGGACCGCGACATGACCGGCACCTATTTCTCCGATTTCACCGCCCGCAGTCCCCTGGGCCTGGAGAAAAACCTCCGGGAACTGGTCTATGCCCTGGGCGGCGAGCCGGAAGATGAAAACGCCCCCAACTATCTGCTGGCCACTGTAAACCGGGCGACCAACGTCCGGCCTGACGGTTTCCAGATTGCGGCGGCGGCGGCCTTTGCCGTGCTGTTTATGCTCTGCGGCTACCTGCTGATTTACAATGTGTTTGACATTGCGGTCATGCAGGACATCCGCCGCTTCGGTCTGTACCGGACCATTGGGATGAGCCGGAAGCAGGTGCGGACGCTGATGAACCGGCAGGCGCTTTGGCTCAGCGGCCTGGGAATTCCCTTGGGGATGCTGGCTGGTTTTTTCATAGGAAAGGCGGCGCTGCCCCTGATTATGAATATGGTGTCCACAGAGTATGAGAACCTGGCCGTCCGTGTTTCACTCTCTCCGGCCCTCTTCCTGACGGCGGCGGCCCTGACTGCCCTGACGGTTTTTTGCAGCACGCGCAAGCCCGTCCGGACAGCGTCCAATACGCCTCCGATGGAGGCCTTCCGCTATGTGGAGCACAGCGGCGGACGGCGCGCCTCCCGCAGAAGCGCCCTGGGAACCAGCATTCCCCGGCTGGCCTGGACCAACCTGGGGCGGAACCGGCGGCGGACTGCCTTCATTCTGCTGTCTCTGGCGCTGTGCGTGGTGCTTCTGAACTGCGCGGGCACGGCGGCGGACAGCGTGGACGTGGAGAAGGAAACGGCCTTCATGATCCGCACGGATTTTGCCGTAGTCCATGCGGCCAGCTCCTCTAACGTCAGGGGCTTCCTCCGGCGCTCCGACGCTCTGCGGGCGGAGACCATTGCGGATATTGCCGCAAGGCCCGGCGTTGCGGGCGGCTCCGTGATCTACAAAAACACGGTGGAGGACGTCAACGTCACCTATGACTTCGGCCATCCGCTGACGGGGGAAACGTTTGTGATGGAAGACAGCGGCCTCACCTTCGGCACGGACCAGTACCGGGGCTTCGGCCTGGGCAGCGACGGGCGTATGCTCTGCAACGTCTACGGCATGGAGGAAACCGCCCTGGCCCGGATGGACCTGCGGGAGGGCGAGACGGACGCCCATGTGCTCTATCAGAAGATGTCCGCCGGAGAGGGGGTGCTGGTGGGCGTGAGCGCGAACCGCCAGGATATGTCTCTCCAAGCGGACCTGGATTTGGCGGACGTCGGGCAGGTTATCACGGTCTATAAAAACGGCTCGCCGGTGCTGGAGCTGCCGGTGCTGGCGAAAGCCGCCCTCAGCTCGGATGACATGGAAATCGGCTATATCAGCAGCGGTCCCTTTAAGACCGGCGGGGACGGCCTGTTTCTGTATCTTCCCGCCAGCGTTTATGAGGAGCTGTACGACGCCCCGGCGGTCTATAAATACTCCTTTGATATCGAGGATGGATACGAAGCGGAAATGACGGCGTTTCTGGAGGACTACATGGAACAAACGGACCCGAACATGAGCTTCCTCTCCGCCCGGGAAGCCCGGGAGAGCGCCGAGGGGACCCAGCGGATGATTCGGTTTGTGGGCGGATTTGTGGGGCTGATCTTCGGCTTCGCCGGTGTGCTGAATCTCATCAATACGATGATCACCTCGATTCTGACCCGCCGCCATGAATTTGCCGCTATGGAGAGCGTGGGCATGACCCGGCGGCAGCTGACTGGCATGATGGTGTGGGAGGGCGTCTCTTACGCGGCGGGCGGCTGCCTGCTGGGGCTGGTTCTGGCGGTGGTCCTGGACCTGACGCTGGTGAAAGGTCTGGTAGATTCCATGTGGCAGTTTACCTTCTGCTTTACGCTGGTTCCCGCCCTGGGGGCCTGCCTGGTGCTGCTGCCGGTGTCGGCTGTGGTTCCGGTCCTGGCCCTGCGCTGGTTCCGCAAGGGCAGTATTGTGGAGCAGCTTCGCGCTGCGGAGTGATGATGCGAGAGGAGCCGTGTTATGGAAACGATTCTGAAGGCCGTTGGCCTCAAAAAATATTACGGCGCCGGTGACGCCCAGGTCCGGGCGCTGGACGGCGTGGACCTGGAGATTGAACGGGGGAAATTCACCGCCATTATCGGCGCCTCCGGGAGCGGAAAATCCACTCTGCTGAATATGCTGGGGGGTCTGGATGTCCCGACAGAGGGGAGCGTCCAAATCGGCGGCACAGAGCTTGCGCAGCTGAACCGGGAACAGGCCGCCGTTTTCCGCCGGAAGCAGATCGGTTTTGTGTTCCAGAATTACAATCTCATCCCGGTGCTGACGGTGTGGGAAAATATTGTCTTTCCCCTTTCTCTGGACAGGCAGAAACCGGACCGGCCTTTTATCCTGCAGGCGGTGAAGCTGCTGGGGCTGGAGGAGAAGCTGGACAGCCTGCCCAATCACCTCTCCGGCGGACAGCAGCAGCGGGCGGCGATTGCCCGGGCCCTGGCCTCGAAACCGTCTGTGATTCTGGCGGATGAGCCGACGGGAAATCTGGACTCCAAAACCAGTGAGGATGTAATGGGCCTGCTGCAGATGAGCAGCCGGGAATTTCATCAGACGATTGTGATGATTACCCACAATCCTGAGATTGCGCAAAGGGCGGACCGAATCGTGCGGATGGAGGATGGACGGATTGTGGCGTGACCCGAGAGCGGAGTCCGCAGTCACCGGCTGGACTGGCTGTGAACCATGACAGGAACGCCGGGACCATGCGGGCTGGAAACCTGCCGTCCGCCGGTATCAGATGCGGAAAGCGGATATACGGCAGAAAATAGAAAATAATGGAAAACAGGGGTGCGGCTGCGGAAAATGCGGTCATGCCCCTGTATTTTTTTATATATGGAGGCCAATTCACAAAGGCCGGTCTCTTCCGCTCAAAATAGAAGCATGCCGGTTTTTTCTCCTATTATATTCACCGATGAAAGCCTGCCTCCCCGGCATCCGGAAGCAGGGGACGGCGCGGAACACCGGACATTCCGCCGCCGGAAACCGGGTGTTCCGCCCGCAGCGCCCCGCCGCGGAGGGACTTTGACCGGCCAGCGAAACATCCAGTTTTCGGGAGGAAAAAGAAAAAATGCCGGGAATCCTGGATTTTCACTTTACCTTCCGGAGGGAATCTGCTATACTAGACGGGTAACTTTGCGCCTTTTTGGAAGAGGAAAGGGGGCGCTTTTCATGAAATATCAAAAGTGGAATATCGGCGCCCCGGAGAAGGACGACGTCGCCCGCCTGCGGGAGGCGGGATATCCCGCCCTGATGGCCCTGCTGCTGGCCGCCCGTGGGGTCTCCACACCGGAGGATGCGGCGGTGCGTCTGGACCGGGACCGGAAACTGACCCTCTCCCCTATGCTGATGCGGGATATGGACAAGGCCGTGGCCCGGATTCAGCGGGCAGTTGCGGAGGGGGAGACGGTGGCGGTTTTCGGGGATTACGATGTGGACGGCATCACTTCCACGGTGCTGCTGCTGGACTATCTGAAGAGCTGCGGCGTGCCCTGCCTGCGGTACATTCCCCGGCGGATTGAGGACGGCTATGGCCTCTCGAAGCCTGCTATTCAGCACCTGCGGGACCAGGGAGCCACCCTGATGATTACGGTGGACTGCGGCATCACCGGGAATGAAGAGGTGGAGTTTGCCAATGCCCTGGGGATGGATGTGGTGGTGACGGATCACCACGAATGCAAGGAGACGCTGCCCAATGCCGTGGCGGTGGTGGACCCGCACCGGCCCGACTGTGCGTACCCCTTCAAATACCTGGCGGGCTGCGGCGTGGCGCTGAAGCTGGTGCTGGCGCTGGGGGGCGAGAGCCGGGAGGACGCCCTCTTTGCCCGCTACTCCACGCTGGCCGCCATTGGCACCGTTGCCGACGTGATGCGGATGGAGGGGGAGAACCGGGTCATTGTCTCCTGTGGGCTGGAGGCCCTGCCCCACACGGATTTTGTAGGCGTCCGCGCCCTGCTGCGGGAGGCGGGTCTCTGGGGCAAACCGGTGACCTCCATTCAAATCGGTTTTGTGCTCTCTCCGCGCATCAACGCCGCCGGGCGCATGGACGCGGCGGACCTGGCGGCGGACCTGCTGGAGACTGCGGACCCAGCCCGGGCGGAGGAGCTGGCCCGGGAGCTCTGCGAGCTGAACCGGGAGCGGCAGGCGGTGGAGCAGACCATCTGTGCCGACGCGGTGGAGCAGATTGAGGCCCTGCGCCAGGAGGAGCGGAGCGCGCTGGTTCTGGCCAGCGACCAGTGGCACCAGGGAGTGGTAGGCATTGTGGCCTCCCGGCTCAGCGAAAAATACTCCTGCCCCAGTTTCATGATTCATGTGAAGGACGGCACGGGCCGGGGTTCCTGCCGGTCTTACGGCGGCTTCAACCTCTTTGCCGCTTTGGAGTCCTGCGCGGATTTGCTGGACGGCTTCGGCGGACACGAGCTGGCGGCGGGATTCACCATTCCCGAAGAGAATATTCCCGCCTTCCGAACCCGGATGAACCGCTATGCCCGCATGGCCGCCGGTGGAGAACCGCCGGTGAGTTCCCTGGATGTGGATGCGGCGGTGCCCTCTCCCGGGGACCTGACCTTGGAGCAGGCCGAGCATCTGAGCCTGCTGGAGCCCTATGGGGCGGGGAATCCCCGGCCTGTGTTCGCCCTGCTGGGGGCCACGGCAGAGGCGATTCAGCCTGTGGGGCAGGGAAAGCATCTAAAGCTGCGGCTGAGCAAAGGCTCCAGCCGGTTTGAGGCCATTTTCTTTTCCGTCACCGAGGAGGAGTGCGGCGGCATTGTGCCCGGCAGCCGGGTGGACGCCGCCTTCTACCTCCAGGCGAATACCTTCCGGGGCGTCACGACGCTGCAGCTGCAGCTGGTGGACGTGCGGCCCTCCGTGGCTCCCAGCCGGAATGAGGCGGAATCCCTGGCCCTGGTCCGCCGTCTGATAGAGGGGGAGGACGTGACCCCTCAGGAGACCGTCCGTCTCCGGACCTCCCGGAATCAGTTTGCCGCCTTCTGGGTGACGCTGGAGCGGCAGCTCCGGCAGGGAAAGACCGAGGAAAACCGCCTGCCGTATCTGCGGGCTCTGGCGGGGTGCACCGGCGGCAGCGAGAGCTTTCTCCGTGCCGCCCTGGCCCTGGAGGTCTTCCGGGAGCGGGGGCTGATTGCCATGTCGGAACGGGAAGGCCGGCTGAGCCTGTGCCTGCTTCCCGTGCAGGGGAAGGTGGACCTGACGGCCTGCCCCTATCTGGCCCGGCTGGAATACAAGGAGGCGACCTGACGTGACCGTGCAAGAGCAATACGAACTGCTGGAAAAGACCGTCCGGGGCTATAACCCCGCGGCGGATTTCGACCATATCCGCGCCGCTTTTGACTACGCGAACCGCTGCCATGAGGGGCAAAAGCGGAAAAGCGGCGAGCCGTATATCATCCATCCCCTGGCCGTGGCCCAGATTGTGGCGGAGGAGCTGAAGCTGGATTCGGAGTCCATTGAGGCCGCCCTGCTCCACGATGTCATTGAGGATACCCCCGCCACCCATGAGGATGTGGCGCATCTGTTCTCGCCCACCATTGCGGACCTGGTGGAGGGCGTCAGCAAGCTGACCCGGATTCAGTACGCCACCAAAGAAGACGAGCAGATGGAGAACCTGAGAAAGATGCTGATTGCCATGAGCAAGGACATCCGGGTTATCCTCATCAAAATCTCAGACCGGCTTCACAACATGCGCACCATGGAGTACCAGTCCCCGGAGAAGCAGAAGCAGAAGTCCCTGGAGACGATGGAAATCTATGCGCCCATCTCCCACCGCCTGGGAATGCAGCGAATGAAGTGGGAGCTGGAGGACCTCTCGCTGAAATACCTGGACCCGGTGGGCTACGAGGAAATTATCACCCGGCTGGACGTCAAACGGCCGGAGTACGACGCCTTCCTCTCCCGAACCCAGGACCAGATTCGGGCCCGGCTGGATGAGCTGGGCATCCAGCATATGGTTTACGGCCGCATCAAGCACCCCTATTCCATTTACCGGAAGATGTTCAGCCAGAACAAGTCCCTGGATGAGATTTTCGATCTCTTCGCCTTCCGGGTGCTGGTGGACACCATGGGGGACTGCTACAATGTCCTGGGAGTCATTCACGACATCTACAAGCCGATTCCGGGCCGGTTCAAGGACTATATCGGCACGGAGAAGCCCAACGGCTACCAATCCCTCCACACCACGGTGATGGGACCCGACGGCCTGCCCTTCGAGGTGCAGATTCGCACCTGGAAGATGCACGAGGTGGCGGAATATGGCGTAGCCGCCCATTGGAAATACAAGCAGAACGGCCAGGGCTCCGGGACCGAGGGACGGTACGAGTGGGTCCGCCGCCTGCTGGAGAACCAGGAGGGGGCCGACGCGGAGGAGTATATCCACTCCCTGAAGGTGGATATGTTTGCCGACGAGGTCTTTGTCTTCACGCCCAATGGGGATGTGCAGAACCTCCCCGCCAAGGCCACGCCCATTGACTTTGCCTATGCCATTCATTCCGCCGTGGGCAACCGCATGGTGGGGGCGAAGGTCAATAACCGCATTGTGCCCCTGGATCATGTGCTGAAAAACGGCGATATTGTGGAGATTCTGACCTCTAAATCCGCCAAGGGTCCCAGCCGGGACTGGGTGAAGATCGCCAAGAGCAGCGAGGCCCGGAGTAAAATCCGCCAGTGGTTTAAAAAGGAGAAGAAGGAAGAGAATATTGCCAATGGCCGCTCCTCCTTCGAGCAGGAGCTGCGCCACAGCGGTCTGACCATGCGGGATGTGACGGAAAATCTGGCGCTGCTGCTGAAAAAAGTGTCCTATGGAACGCTGGATGAGATGTATGCCGCCATAGGCTATGGGGGCTTCACGGCGCAGAAGGCCGTCAGCCGGATGCGGGGAGAGCTCCAGCGCATTGCCCGGCAGCATCAGGAGGCGGCGGAGAGCCTCCAGCGGACAGAGGAGCCTCCCGTTCCTCAGCCCCGGCCGGTAAAGAGCGAGCAGGGGATCATTGTGGAGGGCCTGGACAACTGTCTGGTCAAGTTCTCCCGCTGCTGCACGCCGGTGCCGGGGGACGAGATTGTGGGCTTCATCACCCGGGGCTACGGCGTGTCCGTCCACCGGGCGGACTGCCCCAACGCCGCGCCGGAACGCCGGGCAGGTCAGGAGGGCCGCTGGCTGAAGGTCACCTGGGGCAGCGACACGAATGAGAGCTATCCCACTACCATTGAAGTGGTGAGCAAGGACCGGATGAACCTGATTCTGGACATCTCCACGGCTCTGTCCAGCACGAATACCTTTGTCAGCGGCTTGAACTCCCGGAGCACGGAGGATGGATTTGCCGTCATCCGTCTGGAGATTCGGGTGCGGGACGGTGTGCAGATGAAGACCATTATGAATAAGCTGAATCAAATCTCCGGCGTTCTGCGGGTGACCCGGCCTGCGGGCTGAGGGCGCGGAAGCGCCGGAGAGAAGGAGGAACTGCCTATGCGCGCTGTGGTCACGCGGGTGAAGCGGGCTTCCGTTACCATTGACGGTACGGTCCGCGGCCGGATTGACCAGGGATTTCTGGTTCTTCTGGGAGTGGGTCCCAGGGATACGGAGGAGACCGCCGTGAAGCTGGCGGACAAAATCTGCAACCTGCGGGTGTTCGAGGATGAGAACGGCAAGATGAACCGCAGTCTGGAACAAGTGGGCGGCGGGCTGCTGGTGATTTCCCAGTTCACCCTGTATGCCGACACCTCTTCCCGCCGTCCGGGCTTTACGGGAGCGGCGAAGCCGGATTTGGCCGTCCCGCTGTACGAGAAATTTATGGACCAATGCCGGGAGCGGGGTTTTCCTGTGGAGCAGGGAGAATTCGGCGCGGACATGGCCGTGGATTCCGTGAACGACGGGCCGGTGACCATTTTGTTTGATACGGAAGCCCCTTGAAGGGGGAGAAGGAGGTTTTACAATGGCCAATCTTCAACAGCCCTGGAAGGGGATTCCCTGGACCCTGAGAACGGCAGGCGGGGAGACCGGCCCAGTCACGTGGGAGCTTGTCGAACAGGAGCTGAACCGCCTGGGGCCCCGAGAGGACAGCTTTGTGATTCTGGAGCAGCAGCGGGGGGAAGGGGAATACTGGTTTATCCAGAGCGCCGTGGCCCTGGCGGGACCCCACGCGGGAGCGTATATCGTGGGCTGCGGCTGGTCCTCGCCGGAGGGACCCGCTCTGGCTGAGTGGTACGGCGATTACGCCGGGGCCCTGGCCCGGTTCCGGCGGGTCTGGGAGGAGGGACAGGTGGATTTCACCGGCTTCCAGGACCTCTCGGACGAAATTCCCGTCAACCGGGTAAAGAATCTGCTGGAGATTACCTGCCTGGAGGTGGGCCCTCTGGGCACCAACTGCTATATCCTGACGGAACGGGCCGCGAAGCAGACGGCGGTGATTGACCCCGGCGGGGACGCGCCCCGGATTATCGAGGAGGTCCGGAAGAAGGGGGGAGAGCTGAAATACATTCTCCTGACCCACGGCCATTACGACCATGTTGACGGCCTGCCGGAGCTGGCGGCGGCTTTCCCAGAGGCGGAGATTTATATTCACCAGAAGGACGTTTACGGCACGGACCCCCGTCTCTTCCCGGTGCAGAGGATGCTGGAGGACCCGGAATGCCCGCTGCAGGAGATCCGGTTTTACGAGGCGTTCAATGACCGGGATGTGGAGACGAAGGACGCGAAGGAACTGCCCTTCGGCAGCCTGAATATCCATCCCATCCACACATTCGGCCACTCTGAGGGCAGCGTGACGCTGCGGGTCAGCGGAGGGCCGCTGTTCTGCGGCGACGTTTTGTTTGCAGGTTCCTGCGGCCGGACGGATTTTCCCGGCGGAAACTGGGAAAAAATGATGTCATCCCTGCGCCTGTTTGGCCGGATGAGCGGAGACGCCCAGGTCTTCCCCGGCCACATGGGCGCTACCACCCTGGAAGAGGAGCGGCAAAGCAATCCCTACCTGCGCCAGGCTCTGGGGAGCCGGCCATGAAACTGATTTTAAAGGGCCACGACGAGCGCTATACACTGGAACAGAGCTTGGCAAACCTCTTTCCCGGCGAGCTGCCGGTCTATGAGCCTATCGAGCCCGGGGACGCGGACTGGGCGGTGGTGGCCTGCCAGGAGGAAGAGGATATCTGCCGGGTACGGACAGAGCTGTCCTACCGGGGACAGACGGCCTCCCGGAGCTTTGGCTGCGTGCTGGAGGGGTCGCCCTTCCGGCGGGAGGGCCAGCGGCGGCACGCGGTGGGCGCCTGCTTCTTTCTGGCTTATCAGGCCCTGACCGGCGGCGCGCCGCCCTGGGGAATGCTGACGGGCGTCCGGCCTGACAAGCTGGTGACAGAGGCGCTGGCGGAGGGAAAACCACCGGAGGCGGTCCGGGAGCTGCTGGAGCGGCAGTATTACGTTACGCCGCAGCGGGCCTCCCTGGCGCTGGAGACCGGCGAGGCGGCGCTGGAGGCCTCCCGGGACCTGCGGCCTCGGGACATTGCCGTCTATATCGGCATTCCCTTCTGTCCGACCCGGTGCGCGTACTGCTCCTTTGTCAGTCAGTCGGTGGAGCGGAGTCTGGGAAAAGTGGCGCCCTATGTGGAGGCCTTGACGGCGGAGCTCCGGGCCGGAGGCCGTATGGTTCAGGAACAGAATCTCCGGGTCCGGGCAGCCTATATGGGCGGCGGCACACCCACAACGCTCTCGGCGGAGCAGCTGGACCGGGTTTTGTGTACCTTTGAGGAGGCCTTTGGTTCCGCGTGGACCGGAGAAGAGCTGACGGTGGAGGCCGGAAGGCCGGATACCATCACGGCGGCGAAGCTGGCCGTTTTGAAGGCCCACGGGACGGACCGGGTATCGGTGAATCCCCAGACCATGGAACCCCATGTGCTGGAGGCCATTGGACGCCGTCACAGTCCCGGGGACATTGAGGCGGCTATGGAGCTGGTGAGGCGGTATGGCTTCACTCAGGTGAACATGGACCTGATTGCCGGACTGCCGGAGGACACGGCAGAGGGCTTCCGCCGGTCCCTGGAGGCCTGCCTGGACTTTGGCACGGAGAATCTCACCATCCATACACTGGCGCTGAAAAAGGGCAGCCGTATTCTGCTGGAGGGGCTGTCCATTCCCGGCCCGGAGGTTGTGGCGGCGATGCTGGATTTCGCCGCGCCGGTTCTGCGGCAGAAGGGCTATGCGCCCTATTATCTCTACCGCCAGAAATATATGGCCGGCAGCTTTGAGAACGTGGGCTGGACCCGCCCCGGCGGGAGATGCCTGTACAACATTTATATCATGTCGGAGCTGTGCTCCATTCTCTCTTTCGGCGCGGGAGGGTCCACAAAAATGCTGGACCTGACCGGAGGCGGAGAGCGGAGCGCCCGCATTCAGCGGGTGTTCAACCCCAAGTATCCGGAGGAGTATATCCAGCGCCCGGAGAAGCTTTTGTCCAATCAGGAGGCTTTCGCCGCCTTTTACGCCCAGGTGCAGTCTTGAAAGGAGCGAATGGTTATGTCCTACTCTCTGAAACAAATCAACGAGGCCATCCGCAGGGACCCCGCTGCCTTCGCCCAGGAGTGCGACGCCGCTTTCGCCAGGAAGGTGGAGAGCACGGCCAGGAAAATTGCGGAGCACCGGTCGGAATCCCGCGTTGTTCTCCTCTCGGGGCCCTCCGGTTCCGGCAAAACCACCACCGCCCTGAAAATTGAGGAGAAGCTGGAAGAGATGGGCATTCACACCCACACCGTCTCCCTGGACAATTATTTTCTCACCCTGGACCCGGAGACCGCTCCCCGGAACCGGGAGGGAGAAATTGACTTCGAGTCCCCCTTTTTTCTGGACCTGGATTTGCTGAACCGGCACTTCCGCCTGCTGGACAAGGGGGAGGTCATTTATGTTCCCAAGTACGAATTTGCCCGGCAGATGCGCTCGGACATCTTTGCCCAGCCCATGCGTTTGGGGAAGGATGAGCTGGCCATCTTCGAGGGGATTCATTCTCTGAACGACATCATAGTGGGCAAGAACCCCAAGGCCTTCAAGCTGTATATCTCCGCCCGGAGCAATATCTGGGATGAGGAGGGGAAGATGGTGTTCCACCGGCACTGGGTGCGGCTGTGCCGCCGGATTGTCCGGGATTTCAAGTTCCGGGGAAGCAGCGCGGACTTTACCCTGAAGCTGTGGAACAACGTCCTCCGGGGTGAAAAGCTGTACATTGTTCCCTATAAAGAGAATGCCGACGTGAAGTTCGACTCCTCCCTGGCCCTCAGCGCCAGCGCCTTGAAGCCCTATGTGACGCCTCTGCTGGAGGCGCTTCCCCGGGAGAAATATCCGGTGGCGGGGGACATTCTTCAGGCGTTGGACCGGATTGAGGCCCTGGATGAGAAGTACATCCCGGCCAAGTCGCTGTCCCGGGAGTTTATCGGCGGCAGTCCCTATCACAACCATTGATTGAGCCAGCGCACGGCTTCATTGGAAACGCAAATGCGCTCCGCGCAGCGGCGGACCATAGGTCTGCCGGTTGAAAAGGAGTTGTGACTCCTTTTCAACTGCGTTGATTATACCAGCGGGAAAGGAAGAACGTATGAGTCATTATCTGGATGTCCTGCGGGACGCGGCGGCGGAAGCCGGAAAGTTTGCCCTGAACGCGGCCTATCTGGCGGGGAAGGAGACGGAAAAACTGGCGGACCGGGTGCGGATGCACTTCCGCGCTTCCCAGTTGGAGAATCAGGTCGGTGAGGAGATGGAGGTCCTGGGAGGGTTCCTCTATGCCACCCATACCGGCCGGCCCACGGATTCCGATTTGCTGCACGAGAAGATGAAGGAAATTGACCGTCTGAAGGCAGAGCTGGCAGACCTGCGGGCGCAGCTGGGGCAGGCGGACACCGAAGAAAGCGAAGAAGAGGAGTAAGGAGTATCGTATGGAATTTTATACCTATCAGCAATATGAGGAGAGCGCCGCCGCCCTGCGGAACCGGCTGGAAGATTTCCGTCCGGAAGTGCTGCTGATTCTGGGTTCCGGCCTGGGCGCCCTGGCGGAGGATGTGGAGAATCCCATTACCGTGCCCTATGCGGATGTGCCCCACATGAAGCATTCCACCGCCCCGGGCCACAAGGGCCAGTTCCTGTTCGGAAAGCTGGCGGGGAAACCCGCGGCGGTGATGCAGGGCCGCCTGCACACCTACGAGGGCTGGTCCTTTGCCGACGCGGGCTATCCGGTCCGGGTCCTCCGGCTGCTGGGGGCGAAGACCCTGGTGGTGACCAATGCCGCCGGAGCGGTCAATACGGCCTTTGCCGCCGGGGACATCATGCTGATTACGGACCACATCAAGCTCTTCGGCGTCAGCCCTCTCTGTGGGCCCAATCTGGAGGAGTTTGGTCCCCGGTTTCCGGACATGAGTCATGTCTACACGCCCGCTCTTCAGGAGAAGGCCCGGGAGGCCGCCCGGGTCCAGGGCCTGACGCTGCGGGAGGGCGTCTATATGTTCTTCCCTGGCCCGCAGTACGAGACCCCGGCAGAGGTTCGGGCAGCACGCCTGCTGGGCGCGGACGCCGTGGGCATGTCCACGGTGCCGGAGGCCATCACCGCCGCCCACTGCGGGCTGGAGGTGCTGGGCTTCACCCTCTGCACCAACATGGCGGCAGGGGTGCTGGAACAGCCCCTGTCCGGTGACGAGGTGATCGCGGCAGGGGAGAGCGCGGGTCCCAAGTTCACCGCTCTGGTAAAGGGTTGTCTGGAGCGGATGTGAGCGTTTGAGCCAGCGGGTTGTGCCGCCGGAGGGAATTTGGTCTAAGGCGGGTCCCGGTCCCATAGAGTGGACAATGGGGCCCGCCCCTCACGGACAGAAGCTGTCCGCGCATTTTTTTGAGTATTCGAGGTATGCTTTTCATGTCAACTAAGAAAAAACAGTCCTTCCTGGGCGGTGCGGCCATTCTGGCCTCTGCGGTTGCCATTGTAAAAATTCTGGGCGCGGTGTACAAGATTCCCTTCGGGAACATTGTGGGACCCAAGGGGCAGACGTATTTCAACGTGGCCTACAACATCTACAACGTCCTGCTGACCATCTCCACCGCGGGACTGCCCCTGGCCATTTCCAAGCTCACCAGCCAGGCTCACACCCAGGGCCGGGAGAACCAGAAGCGGAAGATTTTCTCAACAGCCATCTGGCTCTTCTTCGCCATGGGCCTGGTAGGGACTCTGCTGATGTACTTCGGCGCGGAGCGTCTGGCGGCTTTTATGAACGAGCCCCTGGGCTATTGGCCCATCCGGGCCCTGGCGCCCGCCGTGTTCTGCGTGTGCCTGCTGGCCTGTATGCGGGGCTACACCCAGGGCCAGGGGAATATGACGCCCACTGCCGTCTCCCAGATTCTGGAGGCCCTGTGCAAGCTGGGCCTGGGCCTGGCCCTGGCCTGGTATTTCCTCCAGCTGGGTCTGGGGCTGGACATTGCCGCCGCCGGAGCGATTTTAGGCGTCACCGCCGGAACGGTTTTGTCCCTGCTGTATCTGATTTTCTACCTCCTGCGCCGCCGGGACCGGCAGACCGCCCTGGATGAGCCGGAGGACAGCGGGAAGATTCTGCGCCAGATTCTGGCGATCGGCATTCCCATCACCCTCAGCAACTCCGCTATGAGCATCATCACTCTGGTGGACACCAAAATCGTCCTGGGGCGGCTGCGGGATATCCCCGCCCTGGCGGACGCGGCGGCGGAGCTCTTCGGCCAGTATACCTTCGGCATGAACCTCATCAACCTGCCGCCCTCCTTCGTGTTCCCCGTCACCATGAGTCTGATTCCCTTCGCGGCGGCGGCGCTGACCCGCCGGGACCATGGGGAGGCGGGACGGATTGTCTCCTCCGGTTTTCGGATTGTGGCGGTGCTGGCCATCCCCGCCGGGGTGGGCCTGAGCGTGGTGGGCGGACCGGCCCTTCAGATGCTCTATCCCCTCCGTCAGGCGGACGCCATTGCCGCCGAACCCCACATGCGCTGGCTGGGCATTGCCTGCATCTTCATGTGTTTGATGAATCTGACCAATGTGATTCTGCAGACCTATGGCAAGGAGATGATCCCCATCTGGACGGTGATTGCCGGCGGCGTCACGAAGGTGGTCATGAATTATATCCTGGTGGGAAATCCGGACATCAATATCCACGGCGCGCCTGTGTCCACCCTGTGCTGCTATGTGGTGATCGTGGGTCTGAACCTGTTCTTTGTCTGGAAGTATTCCCCGCAGAAGCCCCGCTATCTTCAGATTTTCGCCAAGCCGGCGGCGGCTTCGGCCCTGATGGGCGGCGCGGTCTGGGCGGTCCATGGTTTTATAAACCGGGCCCTGGCGGCGGGCCACTCCGGCTATACGGCCAACGCCATCGCCACACTTGGGGGCATCTTGGCGGGAGTAATCGTTTACGCCATTCTGGTAGTTGCCATGCGCATTCTCCGGGCGGAGGATTTGAAGACGGTGCCCCATGGGGCGAAGCTTGCCAGAATCCTGCATTTACGGTAAAAGTGGAAGAAATAATCAAAATTTTTGCGGAAAAACCTTGCAAAGGCGGTTAAGATATGGTAGATTTTCAAAGTAAGCAGCGCTATGATTGGGCGGATTTTCTGGAAATCATGCGGCTGCTGCGGGCGCCCGGCGGCTGCCCCTGGGACGCGGAACAGACCCACGCCTCCATTCGCCGGAATTTCCTGGAGGAGACCTGCGAGGCCCTGGACGCCATAGACCGGGACGATGCCGATGGGATGTGCGAGGAACTGGGAGACGTGCTGATGCAGGCGGCCTTCCACGCCCAGATTGAGGCGGAGCGGGGCCGGTTCACTATGGACGACGTGGTGAACGGCGTGGCCCAAAAACTGGTGTACCGCCATCCCCATGTCTTCGGCACGGTGGAAGTGGCGGACAGTCAGGAGGTTCTGGTAAACTGGGAGGCCCTGAAGCGCAAAGAAAAGTCCCAAGCTACCACTGCGGACGCCATTGAGTCTGTGCCCCACACCCTGCCGGCCCTGTGGCGGGCAGAGAAAATCGGAAGCAAGACGGCCAAGGCCGGTTTCGATTGGGCCAGTCCTCTCAGCGCCTTCGGGAAGCTGGAGGAGGAGGTCCGGGAGCTGCGGACGGCCTTGGAAGCTGGAGAATCCATGGAAACGCCTCACGGCGTCCGAGAAGAGCTGGGGGACCTGCTGTTCATCACCGCCAAGCTGGCGCAGATGACCGGAGTGGACCCGGAGGATGCGCTCCACCGGGCCTGTGACAAATTTGACATCCGGTTTCGCCGGGCGGAAGCCGCTGCGGACAGGCCTTTGACGGACTACACGGAAGAGGAGCTGATTGCCCTCTGGAAGGCCGCCAGGGAGCGGGAAGGGAAGTCTTAACACGCCTTTCGCGTTAAGAAATAAACTGTAACAAATGAAATTGGAGGATCATCATTCATGAACAAAGCAGAGCTGATTAACGCCGTTTCCGAGGCGGCGGAGGTTTCGAAAAAAGACGCTGAGGCGGTCATTACCGCGACGTTTGACGCGATTACGGACGCTTTGAAGGAAGGCGAGAAGGTCCAGCTGGTAGGATTTGGTTCTTTCGAGGTGAAGAAGCGGGCCGCCCGTGTGGGCCGGAACCCCAAGACCAAGGAGCCCATTGACATTCCCGCCTCCACCGTGCCTGTGTTCAAGGCGGGCAAGGTCCTGAAGGACACGGTGGGCGGCTGAGCTGAAAAGGCTTTGTTCCGCACAACTGCCGGCAGCAGCTGCCGGCAGTTTTTGCATTTGGCTGGAAAGGAGAAGCTGTATGCGTCTGGATAAATATCTGAAGGTTTCCCGGCTGATTAAGCGGAGGACCACCGCCAACGAGGCCTGTGACAATGGGCTGGTCTGCGTCAACGGGCGGACAGCCCGGGCTTCCTACGAGGTCAAGGTGGGGGATCAAATCTCCCTGCGCCTGGGAGCCCGGGCCATTACGGTGGAGGTGCTCGCCGTACAGGAGACCGTCCGCCAGGCGGAGGCTGCCGGGCTGTACCGGGAGATTTGAGCATCCGCCCTCCCGCCGGACTTTGCCGCAGCGGAAAATCCGGTCATACCGCTGTTTCCTCCCGCATAGTCTGTGGACAGGGAGGGAGGAAGCCATGAACGATTACACAATGCCCCAAGCCGCCCACCGCCTGGAGCTGGACGGGCGGGAGCGCCTGACCGTCTCCGGCGTCGAGGATGTGGAGCGCTTTGACGAGAGCGGAATTATCATGTCCACCGCGGTGGGCACGCTGGTGATTACAGGGGAAGACCTGCACATCGGCAAATTGTCTCTGGACGGCGGGGAGCTCCATGTAGACGGGCGGATTGATTCCCTGACCTATGAGGACCAGGGACCCAGCCGGGGCGGCTTTTTCAGCCGGCTGTTCGGGTAGGATGGGGGCCCAGGTGAGCCGGCAGCTGGTGGTTTTTGGCCAGTCCATACTGTTGGGCCTGTCCGCCGGTGTGCTGTACGATTTGCTGCGCCCCTTCCGGCTCCGGGCCCCCCGTTTTACCGCCGTTTTGGACAGCGCCTATTGCCTGACGGTGGCCGGGGCCATGTTCCTGTTCCTGATCCGCCGGGCGGAGGGGGAGCTGCGGGGGTTTGTGCTGTTGGGGATGCTGGGGGGAGCCGTGCTGTTTTTTTGTACATTTTCCCAGCTTTTGCGGCCTATTTGGACTTTTTGGGCGGATACAGCGGCATTTTTGGTCCATATGCTGTCTCTGCCGGTGTGCTGGGCGCGGGCTGGATTGAAAAAATTGCGGCGTTGGGAAAAAAATCTCTTTTATTTTTGGAGAAAATGCTTTACAATAAGAGCCAGCGGGCGCGGTCCCGTGAAGGGGGGCGGCAGACATGGCAAGGACAACAAAAAGAAGAAAGGTCCTTCGCACAGGGCTTTTGACAAAGCTGCTGATTCTGATTCTGCTGGCCGCTCTGGGCTGTCAGCTGTACGCGCTGCAAGAACAGGTGGAGCAGGCACGCACGGAAAGGGAGGCGGTTTTCGCCCGGGTGGAAAGCCTGCGGCAGGAAAACGACGCCCTCCAGGCGGACATTGACGAGGGCTGCACGCCGGAGAAAATGCAGGAGATTGCCCGGCGGGAACTGGGCTGGGTGCTGCCGGACGAGTATGTGTTCGATGTAAGCAACTGACTTGCCGCCCCGCAGCGTGAAAACGCAAAATCATGGAAAAGGAGAAACAGAAAACCGTATGGAGCTTCAGGCAGGGAGGATTTTGGAAGGAAAGGTCACCAGTATTACCAAATTCGGCGCCTTCGTGGCGTTGGCAGAGGGCGGTTCCGGGCTGGTACATATCTCGGAAATCGCCAATACTTTTGTAGAGGATGTACATGATTTTCTCCAGGTGGGCCAGGAGGTGAAGGTTCTGGTCCTGTCGGCGGAGAACGGGCGGGTCAATCTCTCGATTAAACGGGCCCAGCCTCCGCAGGAACGGCCCCGCACGTCCCGCCCGGCTCAGGCGGCTGCTCCCAGCCGTCCCGCGCCGCCGCCTGTTCGGGGACGAGGCGCGAAAAGCGCCCCCTTGCCGCCGTCGGGGGATCAGGCTTTCGAGGACAAGCTCAAACAGTTTCTCTCCTCCTCTGAGGGGAAGATGGCGGATTTGAACCGGAGTATGGACGGAAAACGGGGCGGCGGCCGGAGACGGCGGTAAGCTTCCAGATTTTAAAGGTTCAGGGCGGCAGTACTACTGCCGTCCTTTTTTGCGTTTCCACCAGAAGAACCGACCATTTCCGGAATCCAAATTGCGACCGTATTTTTTCCGCTCCTGTCCTATAATCAAATCAGATAGCCAACGCAGTTGAAAAGAATCCTATGGATTCTTTTCAACGAACCGCCGCTGAGGCGGCAGTTCGAGCCGCAAAGCGGCTGCCTGCGCATGGCTTCCTAGGAAACGCAAATGCGCTCCGCGTATCGGCGGACCCCTGGTCCGCCGGTTGAAAAGGAGTTGCGACTCCTTTTCAACCGCGTTGACTAGATCAGGGGAAGTCCGGTTCCCCGGGAGGCCGGTTCCGGAGGAGGGGAAGCTGCGTGACGGTAATTTACATAGACAGCGTTTTTTTCTTGAACGGGCTGATGGATTACCTCCTGCTCCTGGCTGCCGCCCGGCTGGCGGGCCTGCCTCTGCGAAGGGGCCGCTGTTTTCTGGCCGCCCTCCTGGGAGGCGCTTACGCGGCGGCGGTATTCCTGCCGGGGTGGGGGTTTCTCGCCCAAACACCGGTTAAGCTGGCGGCGGGTGTGCTGATGGGCCTGACGGCCTATGGCGGGGAGGAGAAGCTTCTGCGGCTGATTCTCCTGTTCTTCGCTGTCTCCTGCGCTATGGCGGGCTGTGTTCTGGGCCTGGGACTGCTGGCCGGAGGCTGTATGCCAGTGATTAACGGCGTTTTTTATACCAATGTGAATGGAAGGGTCCTGGTGGTGGCCGGAACGGCGGCCTATGTGGTGCTGTCGGTGGTGTTCCGGGGAATGGCTGGCCATGGCGTCCGGGGAGAGCTGCTGACTGTGCGGGTGCGGGCCTGCGGGCGAACGGTGGAGCTGACCGCGCTGTGGGACAGTGGAAACAGTGTCCGGGAGGCTGACGGAAGACCTATACTGGTGACCGCCCCCGGGGCGCTGAACAGCATTCTGCCTCCTGCGGCGGCGCGGCTGCTGACGCCGGAGGGCCTGCGCGGGCCGGAAAATCTGCTGGAGCCTCTGCGGCTGGCCGCGCCGGAGCTGCGGCCCCGGCTGATTCCATACCGGGCAGTGGGGGTCAGCCAGGGCCTGCTGCTGACGGTGCGGACAGACTGGACGGAAGTTGGCGGCGTTCGTTATCCGGGGCTGACGGCGGCCCTGTCCCCCACAACCCTGGGGGCGGACTGCTCGGCGCTGTGGGGCGGTGAAAAAGGGAGGAAGGCACATGAACATCTTACGCGGGCTGCAAAGGCTGCTGGTCCGGCTGGGCCTGTGGCCAGAGGCCGGGGGCGTCCACTACATAGGCGGCAGCGACACGCTTCCCCCACCCCTGAGCCGGGAGCGGGAGGCAGAACTGCTGGGCAATCTGGACGAGGCGGCCCGGCAGGAGCTGATTGAACACAATCTGCGGCTGGTGGTTTATATTGCCAAACGGTTTGAGAACACGGGCATCAACATTGAGGACCTGATTTCCATTGGCGCCATTGGCCTGATTAAAGCGGTGGGGACCTACCGGACGGACAAGAACATCAAGCTGGCTACCTATGCCTCCCGCTGCATCGAGAATGAAATCCTCATGTATCTTCGGAAAAATGCCAACCGGAAAGGGGAGGTTTCCTTCGACGAGCCCCTGAACACCGATTGGGACGGCAACGAGCTGCTGCTCAGCGACGTGCTGGGCACCGACGAAGACGTGGTCATGCGCCCTATTGAAGAGGACGTGGACCGGAGCCTGCTGGCGGCTGCCATCCGAACCCTCTCCCCCCGGGAGCGGGAGATCATCACGCTGCGCTTCGGCCTGGGAGGCGGACAGGAACAGACGCAGAAGGAGGTGGCGGACCGGCTGGGCATCTCCCAGTCCTACATCTCCCGGCTGGAGAAGCGCATCATCAGCCGGCTGAAAAAGGAAATTCTGCGGATGAGCTGAGGCTTGACAACACCCAGCGGATACGGTATAATATCCCGCATATGAAAACCAGCGAGGATGGGAAGCAGTATCCGGCAGGCGGACGCGAAGAGAGGGAGCGGTTGGTGCAAGCTCCTGGGAGGCTGCCGGGGAAGTCGTCCCGGAGCGGCGCGGCTGAAGGGAAGTAGGCGGCGACGGTGTTCCCTCCGTTATCGGGGAAGGGCGTGAAAGCGCCCGAGAGTGCGTGCCTTCCGCAGGGAGGGCGCGAAATCAGGTGGTACCGCGGACCTTGTTCGCCCTGAGCCAGGAGGCTTGGGGCGGTTTTCTTTTTTGGAAAGGCGGAGAAAGGAGCGTGGGGGTTTGGAATTTGATATCAAGCTGGATTACAGCCTGGAGGATTTGGACGCCTACTGGAAGGCCTTCTATCAGAAACAGCCTGGGAAGCCCGGGCAGAAGCGGGCCTCCCCCAGGGTGCACCGGAATCTGGGCCTGTTTTTCCTGGCCATAGGCCTGCTGACCGCGGTCTGGATGTCCTGGCTGATGGGCGGTCTGGAAATCATCCTGGGGCTGATGCTGCTGTACTCCTGGTACTGGCTCAGCCGGCCGCAGTCCTCCTCCCGGTGGGCGAAGCGGGTCTGGAAGAAGTATCAGGCCAGCGGTGAGTTGTACAACTGCTGCTTCACGGAGGACGGCGTCTGGATTCACGACAGCAAGAGCGACCACCGCTACGACTACGACGCCCTGGAGGCCCTCTGGGAGGACGGGGAGCGCTTTTACTTGGTCCGCCCTGGAAACGGAGCCTTCATTCTGCGGAAGAACGCTTTTACGCAGGGCAGGCCGGAGGACCTGCCCGCCTGCTGGACCGCGCGGACCGGGAAGCCGGTGGAGCCGGTCGGATAAAGGAGGGGCGGATGGAATTTGTTTTTCAGCTGAGCGCCTATGACGACCCCGCTTTGGACCGGGAGACGGAAGCGCTGCTGGAGCAGCTGCTGGAGGCCCGGAGCCGGAGGGCCCTGCCGGGGCTCTGGAAGGTGACGGACGGCCTCAGCGCTTACGCCGCCAAGGGAACGGGCCGGGAAAAGCGCCGGAGGCGTCACCGGGTATACGGCGGGATCCTGCTTGCACTGGGGGTTTTTGCCCTGGTTCCCGGGCTGATGGAGCCCCGGGTTCCCGGTCTGATTGGGGCGGGGGCTCTGGCGATTGCCTGGGGCCTGTGGAGCCTGTGCCTTCGGGGACGGAGACCGCCGGCCTCTCTGGCCAGGGGCGCCGCAGAAGAAAAGCTGGCCCGGATGCGGAACCTGGACTGGACCGGAGTCCGGCTGCGCTTTGACCAGCAGGGACAGTCCACGTCCCGGGGGGAGGAGCAGGGAACGCCGGTGCCCTACGCCGGAATGCAGGCTGTGCTGGAATCGGAACACGCCTGGCTGGTGGTCTACGACGAGGCGCGGGCCCTGCTGCTGCAGAAGAAGGACCTGACGCAAGGGAATCCGGAGGAATTTCTTCCATACATTCGGGAGAAAATCGGAAAATAAATACAGGATATAATCATCATAAAGGAGAATCAACATGAAAAAAGAACTGCCGAAAGTGTACGAGCCCCAGCAGGTGGAGGGGCGCATCTATGAAAAGTGGGAACAGGCCGGGTGCTTCCAGGGGGACCCGGACCGCTCCAAGAAGCCCTTTTCCATTGTCATGCCGCCGCCCAACGTCACCGGCCAGCTTCACATGGGTCATGCTCTGGACTGTACCCTTCAGGATATTCTCACCCGCTTCAAGCGGATGCAGGGCTACGCGGCTCTCTGGGTTCCCGGTGTGGACCATGCGGGCATTGCCACACAGATTAAGGTAGAGGAGGAGCTCCGGACCAAGGAGGGCCTGACCCGTTATGACCTGGGCCGGGAAAAGTTCCTTCAGCGGGTTTGGAAATGGAAAGAGGAGTACGGCGGACGCATTGTGGCCCAGCAGAAGAAGATGGGCGTGTCCTGCGACTGGTCCCGTTCCCGCTTCACCATGGACGAGGGCTGCTCCAAGGCTGTCCGGGAGACCTTCTGCGAGCTCTATGACAAGGGCCTCATCTACAAGGGCAGCCGCATCATCAATTGGTGCCCCCACTGCGTCACGGCCCTCTCGGACGCGGAGGTGGAGTACCAGGACAAGCCCGGCCACCTGTGGTATATCCGCTATCCCCTGGCGGACGGGTCCGGCGACCTGGTGGTAGCCACCACCCGGCCCGAGACCATGATGGGCGACACCGGCGTGGCCGTGAACCCGGAGGATGAGCGGTTCAAGCATCTGGTGGGCAAGACCTGCATCCTGCCCATTATGAACCGGGAGATTCCCATCGTGGCGGACGAGTACGTGGAGCTGGGCTTCGGCACCGGCGCGGTGAAGATGACGCCTGCCCATGACCCCAACGACTTTGAGGTGGGCCTCCGGCACAATCTGGAGACCATCCGCTGCATTGGCGACGACGGGAAGATCAACGAAAACGGCGGGCCTTATAACGGTATGGACCGCTATGAGTGCCGCAAGGCCATTGTCAAGGACCTGGAGGAGCAGGGCTATCTGGTGAAGGCCGAACCCTACAGCCACAACGTGGGTACCTGCTACCGCTGCCACAACGACGTGGAGCCCCTGATCTCCGCCCAGTGGTTTGTGAAGATGGAACCTCTGGCTCAGGAGGCCCTGCGGGTGGTCCGGGAAGGCGAGGTGAAGTTCGTCCCGGAGCGCTTCAGCAAGACTTACACCAACTGGATGGAGAACGTCCACGATTGGTGCATCTCCCGCCAGCTCTGGTGGGGCCACCAGATTCCCGCGTGGTATTGTGACGAGTGCGGCCACATCAACGTCAGCCGGGAGGACCCGACGAAGTGCGGGAAATGCGGAAGCCAGCACCTGACCCGGGACCCGGACGTGCTGGACACCTGGTTCAGCTCCGCTCTGTGGCCCTTCTCCACCCTGGGCTGGCCGGAGAAGACCGAGGATTTGGACTTCTACTATCCCACCTCCGTCATGGTGACCGGTTACGATATCATCTTTTTCTGGGTCTCCCGGATGATTTTCTCCGGCTGTGAGCAGATGAAGAAAATCCCCTTCCATACCGTGCTCATCCACGGCCTGGTCCGGGACGACAAGGGCCGGAAGATGTCCAAATCGTTGGGCAACGGCATTGACCCCCTGGAGGTGGCGGAGAAGTACGGTGCGGACGCCCTGCGCTTCAACCTCATTACCGGCAACAGCCCCGGAAACGATATGCGTTTCTACACGGAGAAGTGCGAAGCCATGCGGAACTTCGCCAACAAGGTTTGGAACGCCAGCCGCTTCGTCCTGATGAATCTGGGGGATTTGGAGACCTACGCCCTCCCGGCGGCGGACAGGCTGGAGCGGGAGGACAAGTGGGTCCTCTCCAAGCTGAATACTCTGGTGAAAGAGGTCACCGAAAATCTGGACAGCTATGAAATCGGCGTGGCCTCCGCCAAGGTGTACGACTTCCTGTGGGACACCTACTGTGACTGGTATATTGAGCTGACCAAGACCCGTCTGAACGGCGAGGATGAGGCGGCAAAGGACACTGCCCGGAATGTGCTGTGCTTCGTGCTGGCAGAGCTTTTGAAGCTGCTGCATCCCTTCATGCCCTTCATCACCGAGGAGATTTTCCAGGCCCTGCCCAAGCAGGCGGGAGCGGAGGACAAATTCCTCATGCTGGCCAAGTGGCCGGAATACAGCGAGGCGCTCAGCTTCCCGCAGGAGGAGGCCGCCATGGAAGCCGTCATGGATACCATCAAGGCCATCCGGGCCCGCCGGGCGGAGATGAACGTGCCCCCGTCCAAGAAGGCGGAGGTGCTGCTGGTCACCGCCGTGCCGGGGCCTTACGAGCAGGGCCGTCACTTCCTCCAGCGGCTGGCGTTCGCGTCGGAAGTGTGCTTTGCGGCGGAAGCCCCGGCGGATGTTTCCGGACAGGTGAGTATCGTCACCCATAACGCCACGGCCTATCTGCCTCTCAGCGAGCTGGTGGACCTGGCGGCGGAGCGGGAGCGCATTGCCAAGGAGAAGGAGAAGGCGGAAAATGGTCTCCGCATTGTGGAACAGAAGCTGAAGAACGAGAAATTCGTCTCCCGGGCACCGGAGGCGGTGGTTAACGCTGAGAAGGAGAAGGCCGCCAAGTTCCGGGAACTGATTGCCAAGCTGGAGGAATCCGCCAAGGCGTTGGGAAACTGAATTACCTTTGAATGGGAGCGGCAGGGCGGCCTGCCGCTCCTGTTTGTTGTATGCCTGATTCTTTTGGTTTGTTGTTGTGAGGGGCGATTGACGAAACAAGGGAAGTGTGTTATTCTGTTTTATATTGTATAGAGAAAATTTTCCTTTCTGCGCTTCTGTTTTTGTAAGGGTGTACAGGGAAAATAGACAGGGAGGACTTGGGTTATGGGCGTTCATGATGGCCGCAGAGAACGAATAAGAGAACGTTTTTTAAAGAACGGTCTGGAAGGATTTGCTGAGCATGAGATGCTGGAGTTTCTGCTGTATTATACACAGGCGCGGCATGATACGAATGAGGTTGCCCATGCGTTAATGGACCGGTTCGGCAGTCTGGGAGGAGTTCTCTCGGCGCCGGTGAAGATGCTGGAGCAGGTGAAAGGCGTAGGGGAAAGTACGGCGGTGCTGTTGAATCTGGTGCCGCAGATTGTGCAGAAGGTCCAGCTGAAGCAGTGTGAAGAGGAAGTTGTTCTGACATCGGTAGACAGTGTGGGAGCGTATTTTCTGGAGCTGTTTCGCGGGGAACGAAATGAAGTGTTGTATCAGTTGTGTCTGGATGGAAAAGGGCGGCTTTTGGCGTCAAAACGGCTGGGTCTGGGCGGCGTGTCGTCTGTGAATCTGGATGTCCGGCAGTTAGTGGAGAATGCGCTGCTGACGTCGGCGAGTACGGTGGTTTTAGGGCATAATCATCCCAGCGGCATAGCGCTTCCTTCGGAGGATGACCATACGGCCACGGATAAAGCACAGCGGGCATTGGCAGTGATTGGGGTGCGTCTGGCGGACCACATAATTGTAGCAGACGGGGACTTTGTTGCGTTTTCGGAGTCCGGTTATTTCAGTGGGATTCCTCCATTTTAATGCAACGCCAGCGGCGGCGTCGAAAATTCCACTCCATTCCGCTGCCGCGGTGCGGCAGCATCCATTCCGTTCCATTTCCTCCGCCGCTAGTCAAGAGGGGACTGCGGTCCCCCCTTGAGCATTCCCCCTGGAGA
>JAAWLO010000139.1 GCA_022797935.1 Oscillibacter sp. | reverse complement strand
GAACGGCCGCCTGGAAAAGCAGGTTGCCACCGCGCATTCCCTGGGTCTGCGCAAAATCGGTGACGTCACCGTGCAGCCCGACAACGATCCCACCCGCGGCAAAGTGGCGAAGATCGGCTATCTGCTCCAGGTCACCGAAGAGAAGTAAGGAGGCGCCAAGTCATGAAATTAAGCGAACTGTCTCCCGCCGAAGGGTCTGTCCGTGAGGCTTACCGCAAGGGCCGGGGCGCTGGTTCCGGCAACGGCAAGACCGGCGGCCGGGGCCACAAGGGCCAGAAAGCCCGTTCCGGCGGCAAGGTCCGCGTGGGCTTCGAAGGCGGTCAGATGCCTCTGGCCCGCCGGGTCCCCAAGCGCGGCTTCAACAACATCTTCGCCAAGCCCCTGGAGGTTGTGAACCTCAGCGCTCTGAACGCCTTCAGCGATGGAGACACGGTCACCGCCGAGGCGCTGCTGGACAAGGGCATCCTCTCCAAGTGCGAATACGGCTTCAAGGTCCTGGGCAACGGCAAGCTGTCCAAGAAGGTTACTGTCAAGGCGAATGCCTTCTCCGCGTCTGCCAAGGAGGCCATTGAGGCAGCCGGCGGAAAGGCGGAGGTGAAATAACGTGATCCAAACGATTCGCAAAGCCTGGAAAATCCCGGAGCTTCAAAAGAAGCTCGTCTTTACTCTGCTTATCCTGCTGATCTTCCGGATCGGCAACGCGATTACAGTTCCCTATATCAACGTGGACCTGCTGGAGAGCCAGCTCAAGGGCATGGGAGCGACCATTCTGGGCCTCTACAACGTCATGAGCGGCGGCGCCTTCGCCACTGCCACGATCTTTGCTCTGAGCATTCAGCCCTATATCAACAGCTCCATCATCATCCAGCTGCTCACGGTGGCCATCCCGGCTCTGGAGCGCCTGGCCAAGGACGGCGGCGAAGAGGGACGGAAGAAAATCCAGTCCATCACCCGCTACACCACCGTGGCCATCGCCATTCTCCAGGCTGTGGGTTACTACTTCATGATGCGCCGGTACGGCATTCTGGCCGCTGGCGGCGACGGTGTGTGGCCGGCTCTGGTGATTATCGTGTCCTTCATCGCCGGTTCCTCCTTCGTGATGTGGATGGGCGAGCAGGTCACGGAGTTCGGTGTGGGCAACGGTATTTCCATCATCCTCTTCGCGGGTATCCTTTCCCGGGTGCCCACGATGGCCTCCAGCATGATTCGCGGTGTACGCACCTGGTCCGCTGTCCGCAGCGGCACCATGACGGTCGATACGCTGACGGAGGCGGGATACACCGCTGATGCGGCGCAGCAGGTGCTGAATGAGGCTATGGCCCCGTGGGGCATTGTGCTGCTGCTGGTAGGCGGTCTGGCACTGATTGCCTTCATTGTGTTCATCAACGACGCGGAGCGCCGCATTCCTGTGCAGTATGCCAAGCGTCAGGTTGGCCGGAAGGTGTATGGCGGCCAGAGCAGCAATCTGCCCATGAAGGTGAGTATGGCCGGTGTCCTGCCTGTCATCTTTGCCCAGAGCATTGCCTCTTTGCCCATTACCGTGTGGAGCTTTATCGGCATTCCGGAAGAGGGCACCCTGTCCCGGAGTGTCTACAACGCCATTGATACCAAATCGGTGGTGTATATGGTGGTTTATTTTATCTTGATTGTTGGCTTCAGCTTCTTCTACTCCAGCATCCAGTTCAACCCGGTTGAAATCGCCAACAACATGAAGAAGCAGGGCGGCTTCATTCCTGGCTTCCGCCCCGGCAAGCCCACCATTGACTTCATTAAGCGGGTACTGAACAAGATTACCCTGTTCGGCGCCATTTACCTGGGCATTGTGGCCATTGCGCCCCTCATTGCGGGCAAGTTTATCGGTAACAACTCTGTGGCTATCGGCGGCACCTCTGTCATCATCGTGGTTGGCGTGGCGCTGGAGACGGTCAAGGCCCTGGAGTCCCAGATGCTGATGCGTCAGTATAAGGGCTTCCTGGAATAAAATCAAGGCTTCGCCGGGGACGGATCCCGTCCCCGGCGGGGCGTGAGCGGGAGGTTTTATGAAGCTGATCCTGTTAGGCGCGCCAGGCGCCGGAAAAGGTACGCAGGCCGAAATTCTCTGCGGACAGCTGAAGATTCCCACTATCTCCACCGGCAATATCCTCCGCTCTGCCGTGAAAAACGGCACTCCCACGGGCCTGAAGGCAAAAGCCTTTATGGACGCGGGGCAGCTGGTGCCCGACGAGGTGATCATTGGCATCATCTCCGAGCGCCTGGCGGAGCCGGATTGTGCCGGGGGGTACATCCTGGACGGCGTGCCGCGCACGATTGCCCAGGCCGAGGCTCTGGAAGAGGCCGGCATCACCTTCGACCATGTGGTTTCCATTGAAATCAGCGACGGGACCATCATGGAGCGCATGGGAGGCCGCCGGGTCTGCGAGAGCTGCGGCGCCAGCTACCACGTAGTGGCCGTGCCGCCCAAGACCGAGGGCGTGTGCGACAAGTGCGGCGGGAAGCTGATTCAGCGAAAAGATGATGCCCCCGAGACGGTACAATCCCGCCTCGAGGTCTATCATAAAGAGACGGAGCCCCTGAAGGCGTTTTACGCCCAGCGGGGCCTGCTGCGGGCGGTGGAGAATCAGACCACGGTGGAGGCGACTTCCCGGGCCATCCTCGCCGTCCTGGGGAGATGACAGGATGATTACCCTGAAATCCCCCCACGAGATCGATTCCATGCGCCGGGCCGGAAAAATTACCGCGGCTGCCCGTGCTCTGGCAGGGGAAATGGTAAAGCCCGGCGTCACAACCCAGGAGATTGATCGCGCAGTAGAGCGCTTTATCCGCAGTCAAGGTGCGGTTCCGTCGTTCCTTCACTATAACGGGTTCCCCGCCAGCGTCTGCATCAGCATCAATGATGAGGTTATCCACGGCATTCCCGGCAAACGGGTGCTGAAGGAGGGCGATATCGTCAGTGTGGATGTGGGCGCGTACATGGAAGGATTCCATGGCGACTGTGCGGCAACCTTTCCCTGCGGGAAGATTTCCCCGGAGGCCCAGCGCCTGATTGACGTGACCAGGCAGAGCTTCTTTGCGGGAATCCGCCTGGCACGGGAGGGACAGCGCGTCCAGGATATCTCTGCGGCGGTGCAGGCCTATGTGGAGGAAAACGGCTTCTCCGTGGTCCGGGAATATGTGGGCCACGGCGTGGGGGCCAAGATGCACGAAGCGCCGGAAGTTCCCAACTTCGGCCGTCCCGGACACGGGGCCCGGCTGCTGAGGGGAATGACCCTGGCCGTGGAGCCCATGGTCAACGCCGGGGCTGCCGCCATCACCCAGCTCAGCGATGGCTGGACGGTGAAAACCGCCGACGGACGGTGGTCGGCCCACTATGAAAACACGATCCTGATTACGGACGGCGAGCCGGAAATTCTGACGGCTCCCGCCATTTGAGGGCGAGGCATCCATGGACATTGCGAAATCAAATATCGTCCGCTCCGGCGCGGGCCGCGACAAGGGCAAGCTCTTCGCCGTTTTGGCGGTGGAGGGGGAGTACCTCCTGCTGGCGGACGGAAAATCAAGAAAGGTGGAATCCCCGAAGCGCAAAAAGCGCAGGCATGTGCTCTTTGTGTCGGCGGAGGAAAGCCGCCTGGCTGAAAAGATTAGGAGCGGGGAGAAGGTCACCAACAGTGAGCTTCGCAGGACCCTTGCGGGATACCGTGAGGCGCTCCAGCCGGACCAGGAGGGATAACGTTTGGCAAAATCCGATATGATCGAAGTGGAAGGTGTTGTGGTGGAAGCCCTGCCCAACACGACGTTCCAGGTGGACATTGGAAATGGCCACATGATTCTGGCGCATATTTCCGGGAAACTCCGAATGAATTTCATCAGGATTCTGCCCGGCGACAAGGTGACGGTGGAGATGTCCCCGTATGACCTGACCCGTGGCCGGATCACTTGGCGCAGCAAGTGAACAACCGCTGAAAGGAATGGTTTGAACCTATGAAAGTAAGACCGTCTGTGAAGCCCATGTGCGAAAAGTGCA
>JAAWLO010000018.1 GCA_022797935.1 Oscillibacter sp. | reverse complement strand
ATACTCACGCTTTTTCAGGATATTGACGATAGTGGAAGAACCCCAGCCATAAGGGTCTTTAAACGTCTTGGATTGATTCACGCCCTCCCCGTAATGGGACAGGTGCAGGGACGGTATCTCAATCTTTTCCTGTGACAGCCGGTTCGCAATCTGGTAGGGGCCATATCCGTCCATAGTCATAGCGAATATCCGGCGCACTACGTCAGCGGCTTCTTCGTCCACAATCCAATGTTCCCGCTTTTCGTCTCACAAGTAACCGTAAATGACCGTGCCGGTCAGGTGCTTGCCGCTCATGCCTTTTGCTTTGGATACGGACTTAATCTTGCGGCTGGTATCTCTAGCGTAAAATTCATACATGATGTTCCTTGTGTGGGGGAAAAAGATGCACGGCCAAATCCATTGTGCTGCAATGGATTTGGCCGTTTTTGGAATTAACAAAAATTATTTTTTCATTAGGTGCTCAAAAGCTCATGTCTTTTTAGATGAAGTAATACTAGACTCTTTTATCTTGTTGTTATCGCCTACTTTTACGCTAAAATCATTATAGACGAGGACATGCATTTCTTTAGATATATTTTGTAACTCTTCCGTTGTCTTACATGAAACATCTATGTCCAGTTCATCAAGGCTTCCAAATTCTTTTTCCAGTAGAAGTAAGATATCCAGCAATTTGTTTTCGATAACAGAAAAAATGTTCTGAATATGTTGAGGCCCAATTACAACTTTTGCCGAGGTAATTATCATATATGGATCTTTATTATATGTAGAGATGACACCAAAAAAATCTGCCGGAATTATTTTGCCAATTTGTCCGTCCTTATCCGTTTTTGCGCTTTCCAATAACGACTTTAACGCCTCTATACCTTCTCGAAATTGCAACGTCAACAATTTGCTTCTAAGATCATCTGGCATCTTACCCAATGGCAAGGAAACATTGGAATATTTCATATGCGCAGCCATTGAGCCCTTTAAATATGAACCTAATAGATTTCCTTCAACAATTCTGTAACCAGGAAGAGTAGCTTCCATTGGATATCCTGAGATTTCTTGGTTAATCCAATTTAGCAGTTCATTATCTTGTAGCTCTGAAATTAAAACTTTAGCGCGTTTCAAAGCGGTCGTAGTATCAACTTCACCATTTGCCAAATCTTTAATAATTTTGCTCTTTGCCATCAAACCATGCCCTCTACATATGTAATAATTTTTTCCCAAAACGAAAAGAGAAGTATAAGTCCTGCTACAAAAGAAATCAGAAAGGCGCAGATAATAGGATGCTTTGTATAGAAAGATCCTTTTGCGTCACTATGTGTTTTTTCGGGAATTTGTTCAATATTTCCAGAAATAGAAGAGTGGATGATCTTATTCCCGTTTCCAATGCTCACACTTTGATTAAGTACAGCATAAGGTTGCTGCCCTATGGATCGTTCATACTCTTTAAGCCTTTCGTCGTATGTTCGCGCAGAATTATTTACAATAACATGATAGGGCCTATTATTAGCCCACATCGGGATGCTAATATATCCCTCTTGGCACAATTCCTTAATAAGGCTACGTAGTTCTTCATCTTCTCTGCCTGATGCCCCATCAAAGCGATTGCTCAAAAGTTGAGTTGGATTTTCTGCACACACGATTTCATCAAGAAGTTTTTTCGAATTAGTAGGAAGCTTAACAAACTCCACTTGCGTTTCACCCCATATTTTTAATAGGCCTTTTTTAACCTTGTTTTCTATCGAACATACATGTATGTATTTCTGCGTGCAATATTATATTGTGCTCTTGTAAATTTGCTTCTCCCGTATCATCCTAATTAAAGCTAACCTTTCTGCCGGATCAAGCCATAAATGGAAGTCTGCCGCAATCTCAGGATAAGCACTCACGCCTCCGCCTTTACCCTGTTTCACGCGCATCCCAATGGCACGAGTTCTTCTGATCCATAAAGATGGCGTAACTGTCAGGGATGTTGTATGCGCCTGGTGAATCCGCTCTTCACAGGCACTATCATCAAATTCTCCATTCATGTCATTTTCCCATTGACGGAGGAACTCCAAGGTATTGCGGCTCTGCATCCAGCTTTGAATGGCATATCCAGGGGAGTCCTCTGAGTATTGCATCGCCAATTCTGTCAATGACACCATATTCTCACAAATCATACCTTGCATATAGCGGCGTATAATTTCCTTATAGTTTCTAATCTTTTGAGATATCCGCAGTTTTTCTTCATCTAACGAGTCGTAAAAAGCCTTCCTGTGCCTGTCTACCAAATCCTGGTCTATTATCTTTTGTCGAGAAGCTGACCAATTGCAGATTCATATTGGAATGCAATGCGTATGTATAGGTTGCTGATTTCTTCCTCTGTCATAGTACCATTTCTCCCCTTTTTCTTTCAGCATAACAGAAAAAGTGAGATTTGAATAGTCTCAATTTAGTTCGAGAGGTGGAGATTGGTATCTGGTCGTCTTTCTGGGGTATCCAGCCTTGTCATAATCCACATTGCATCGGCGTTCACGTGCAAATTGAGCATCCATATAGGTCTCCATGCCGATAATGGGAATATATTTCGCATTAGATAAAAGTTTGTCCACCGCCGCTCTGCCCCATTTTGGATTACCAGATGGGGAAGGGATGTCTTTCGCATGAAGCATATCCACAATTTTTCCCAAACTGGCTCCAGCGAGTTAGGATGCAAATATACTGCGGACAACATCTGCCTTCTCCTCATGCGCAACGATTTCCCCGTTAACTAAAACATACCCGTATAGAAGTTTCATGATGGCCTCACTTTCTTAAACATGAATAAAAGTAGGATTGAGCAAAAAGATTCTTGCTCAATCCTGTACAGTAATATCTTACAATATGTGATTATATCCAATTTGAAAAGCGGTTTTGCGGCAAATCAACCAAATATTAGCTAAACATGCGTATAAGTAGCGTTAAAAGCAGGCTTTGTCCACCCTTCAAGAATGGGGTAAAATCATTCTCTCCGTTGGCGCTGTCCACATTAAATCGCAACTGTCATATGTCACAATCCAAGGAACATTTTGGAGATGCTCATGAATAACATCTCCAATGTTACGCGATAGAGTGTGCTTCTCGCTTGATTTAAGCGGCATTACAGCGGAGATAAGGGCAAGGTTTATACTCCCGCCCTTAAAAATGAGGTTCTACTGCGTAACATAACAAACGATATTTTCGCATTGCCGTTCCCGTTCCATTCTTTTCCATTCCGGCGGTTCCGCCGCTTTGCCCTGCCTCAAAGGAGAGGGATTAGGGAGAGGATAGGAAGGGAATGGGTATTTGATTAAATTCGTATTTGGTATTTCTTTAGTTATTTATATCTTTATTTAATTGCGTTGGATTTTCCAACGTAAGTTTTTACAATGTCGGATAATCCAATGTGGGTTTTTCCAATATTGGAAAATGCAAGATAGGTGCTCTATGCTCCCTCGGATAATTACTACAGGTTTGTTACGCAGTAGAAAGGCATTTTTGAGGGAAAAGGGTATAAAACCCTTGCCACGCGGAAAGCGCACCCGCAAGGCCACTTGTATCAATGCTTTTTCAGCCCCTACTGCGTAACAAAGAGCATGAAGAAAGCGGATAAGAAACGCTTTGTTTCCTACCCGCCTTTTTCTGAGCCCTGTATGGCAGCTACCCTGTTTCAGTTTGTTGATTGATACTGTTTTATGAGTAGCTACCATACGGGTCTCACTTTTTCGGTTCTTTTTACAGGGCATGAAAACAGACACATGCGCGGGTTCGGAGACAGGTTCTGCTGGCGGTTTTTCAGTCCCGGTCAATGTGGTTTTGAATCCGCTGCATAATCATCTCCAGGGCGACCAGATTGTGACCGCCTTCCAGAACAATGATGTCCGCGTATTTCCGGGAGGGCTCCACATACTGCTCGTGCATGGGCTTCACGGTGGTCAGGTATTGGGTTACTACAGAGCGCAGCGTTCTCCCGCGCTCCTCCACATCCCGCAGGGCACGGCGGAGAATCCGCTCGTCGGCGTCAGTCTCCACGAAAATCTTGATGTCAAACAGTTCCCGGAGGCTGGGCTCATGGAGAATCAAAAAGCCTTCCACAATCAGGACCTTGGTGGGAAAGATTTCCGTTGTCTGGTCCGTGCGGTTGTGGTCCACGTATGAGTATACCGGACACTGGATGGAACGCCCCTCCCGCAGCTCCTGCAAATGCCGGATCAGCAGGTCCGTCTCAAAGGCGTCGGGGTGGTCGTAGTTCTGGAGGGCCCGCTCCTGGTAAGTTTTGCCCTCCTGCCGTCTGTAGTAGCTGTCGTGGCCAATGACGGTGACATTGCCGCCGAAGTGGTCTTTCAGGTGCTTCGCCAGGGTGGTTTTGCCGGAACCGCTGCCGCCGGCGATACCGATAATGATTGCGCTCATACTGGGCACCTCCCGCCAAATCGTTCTGCTTTCCATTATAAAGCAATTTGGCAAAAAAGCAAGAAAAACCGCGAAGAAGCCCACAGCAAAGGAACCGGTAAAAACCGAAACAAAGCGAAAAGAAAAACCGGTTCTGCAGACAGAAATCAATTTACGGGAAATACAAAAAAGCAGAGACGCCCGGGACAGGCAGGCAAACTATACGGGAATCCTAAACCGGCATGAAGAAACGTGCGTTCGGATTTTTCTTGCCTTCCGGGAAAACGCGTGCTATAATTAAAAAAATTAAAAGCAGGACCGTACTGTACGGCAGAAAGAGCGTCTCACATGCATGCGGGATTTCGTTGGTTCTGCCTTCTTCCCCTTGTTCGGAAAAAGCCCCCCTGGGAAGGGGGATAATCTCACAGATTTTACAGACCGGAGGTCTCCTGAATGCTGCCGACAACCCGCTTGAAAAACCTATACGAAGGTCCGCTTCCGCCTATGGCTTTGACGGACTATGAGTCCATGAGCAAATTCCTCAACCAGGGCGCTCAGCGCTGCAAGGCGTCTGGCCGGAACTTCGACCTGTTTCTGGACTGGGTCATCCACGCGCTGACCGTCAGCCTGTCGGCGGACAGTGCGTCCCGCATCTTTCTGCCCAAGACAAAAACGGCGCCCTTCTCCCTGGACAGCCTGATTCCCCTTTCCGGATTCCGTCCCTTGGGGGAAAAACGGGTGCGCCTGAACGAGTGCAGCTTGATTGCCCCTGTGTGGAACAACAGCGACCTGGACACGGCGCTGGAGTCCTTCTACGATGGCGGCTTTGTGGACCAGGATATCGCGGAGCCTTTCCGGGGGGCCTACATAGAGGAACTGCGTCTGGCGATCATTGATTCTCCGTCAGATGTAGATATCCCCAATGTCCTGCGGGTGTGGAGCCGGGGCAGCATCTGCCTGAACGCGTACTCCCTGAAGGATTTGGAGCCGGTGCTCAGCACGGACGGGGAGAAGTGGTATCTTCAGGTGGAGGATGGCGAGGACAGCGAGACCGTCCAGGAGCCCCGGATGGCGGCGCTCTATAATTGTGGCCTGCGGCGCTACTGCGCGCGGGGCTGAGCGGTTTTGAACGCCTAGCCCCGGCCTGCCTTCATCTGCTGAATGCGGACGGCGATGTCCTCCAGGAGCTTTGTCAGTTCGGCCTGTGCCGGCCGGTCGCCGGTTTGGATAGCCAGCAGCATCCGTCTGTTGAGCGCGTGCTGTTCGTCCAGAAGGTTGTTGAGCGTTTCCGCCCGCGTGTCTGCAATTGGTTTCATAAATGCTCCTTTTTATCCGTGTAGCGATGGCGGGATGGGAATACACGTATGATAACCAACAAATCTGAAATCTTCCTGAAAAGACATGAAAAAGCACGATGGATTCCATCGTGCTTTTTTGGAGCTCTTCCATTGTGTCCGAAACGGACTCAATCCATGATGTCTACCGAAACCTTCATGCCCTCACGCTGAGCGCAGGAGCGGATGACGGTGCGGATTTCCTTGGCAATGCGGCCCTGCCGCCCGATGACCTTTCCCATGTCCTCGGGGGCGACGTGCAGTTCCAAAGTCAGCTCCTGACTTCCGGGGGACTCGGTCACAGTGACCGCGTCGGGATTGTCCACCAGGTTTCTGGCGATGTAGAGCAGCAAGTCCTTCATGCGGCGTCCTCCAAATCAGAGGACGTCCACTTTTTTCAGCAGAGCTCTGACGGTGTCCGTGGGCTGTGCGCCGGACTTGATCCAATTCTGTGCGCGCTCCACGTCGATTTTGATTTCCGCAGGAGAAACGCAGGGATTGTACGTACCAATCTCCTCAATGAAGCGTCCGTCCCGAGGGAAGCGGGAGTCCGCCACCACGACGCGGTAGAAAGGCGCTTTCTTGGCGCCCATGCGGCGCAATCTGATCTTGACCATTGTGCTGTACCTCCAAAAAAATCATTTGTCATTCATTTTATTATAAATGCTCAAGAATTCAGCATTTATATCGTGCGTTATTTGAAACGTTTTTTCCGGCCGAAGCCGTGGAGCCGGGAGGGGGCCCGCCCGCCGCCGCCCAGCTGAGGAACCCGGCCCCGGGTCATCTGCTTGGTCAGCTGCTGCATGACGTCGAACTGCTTCAAAAGACGGTTTACGTCCACAACCTCCAGCCCGCAGCCGGCGGCAATGCGCTTTTTCCGGCTGGCGTTGAGAATCTGGGGATTCTCCCGTTCCTGGGGAGTCATGGAGAGGATGATTGCCTCTGTATGGGACATGGCCTTTTCGTCAATGGAGGCGTTCTGCATCTGCTTGCCCAGGCCGCCGGGCATCATGCCCAAGAGCTGGCTCAGGTCTCCCATGTTTTTCAGCTGCTGAAGCTGATCGTAATAATCCTGAAGGGTGAAGCGGTTTTTCCGCAGCTTTTCTTCCAGCTTGGCGGCCTGCTTTTCATCATAGGCCTGTTCGGCTTTCTCGATAAAGGACAGCATATCGCCCATGCCCAGAATCCGGGAGGCCATACGGTCCGGATGGAAGGGCTCAATCATGTCCAGCTTCTCGCCGGTGCCGGCAAACTTGATGGGCTTGCCAGTGGCCGCCCGGATGGACAGAGCCGCGCCGCCCCGGGCGTCGCCGTCCAGCTTGGTGAGGATGACGCCGTCAATGCCCAGGGCCTCGTCGAAGGCGGAGGCGGCGTTTACCGCGTCCTGGCCGGTCATGGCGTCCACCACCAGCAAAATCTCATGGGGATGGACGGCGGCCTTCATCCGCTTCAGTTCGTCCATCAGCTTTTCGTCCACGTGGAGCCGTCCGGCGGTGTCCAGGAAAACCATGTCGCTGCCATGGTCCCGGGCGTGACGGATGGCGTTCCCGGCGATGCGCACCGGGTCGCCCTGGCCCTCTTCAAAAACCGGAAGATTCAGTTGGCCGCCCACCACCTTCAGCTGTTCAATGGCGGCGGGACGGTACACGTCACAGGCGGCCAGCAGGGGACGCTTTTGATACTGCTTCCGCATCAATCCGCCCAGCTTGGCGGTGGTGGTGGTCTTGCCGGCGCCTTGGAGGCCCACCATCATCACCACCGTGGGACCGGAGTTGGCCATGGTGATCCGGGCGCTGGCTCCGCCCATGAGGGCCGTCAGCTCTTCGTTGACCAGCTTGACTACCTGCTGGGCAGGGGTGAGACTGTCCAGCACGTCGCTGCCCACAGCCCGCTCTGTGACCTTCGCCACAAATTCCTTAACCACTTTGTAGCTGACATCAGCCTCTAGCAGGGCCAGGCGAACCTCCCGCATGGCCTCCCGGACGTCGTTTTCCGTCAGGCGGCCTTTGCCCCGGAGGCGTTTAAAAGCGGCGTTCAGTTTTTCGGTCAATCCTTCAAATGCCATAAGCTCATTCCTTCAAAGCGGAGGCCTCCCGCTGGATGCGCTCCGCCAGCTCCGCCAGATGGCGGTCTTCGTAATATCGGTAATTGATGGTGCGGATTTCCCCGGCGGCCTTCAAAATTGCTTCCAGATGGGCGTTCCGGCTGAGGAAGCGCTTGATGATGCCGGTTTTGTCCTCCACTTCCTGCATGGCGGCCTCAGCCCGTACGATAACGTCCCGGACGCCCTGACGGGAGATTCCGGCATTTTCAGCAATTTCGGCCAGGGAAAGGTCCTCGTTGTAATAGAGGTCGAAGAATTCCCGCTGCCGCTCGGTCAGCAGCTCCCCGTAAAAATCGAAGAGCATGGCCATACGATAGGTCTGATTCTTCACACGAGAACCTCCCTTTTCTGTAAAGCTGCGTGCCTTTACAACAAAAATCAGTTTACAGGATTTTTTCGAAAAAGTCAATAGGTATTTTAGAGGAATTTTCACGGTCCTCGGGAATGGAAGGGGACGTGCGGGGGGAATTCAACAAATTTACAGAAATTTCGTCCTCCGGCCCTTGACTGCGGCAGAAAAAACCGATATGATACAATACTGAACTGGGAGGAAACGGGGCGTCTTTTTGCAGGCGCGCCGCCTTTTACAGCAGATAAGATGTAATAAAAAGAAACAAAAATACAGATTGTTATCGATTTTTCGGAGGACCGGACATGGCAATGAAACGCTGCCCCGTCTGCGGGGAAAGATATTCGGATACATATCGGAACTGCCCCTTTTGTGAGGAGGAGGAGTACTGGGAAGAAGAGGAGCCCCGCCGCTCCGGCCGCGGAGGCCGGGGACATGGGAGGCAGTATAATCTGATTACGCCGACATTGATTGTGCTGATTATCCTGATGGCGGCGCTGTTGATTTACCTTTTGTACGGCGAGCGCATTGCCCAGCGGTTCGCCAAGGACCCGGATGAGGGCAAAAACGACATCACGACGCCGGTAGAGCCCACTCCCGGCGTCACGGGCCCCTCTGTCCCGGATAGCGGTACAACGACTCCCGAGGGCAGCAGCGGCACAGGTCAGGAACCCGCCGGCTCCGGCACAGACAGCACGCTGGAACCTTCGGATACAACGCCTGACGGCACTATGCCGGAGGGACCGGGCGGCAATCAAGGCGGCGGAACCTCCGGCGGCGGTACCAGCAGTTCGGATGGCGCTTCCGGCGGTATGAGCTATGCGTCTGCCGCGGCCCTGCCCAGCGGCCTGACACTGAGCAGCACCGATTTCAGCCGGAGCGTCTCCGAGGGCAGCCATCGCCTGCGGGTCTCCGGCGGCACAGGAACGTATACCTGGATCAGCGAAGACCCCGGCATTGCCACAGTGGCCAGTGACGGCACCGTCACGCCGGTAGGCTCCGGTATGACCCACATTCTGGTAACCGACGGGTCCAAGAAGGGCGTCTGTATTGTCCGCGTCCGGGGCGGTTCCAGCAGCTCCGGCAGCTCCGGAAATTCCGGCGGCGGTTCCGGCGGTTCCGGCCAGCTGAACAAAACGGACTTTACCCGGGCAACCAGTGAGGGAGCCTATCAGCTGAAGGTCTCCGGCGTAACCACGGCGATTACCTGGAGCAGTTCCAATACCGCCGTGGCCACGGTGGACGGCAGCGGCAACGTGACCCCCGTAGGCGTGGGGCAGGCCACGATTACGGCCTCCTGGGACGGGCGGTCCCTGAGCTGCATTATCCGGGTCCCCCGCTGACCGATGTTCCCATCCCCGGGCAGGACGATCTGCCCGGGGATGTTTTTGATTCATATTGCGCGGCAGGAAAAAGCGTGGTATGATAGAATAAGTACAATCGGAATGAAGGAAAACAAGGAGTTCAGCCATGACAACGCAAGATTTCCAGCAAAAATCCCCCCTGCGGATTTTCCTTTCTTACTTCAAGCCCCACCGCCGGCTCTTTTTGCTGGATATGACCTGTGCATTGATGATTTCGCTTATCGACCTGGCGTTTCCCGCCGTATCCCGCTGGTGCATGTATGAATTGCTGCCGGAGAGCGCCTACCGGACCTTTTTCGCCGTTATGGCGGTGGTGCTGGCGGCCTTTGCCCTCCGGGCCCTGCTGACCTATGTCATCTGCTATTGGGGGCACACCTTTGGCATTTTGGTGGAAGCCGATATCCGCCGGGACCTTTTTCGCCATATGCAGGAGCTGAGTTTCAACTATTACGATCAAAACCGCACCGGACAGCTGATGAGCCGCCTGACGGCGGACCTGTTCGACATCACGGAACTGGCCCATCATGGACCGGAGGATATTTTCATCTCCGGCGTCACGATTGTGGGGGCGCTGGCGGTTATGTTCCGCATCCAGTGGCGGCTGGCCCTGGTGATCGCCGCCATTCTGCCGGTGTTTTTCGCGGTGGTGTGGAGCTGCCGGCGGTCCATGAGCGCCGCGTCCGCCGCCGTGAAGCAGAAAACCGCCCTGATCAATGCCGATATCGAGTCTGGTCTCTCCGGCATACGCACCGCGAAGGCCTTTGCCAATGAGCGCGCGGAACTCCGCAAATTTGACAGCTCCAACGATACCTTCAAGACCTCCAAACGGGCTTTCCACAAGGCGATGGGCCGCTTCAACGCCACCATGGAGTTCTTCCTCTGCATCCTCTCCGTGGCCGTGATCGCCGCTGGAGGACTGCTGATTATGCGGGGACAGCTGAACATCATTGACCTGACCGCCTTCAGCCTGTATATCACCACCTTTGTCAGTCCTGTGCGCAAGCTCTCCAACTTTGCGGAGCTCTTCGCCAACGGCACGGCGGGCCTGGGCCGTTTCATTGAACTGATGCGGGAGGAACCGGCCCTGCAGGATGCCCCGGACGCGAAGGTGCTGGACCGGGTGGAGGGCCGTATTGATGTGGACGGCGTCAGCTTCGCTTATCAGGACGGTTTGGCGGTGCTTCAGAACGTGGACCTCCACATCCGTCCTGGGGAGACCCTGGCAGTGGTAGGACCCTCCGGCGGGGGCAAGTCCACCCTCTGCCAGCTGATTCCCCGGTTTTACGACGTCACCGAGGGCGCTGTGCGTCTGGACGGCCTGGATGTGCGGCAGGTGACGCAGGAATCCCTGCGGCGGAATGTGGGCGTAGTGCAGCAGGATGTATTTCTCTTTGCGGCCAGTATTCTGGAAAATATCCGCTATGGCCGCCCGAACGCGACGGAAGAGGAGGTGGCCCGGGCGGCCCGGCTGGCGGAGATTTACGACGACATTGCCGCCATGCCGGACGGATTCAATACCTATGTGGGAGAGCGGGGAGCCCTCCTGTCCGGCGGGCAGAAGCAGCGGATTTCCATCGCCCGGATTTTTCTCAAGGACCCGCCGGTGCTGATTCTGGACGAGGCGACATCGGCTTTGGACAGTGTGACGGAGGCCAAGCTCCAGGAGGCCTTTGAAAAACTGTCCCGGGGACGGACCACGATCATCATTGCCCACCGTCTCTCCACGGTTCGCAGCGCCGGCCGCATTGCGGTCATTGAGGACGGGCGCATAGTGGAGCTGGGAAATCATGAGGAACTGATGGCCAAGGATGGCTCGTATGCCGCGCTGGTCCGGACGCAGGAGCTGCGCCATGAATAAGAGCGCACTGCTGGACCGTCTGGGCCGGGAGGACCGGCTGGTTCTGGCGAAGGTATTGGACCGGGCGGAGCAGGCGGAGAGCCGGAACATCCCCGCTGCAACAGACTTCCTCACTCCCCAGCAGCAGGCGCAGGCCCAGGAGCTGCTGCGGCTGGCGGGGATATCGGAGACCTCCTATGTTCTTCAAGGGGGTTATGCGGGAGCGGAGCGGCAGATCTTCCTGTTTTTGCCGGAGTGGATGGAGGCGGAAACTGCGGGAAGCCCTATCCGCGGCCTCCGGGCCGCCTACCGGGAGGAGGAGAAGCCAAGCCACCGGGATTTTCTGGGCAGCCTCATGGGCATGGGGGTGGTCCGGGAGAAAATCGGAGACATCCTCGTAGCTTCCGGCAGCACAGACCTGTTGGTACTGGAGAGCGTGGCGGATTTCCTGGTCCAGAGCTGGACCTCCGCCGGACGGACGAAGCTGCGGGTCACAGAGATTGATTTGGACTGCCTCCACCTTCCGGCGGTCCAGCGAAAGGAGGTCCGGGACACCGTGTCCTCCCTGCGGCTGGACGCCGTGGCGGCGTCGGGCTTCCGGCTGGCCCGGGGAAAGGCCGCCGCCTTGATTGAAAGCGGGAAAGTGCAGCTGAACTGGCGGGAATGTGTGAAGCCGGATAAGCTGCTGGAAGCGGGGGACGTGGTGTCCGCCCGGGGCTTTGGAAAATTTGAACTCAGCGAGGTGGGAGGTCTGACCCGGAAGGGCAGGCTCTCCATTGTCCTGCAGGTTTACATTTGAGGAGGAGGGGCTATGCTGGACTATGCGTTTGAGACCGTTCCATCAGGCAGGGGATTTGTTGTTGGCAAAACCACGGGCCATCAGGAGGCCGGCCGGGCGGCAGAGGGCTGGCGGTATGTGGGCTGGATTCCCTTGGAGCAGATGAATGGCAGCGTGACCCGGATGGATTTGGTGTTTGAACGGGAAACGGAGGAAGCGGCATGACAGAGCAGCAGATTGAGCGCATCAACACGCTGGCCCGGAAGGCCAAGGCGGAGGGCCTTACCCAGGAGGAGAAAGAGGAACAGGCCCTTCTCCGCCGGGCCTACATTGATTCGGTTCTGGGAAATCTGAAGGGTCAGCTGGATCATACTTACCTTGTGGACCAGCAGGGGAACAAGCGGAAGCTGAAAAAGCGGGAGGACTGAGTATGGCAAATCACAACGAACCCGGCGGCGATTGGAGCTGGCCCCTTATTATCATCCTGTTCGCGACGGTTTGGCCGGTGGGATTGCTGCTGCTGTTCAACAAGCTCTTCGGCAGCGACGGAACCCAGCGGGAGGAAGCGCCGCCCCTGGGGGCGGAGGGCCAGCGGAGTGCGGGGAAAAGCGGCCAGTCCTGGCAGCAGGCGGCTGCGCAGCTTGGGAAGCTTTTCCGTCCAAACCAGACCTCCAACAGCCGGGAGAAGCCCAAGGAAAGGAGTCAGGCCAGAGAGACCATGAAGAAGGTTACCAAGTCTCCCGTGGTGAAAAAGTCCAACGCCTGGCTGCTGAAAATCTTCGGCGGCGCGCTGATGCTTCTGGGTCTCTTTGGTGTGACGCATGCCTTCAGCGAAGCGCTCTTCTGGGAGTTCGAGGAACTGAGCTGGTGGCTTCCGGACCTGTTCCGCTGGTTGGCGGTGACGGTGGGCGGCGGCGCCATGCTCTCCAGCGGCCTGAGCATGAGCCGGGCGCTGAAGCGCTACAGCCGGTATCTGCTGGTGATCGGCCAGCGGGAAGTCATTCCCATTGAGGAGCTGGCCCGGACCTTGGGGTATTCCAAGCGGCGCGTGATCAAGGACCTGGAGAAAATGCTGGACAAGGGCTATTTCGGCGGCGCGGCCTACCTGAACCGGGAACTGGGCTACCTCTTCCGCAGCAGCAATGCGGACGCGGCCTTCCGGCTTTATCTCAAACGCCAGGAGGCGGCCAAGCAGGCGGCAAAAGAGACGGCGGCAGAAAAACAGGAGACGAAATCCTCCTCCTCCGCGCCTTCTCAGGAGGAGGAGGGCTACGCCCGCATCCTCCGAAATATCCGCCGTGCCAACGCCCGCATAGCGGACCCGGCGCTTTCCGCCAAAATCTCCCGCTTGGAGGACATCACGGCCAGGATTTTTCGGGCAGTGGAGGAGGACCCCAAGAAGGCGGAGCGCATCGGTACCTTCCTGAACTACTATCTGCCCACCACCCAGAAGCTGCTGGACTCCTATGCGGAATTTGAAGCTGCCGGTGTGGAGGGGGAAAACCTCCGCCAGGCCAAGCAGCGGATTGAGACCACCATGGACTCCATCGTCCGGGGCTTTGAGCATCAGCTGGACGAGCTCTACAAGGCCGACGCCCTGGACGTGGACACGGACATCCGGGTCATGGAGCACATGCTCCGCCGGGACGCCGGCGGGGCCGCTCAAGACTTCAACCTGGACTTTGATCTGGGCGGTGAAGCCCGGCAGGAGGAAAAACCGCAGTGAGCGGTATGACAAAACAAGAGCCGGACGCGAAAGGCGTCCGGCTCTGATGCTGTCTGGAAAACTGCGGAAGACCCAGAGAATCCGTCAGTTGAGACTGTCTGCCGCTTGGGCGAAGAGCTCCCGGACCCGCTCCGCCGTGGCGGGGCAGGTCTTCAGCTCCGGGTCCCGCTTCAGAAGGGCGTCCGCCGCTTCCTGGGCCTCCCGCAGCAGACGGGCGTCACAGCCCAGGTCCGCCACCCGCAGGCCCGGCAGACCGTGCTGCCGCACCCCGAAGAAGTCGCCGGGTCCCCGCAGGCGCAGGTCCTCGGAGGCGATTTCGAAGCCGTCCGTGGTTTTTGCCAGGACCTTCAGCCGCTGGCGGGTTTCATCATGGTGATTGTCGGAAATCAGGATACAGTAGGATTGGTGTGTTCCCCGTCCCACCCGGCCCCGAAGCTGGTGGAGCTGGCTGAGGCCAAAACGTTCCGCGTTTTCCACCACCATGACGGCGGCGTTGGGGATGTCTACCCCAACCTCGATAACCGTGGTGGACACCAGAATATCGGTCTCCCCGGCGGCGAAGGCGGTCATGACAGCGTCCTTTTCTTTGGCCTTCATCTTGCCGTGGACAAAGGATACCCGAAGGTCCGGAAAAACTTCCCGCTGAAGCATGGCGGCGTATTCCGTCACGGCTTTCCGGTCGTCTCCCGCCTCATCGTTCTCGGTAACCTGGGGACAGACCATGTAGGCCTGCCGGCCCTCCTGTACCAGTTTTCGCAGAAAGTTGTAGACCCGGGGATGAAAGCTACCGTCCACAAGAAAGGTCTGAACAGGCTGCCGTCCTGGAGGAAGCTGGTCAATGACGGACACGTCCAGGTCTCCGTAAAGAATCAGGGCCAGGGTCCTTGGGATGGGCGTGGCGGACATGACCAGAGTGTGAGGATGCGAGCCCTTTCCGGCCAAGGCGGCCCGCTGCCCCACGCCGAACCGGTGCTGCTCATCGGTCACCACCAGCCCCAATTGGGCAAAGGTTACGCTGCCGGTCAGCAGGGCGTGGGTGCCTACAACGAAGTCCACGCTGCCCTCCGCCAGCCGGGCGCTGAGGGCCCGTTTTTCCTTGGCGGGCGTGGAACCGGTGAGCAGGGCGCAGCGCAGGCCCAGGGCCTCCAGCAGTGGGGCCAGTCCCTGGTAATGCTGCCGGGCGAGGATTTCCGTGGGGGCCATCAGCGCCGCCTGACGGCTGTTTTTTCCGCAGAAATAGGCGCAGGCGGCGGCCACCATGGTTTTGCCAGAGCCGACGTCACCCTGACAGAGGCGGTTCATGGACCGGCCGGAGGTCATGTCCGCCAGAGCCTCCTCCACACAGCGCCGCTGGGCTTCCGTGAGGGTGAAGGGCAGGGCGCGGTAAAAAGCCTCCATATCCACCGGCTGAAAGGGAAGAACGGCCGCTTCCTCCCGGCTCTGGCGAAGCCGCCGGAGGCCGATGGCAAAGAAAAACAGCTCCTCAAAGGCCAGCCGCCGCCGGGCCAGCTCCAGGGCCTCGGCAGATTCCGGGAAGTGAATGTTTTCGTAAGCGAAACCGGTCCGGCAAAGCTGGCAGGACTGCCGCACATCGTCGGGCAGCACGTCGGGCAGAATGCCTCCGCAGGCATCCAGCCCCTGGCGGATGGAACGGGACAGAAGCTTCTGCGAGATTCCGGCGGTGAGGGGATAGATGGGGACAATGCGCCCCACAGCCTCCCGCAGGCCCTCGGGTTCCACAATGGGGGCGGTCATCCGGGGCCGGGAAGGGGTGCCCTCCACCCGGCCATAGAAGAGGTAGGTTTCCCCGGGACGCAGGCTGTTTTTCAGCCAGGACTGGTTGAAGAAGGTGACGCCCAGCTGGCCGGAAGCGTCCACCGCCGTCAGCCGCACCAAATCCATGCCCCGGCGGATATGGTCCAGGGTAGGCGGGGCCTTGACCATGGCGGCGCAGCAGGCGGTCTCTCCAGGGACCAGGCGGTCGATGCGGCGCAGTTCGGTACGGTCTTCATACCGCCGGGGGAACCAGGCCAGCAGGTCCCGCAGGGTGCAGATGCCCAGTTTTTCCAGGGACTTTGCCCGCTGTTCCCCGATGCCCTTGATGAAGCGCACATTGGTGGTAAGGTTCGCCATCGTCACACCTTCCTTCTGCAAAGGAATTGGAACCCCGTCAGCGCTTGGGATTTTTGTTGACGTACTCGATAAACCGGAACTTCAGTCCGTTTTCCTCCATGAGTTCTCCGGAGGAGGCCATTTCCCAGCTGGGGAGCTTGTCCAGATTGGGGAAATAGGTGTCCGATTCCTTTACCCGCGTTTCCACCCGGGTAAGATACACCTTCTGGCAGCGGGAGAGCAAAGCGGCATAGACACTTCCGCCGCCGATAATCCACAGGTTTTCTGCCTCCGGCCCGCCGGCCAGGGTCAGGGCCGCCTCTGGCGTGGGCGCGTTCTCTACGCCGGAGGGCAGCGCCGCGGCGTCCCGGCTGATGACAATGTTCCGCCGCCGGGGCAGGGGCTTTCCGTCGGGGAAGGAATCCAGGGTCAAACGGCCCACAATGACGGTGCCGTCCAGGGTCAGGGAGCGAAAGCGGCGCATGTCCGTGGGGAGGGAGAAGAGCAGTCCGCCGTTGAGGCCGATCGCCCAGCGCTGGTCCGCGATGACAATAGCATTCATACGTTCACCTCATATAGCAACGGGAATGGTATCCGCAAAGGGTGCGGGGGTGTAGTGTTCCAGATGGAAGCTGTCGGGGGTGAAGGCATAGAAATCGGTTATGGCGGGGTCGGCAGAGAATTGGGGCGCGGGGGCGGGAGTCTGTTCCAGAAGGCGTTCCACCAGGGGAACATGACGGTCATAAATATGGGCGTCGGCAATGACATGGACCAGCTCGCCGGCAACCAGGCCGCTGGCCTGCGCGAACATCTGGAGCAGGACGGCGTACTGAACTACATTCCAGTTGTTGGCGGTGAGCATGTCCTGACTCCGCTGGTTCAGAATGGCGTTGAGTACGGTTCCGGAGACGTTGAAGGTCATAGAATAGGCGCAGGGATAGAGATTCATCTCATGGAGGTCCTGGAAATTGTAAATATTGGTGAGGATGCGGCGGGAGGCGGGATGGTGCCGGAGATCGTAGAGCACCCGGTCCACCTGGTCCATGTCTCCCTCGGGGTAGTGGTGCTTTACGCCCAGCTGATAGCCGTAGGCCTTTCCGATGGAGCCCTCATCGTCTGCCCACTGGTCCCAGATATGAGCGTCCAGGTCCCGGATGTTGTTGGATTTCTTCTGCCAGATCCAAAGCAGCTCTTTGACGGCGGTCTTCCAGTAGGTGCGGCGCAGGGTGAGGATGGGAAATTCCTCCCGCAGGTCGTAGCGGTTTACCAGACCGAAGACCTTGACCGTGTGGGCGGGTGTGCCGTCCTCCCAGCGGGGACGGACCTCCAGGTCTGTGTCCCAGACGCCACAGGACAGAATTTTCCGGCAGTTTTCCATAAATATCTGGTCAGCGCGGCTCATAGGCGTGTCCTCCTGTCAAACTCATTTGCGGGACATTCTCTTTTATAGCCAGCGCAGTTGAAAAGAATCCCATGGGATTCTTTTCAACGAACTGCCGCCTTGGCGGCGGTCCGAGCCGCAAAGAGGCTGTTTGCGCATGACTTCATAGGAAACGCAAATGCGCTCTGCGCACCGGCGGACCAAGGGTCCGCCGGTTGAAAAGGAGTGGTTACTCCTTTTCAACTGCGTTGACTATATCATCATACCAAATTCCAGAGAACTGGTGTGCCCAAATTTTTCGGAGGAGGGGCCTGGGTTTTTGCCGCTTCCTCCAAAGATGGGGGATTTCTTTTTCCAGGTTTGTGAGAAATATCGGTTGTGAAACGGCAAAAAGTGCGCTATAGTCAGAGGAGCGAAGGGCGTCTGGCCGCAGAGAAAACCGGGGGCGGAAGAACAGGAGGCGAGGTATGGCAGAGTACGGAACGGCGGATAAACGGGGGTATTTGAAGGAGGATTTCCGTCTTTTCCACCTCAAGGACAGCCGCGCCCAAAAGCTGGATTACCATTACCACGAGTTTGACAAACTGATTCTGCTGCTGGGAGGGAAAGTGGCTTATCTGGTGGAGGGGGTGACATACTTTCTCCAACCCTGGGATATCCTGTTGGTACAGCATAATATGATACACAAGCCCATCATAGACCCGTCGGAGCCCTATGAGCGGGTGGTTATCTGGCTGGGACGGGACTGGGCCCGCAGCGGCGGAGACGAAGCGCTGGACGCCTGTTTTGAGACGGCCCGCCGCAGGGGGTTTCATCTTCTGCGCAACGGGGCGGAGCGGCGGCTCCAGTACATGGGGACCATCCAGCGCCTGGAGGAGGCTCTCCATTCCACAGAGTTCGGCGCGGCCCGTCTGGCAGACACCCTCTGCCAGCAGCTGCTGATTGACGTGAATCGGGATATTCTCCGCAGCCGCACAGCCCGGGAGGAGACCGACAGCTACCGGGTGGACCCGAAGATTGAGGAGATTCTCCGCTATATTGCCGCCAACCTGGAAGGAGACCTGACGGTGGAGTGTCTGGCGAACCGCTTTTACCTCAGCCGTTATTATCTGATGCACCGCTTCAAGGCCGTCACCGGCTATACGATTCACCAGTATGTCAGCCAGAAGCGGCTTCTCCGGGCGGGGGAGCTGATCCGGGGGGGCACGCCGGTGATGAAGGCGGCGGAACAGGTGGGGTTTTCTGAGTATTCCACCTTTCTCCGGGCGTTTCGAAACACCTTTCACATGAATCCCCGGGAATTTCGGTGAGAGGCGGATTCGGCGCATTTTTGGGATAGAAAAGAGAGCGAACATGGAAACAAAACCAATCCAGATTGAATTCAGCCGGCAGGACCTGCGGCGGCTGATTGTCCCCTTGGTCATTGAACAGCTGCTGGCCATTACCGTCGGTATGCTGGACTCCGTCATGGTGTCCCAGGTAGGGGAGGCGGCCATCTCCGCCGTATCCCTGGTGGATACGGTAAATGTGCTGCTGGTGAACGCCTTTGCGGCCTTGGCTACCGGCGGCGCGGCCATAGCGGGGCAGTACCTGGGCCGGCGGGAGGCGGAAAAAGCGGGCCATGCTGGAGAGCAGCTGCTGCTGTTTATGGCGGAGGCCTCGCTGTTGATTATGCTGCTGTTTTACCTGGGGAAGGGCTTTGTGCTCAACGTGGTATTTGGTCAGGTAGAGGCGGATGTGGCGGCCTACGCCAACACGTATTATTTGATTGTGGAAGCATCCACGCCGTTCCTGGCCATCTACAGCGCCGGAGCAGCCTTGTTCCGGGTGATGGGAAACTCGCAGATTTCCATGTGGGTATCCTTGGTGATGAACATCATCAACGGCGCAGGCAACGCGGTTCTGATTTTCGGGGCGCACATGGGAGTGGAGGGCGTTGCGATCCCCACTCTGGTGTCCCGGGCCTTTGCGGCGGCGGCCATGCTGGTGCTGCTGCGGCGGAAAGACCTGCCCCTGCGGGTGGAGAAGCTGAGCCTGCGGCATGACCGCTATGTAGTGCGGAATATTCTGCGCTTTGGCGTGACCAACGGCCTGGAGAGCAGCATGTTCAACCTGGGAAAGATTCTGCTGCTGTCTACGGTGTCTGTGCTGGGCACGGCCTCCGTGGCGGCCAATGCCATTGGCAATACCTTTGCCACCTATCAGTGCGTGGCGGGCTCGGCCCTTGGGCTGGCGATTGTGACGGTGGTCTCGCAGTGTGTGGGAGCGGGCAACTACGAGCGGGCCCGGTTTTACACGGTGAAGCTGGTGAAAATGACCTACTTCTACATGACCCTCAGCATCATTCTGGTCTATCTTTCCCTGCCGTTCTTCCTGCGGCTGTACAATGTTTCCGCCGAGGCGGAGCTTTATGCCCGGCAGGTCATCTGGCTCCACGGCTTCATGGGAATCCTGATCTGGCCCCTGTCCTTCTCGCTGCCCCAGGCCCTCCGGGCCGCCGGGGATACGCGGTTTACCCTGCTGGTATCCTCGGTCTCCATGTGGACCATGCGGGTGGGCTTCGGCATTCTGCTGGGGCGGTTCTGGGGCTTCGGCGTAGTGGGCATCTGGATGGCTATGTTTACAGACTGGCTTTTGCGCATTGCCCTCTTTGTTCCCCGGTTTCGCGGCCATCGGTGGGAGACCATGGCGCTGGAAGAGCAAATGGACTGAAAAACAAGCGCCCGGGAGTATATCCAGGGCGCTTGCTTATTGGGTGGTATACCGGGTTTCGCCGGGGTTCAGCTGCGGCCCAGTTCCCGGCGGATGGCCTTGGCTAAAAGCTCCTGCCCTTCAGGGGAGCAAAGGACGTCCAGGACGGCTGTGCGCATCATAGCCTGAAAAGAGGGACTTTTGAGAAGGGCCCCGAAGACAGCGCCGTCCTCCCGCACGGGTTCCGGCTTCGCGGATTTCCGGACCGGAGGACGGGAGACCGGTGCGGGCGTGTCGTCCGGCACGTTCCCGCTGAGCCAGGAATCCCCTTGAACCGGATCGTCGCTCTCGCCCCGGAGATAGGCCAGGGACACGCCGAAATAAGCGGCCAGCTTTCCCTGCTGCTCCTGGGTGGGCGTCTGGCGTCCGGTTTCGAATTTTTCCATAGCCGTCTTGGGAAAGCCCAGGGCGGCGGACAGAGCGGGACGGCTGATGCCCCGTTCCGTGCGAAGCGCCTCCAGGCGCTGTGCCAGAGATACCATATGATGAAAACCTCCTTGGATATGCGTTGGAAAGACCTCAATGCCGGTCCGGCAGGAAGCGGAGAATGCCGGTTTCCCGGCTGGCGTTCAGATCAATCAGCCGCTGATTGGCGCTGCCCCGGAAGCGCAGAGAGAGGTCCTTCTCCGCTTCCAGGAACGGGCCGTCCACCAGCACATCGATCAGGGCCAGCAGGGAGTCCGTGACCTCGCAGCGGGGATGGCTTCCCTCCCGCAGCAGCTCTTCGTAGGGGAAGCCGCTGAAGGCCCAGACGGTTTTTTCCGGATACCGGCCCTTCATGCGCCGGACAAAGGGCAGCAATGCCCGCTGGTTCTCGGGTTCAAAGGGCTCGCCGCCCAGCAGCGTCAATCCGTCGATATATACCGGGGCCAGCAGAGAGAGGAGATGGTCCTCCGTCTCCTCCGTAAAGGGCTGGCCGTAGTCAAAATCCCAGGTCTGGGGCTGGAAGCAGTGGGGACAGCGGTTGGTGCAGCCGGAGACGAAAAGCGTGACGCGGACCCCCTCGCCGTTGGCGATGTCGCAGTCCCTGATTTCACCGTAGTGCATGGCGGCTCCTTTCCGCAGTTTACAGATGCAGCACCCGGTCCCGGATTTCCTGAGTTCGGCCCTGGTTCCAGTACTGGGTCCCGATATAGCCGCAGGTCCGCCGGGCCACGTTCATCTTGTCCTGATCGGTGTTGCCGCACTTGGGACACTTCCAGATGAGCTTTCCGTTTTCCTCCGAAATGGAAATTTCCCCGTCCCAGCCGCAGATCTGGCAGTAGTCGCTCTTGGTGTTCAGCTCCGCGTAGATGATGTTGTCATAGATGAACTTCATCACCTGCAGCACGGCCTTCAGATTATTCTGCATGTCCGGCACCTCCACGTAGCTGATGGCGCCGCCGGGGGAGAGGTGCTGGAACTGGGCCTCGAACTTCAGCTTGTCGAAGGCGTTGATCTCCTCCGTCACGTGGACATGGTAGCTGTTGGTGATATAGCCCTTGTCGTTGATGCCCTCCACAATGCCGAAGCGGCGCTGGAGGCACTTGGCGAACTTGTAGGTGGTGGACTCCAGAGGTGTACCGTAGAGGCTGAAATCAATGTTGTGCTCCGCCTTCCACTTCCGGCAGGCGGCGTTCATGGCCTCCATGATCTGAAGGGCAAAGGGGGTGGCGGAGGGGTCTGTGTGGCTCTTGCCGGTCATGTACTTCACGCACTCGTAAAGTCCGGCGTAGCCCAGAGAGATGGTGGAGTAGCCGCCGTAGAGAAGCTTGTCGATGGGCTCCCCCTTCTTCAGCCGGGCGCAGGCGCCGTACTGCCAGAGGATGGGGGCCACGTCGGAGGGAGTTCCCTTCAGCCGCTCGTGGCGGCACAGCAGAGCCCGGTGGCACAGCTCCAGCCGCTCCTCAAAAATTTCCCAGAATTTTTCGATGTTTCCGCCGGAGCTCAGGGCCACGTCCGGGAGGTTGATGGTGACCACACCCTGGTTGAACCGGCCGTAGTACTTGGGTTTCCCGGTCTCCGGGTCCACATAGGGCGTGAGGAAGCTGCGGCAGCCCATGCAGGTGTAGCAGTGGCCCTCGCCGTTCTTGTCCACCTTCAGCTCCAGCATCTTCTTCTCAGAAATATAGTCCGGTACCATCCGCCGGGCGGTGCATTTGGCCGCCAGCTCGGTGAGGTACCAGTAGGGGGTGTCCTCCCGGATGTTGTCTTCCTCCAGCACGTAGATGAGCTTGGGGAAGGCGGGGGTGATCCACACGCCGTCCTCGTTTTTCACGCCCTCGAAGCGCTGCTTCAGGGTCTCCTCGATAATCAGAGCCAGATCCTGGCGCTCCTGCTCATTCTGGGCCTCGCCCAGGTACATGAAGACGGTGACAAAGGGGGCCTGTCCATTGGTGGTCAGCAGAGTCAGCACCTGATACTGAATGGTTTGAACGCCGCCCCGGACTTCCTCCCGCAGGCGGGTTTCCACCAGCTTGGAGAGGCTCTCTTCGTCCAGCTCCAGGCCAATGTCCCGCATTTCCTGTTCCACCACTACCCGGAGCTTCTTCCGGCTCACGTCCACAAAGGGGGCCAGATGGGCCAGGGAGATGGACTGGCCGCCGTACTGGTTGGAGGCGACCTGAGCCACAATCTGCGTAGCGATATTGCAGGCGGTGGCGAAACTGTGGGGCCGTTCGATGAGGGTGCCGGTGATGACGGTGCCGTTTTGCAGCATATCCTCCAGGTTTACCAGATCGCAGTTGTGCATGTGCTGGGCAAAGTAATCGGAGTCGTGGAAGTGAATGATGCCCTCCTGGTGGGCTTCCACAATCTCCTTGGGCAGCAGCAGGCGTTCGCTGAGATCCCGGGAGACCTCGCCGGCCATATAGTCCCGCTGGGTAGAGTTTACCACGGGATTTTTGTTGGAGTTTTCCTGCTTGGCCTCCTCATTGCAGCACTCAATGAGGCTGAGAATGCGTTCATCCGTGGTGTTGCTCCGGCGGACCAGGGAGCGGGTGTAGCGGTAGGTGACGTAATTCTTGGCCACCTCGAAAGCGCCGTGGGCCATGATCTGATATTCCACCAAATCTTGAATTTCTTCCACGGAGGGGGAGCGGCCCATCTCCCGGCACGCCAGTTCCACGGATTCGGCAATGCGTTGGATTTGGGTGGAGGTCATGCGTTTGGCCTCCTCAATGCTGTCGTTGGCCTTGGTGATGGCCGCGAGAATTTTGGTGATGTCAAAGATGACTTCGGTTCCGTTCCGCTTGATGACTTTCATTCGTGTTCCCCCTGATTCATTCGGTGTATACCACAAGATATGTAACAGTACCCCTACCATAGCACACAAGATATAGGAAAGCAAGTCGTATTTGCGACTATCTCCAAAAAAATTAGAAGTCCAAAAAATGGGAAAAACAAGGGAAAAGACGCCAAAACGAAGGAACGTTCCCGTTCCTCCGCCATTTCTGGCGCCTCATGCCGGACCATGTCTTTTTAGGAGTCTCCCTCCGCCAGACGGTAGCCTACGCCGACTTCGGTGAAAAAATACTCTGGCTCAGCGGGGTTCTTCTCGATCTTGCGCCGGATGTTGGCCATGTTCACCCGGAGAATCTGGTTGCCGCTTCCCGCCCGGGGCCCCCAGAGCTCCTTGATGATGAAATCGTAGGTCAGTACCTTTCCGGCGTGTCTGGCAAGCAGGGCCACAATGCGGAATTCACTAAGGGTCAGCTTGACGTTTTCCCCCCGGACCAGGGCCTGGTGCTTGTTGAAATCGATGGACAGCTCTCCCACGGTATAGATGCCCTGGCGGGCAACGCCGTCGTTGCTGCTGGCGGTGCGGGTGTGGCGGATGGCGGTGCGGACCCGGGCCAGCAGTTCCCCGGTGCCGAAGGGCTTGGTGAGATAGTCGTCCGCCCCCTGGTCCAGGGCGGCCACCTTGTCTCGCTCGTGAGACCGGGCGGAGACCACCACCACCGGCAGGCTGGACCAGCTGCGCAGCTGGCGGAGGATGTCCATCCCGTCCATATCCGGCAGGCCCAGGTCCAGAATGACCAGATCCGGGCAGTGGGAGGCAAGCATGGACAAACCTTCCTTGGCCGTGCGGGCCTGAATGGTCTCATAGCCCTGCCCGCTGAGCACGGCGGAGATGAATTGGGCAATGCTCTTCTCATCTTCAATTATCAAAATTTTCTCTCGGATGTTCATAGGATGTCCTCCTGGAACAGGGGCAGGCGGAAAAAGACCTCCGCACCCTGGTTTCGATTGTTGGCCTGAATGGTTCCTCCATGGGCCAGGACAATGGCCCGGCAGACGGAAAGGCCCAGACCCAGGTTCCGCTTTCCATCGCCATCCGGGAGGTGATGAGGCTTGGGCCGCCCATCAAAGAGGCCGTCCAGTTTTTTCTTGGGAATGCCGCTGCCGTTGTCTTGAACGGAGAAGCGGGCAAAGGAAACCTCCTGCTCCAGAGCCAGGCGGATGTGTGTGGCGTGCCCGTGAAAGACGGCGTTTTCCAGCAGATTTGCCAAGACCTGTTCGATTAAAATCGGATCCATGGGGACCATAAGCAGTTCCTTCGGCACGGAGACAGACACGCCGGTATCCGGAAAGCGGCGGCGGAACTTCTGGGCGGCAGCACCAAGAATTTCCTCTGCGGGTTCAGGCTCTTTGGCAATGGGGACTCGGTCATCCCCCATGCGGGTGATGGAAAGAAGGTTTTCCACCACTTGAATCAGCCATTGGGCTTCCTCCCGGGCGTTTTGGAGGAGCTCCCGCTGCTCCTGGCTGGAGAGGCTGGGGTTTTCCAGCACAGCGGAAGTGGAGCCCACAATGGAGGTCAGAGGGGTGCGGATATCGTGGGAGACAGAGCGCAGGAGATTGGCCCGCATTTTTTCCCGTTCGTTTTCCGCCAGAAGATTGGCCTGGCGTTTGGCTTGGGCGGTGAGGGTGCAGGTGATGAGGGAAATCATCAGCAGGGTGAAAAAGGTGAGGGGATAGCCGGGGTTCTGGAAATCGAAGGCCCAGTAAGGGTAGGTAAAGATGAAGTTGACACAGACCACACCCAGTACCACCGCCACAAGGCCGTAGAGATAACCGCTGGTGAGCCGGGAGATCAGCAGTACCGCCAGAACAAAGACTGGGGCGGCAAAGCCGTCAATGCTTCCGGCGGAACGGAGAAAGGAACAGAGCAGAATGGCACAGAAGAGGATGGTGGCAGTAACCAGAAAGTCCCGCCGGGAGACGGGGAAGAGCGGGGAAGTCCAAGGTTTGCGGAAGGTCATGCGAGGCCTCCTTTCGTTTGCCGGTTTTTGTCAGTATAGCAGAACCGGAGGCAGAATGCAATTGCCGGAGAGAAGGAGCGTACGCATGGACAGTTTCTGCTGGGGGAATCCGCAGTCCGGCGGTGGGGACAGGACTGCGGTCGATAAGACCGGAAAGCACAGGGCGGAGGGAGCTTCCAGCGGAGCGGGAAGCTTTCCGGCGTCCGGCATATTTTTAACAAGGTCTGAACGCCGGATTTCTGCTGTGTCTGCATGGATTTCAGTCCGTGGATAGGCAATCGGAATATACAGCCATATTTCGAAAGGATCAAAACAGCTTTACAGGAGCATAAGCTGCTGTGCTTTGCATATACGGCGCACCATGGAAAGAGAACGGTGCGGACGGTTGAGCCGTATCAGTTGGTGTGGAAAGGCGGTCACTGGTATTTTCAAGGTTATTGCCTCATCAGAAATGATTATCGCCTGTTCAGACTGTCCCGTATGACAGAGCTGCAGATGAAGCAGGAAATGTTTATTCCGCGGAATTATCAAAAACCGGTTCTGGATGTTGAGGAAAGAGCGGAAACGATGCGGACAGAAATCAAAATTCGTATTCACAAAGCTGTGCTGGACAGGGTACTGGAATATTGTTCCTATGACCATGTCGTACCGGATGGCGGAGAATATTACATGGTGAATTTCCCATTTATCGAAAACGACTATCACTATGATATTCTGCTTGGCTTTGGGGATAAATGTGAGTGCCTGGAGCCCCTGCATGTTCGTGCAGAGATGAAGCGGAAAATACAGGATATGGCTGCGATATACAAGGACAAACCGCCAATTATGAGTGAACTGCCGTTCCGGGAACAGCGGCGTTAATAGGCAGGAAAGCCGCTGGAGACGCGCCGGAGGTTTTGTAAACGTCCCCGGTGTAGGAAGGGGACTTGCCAGAATTGGTTTTCTATGCTACACTTTACTGGAAAACCCACCGTCAGGAAGGCGGTGGACTTGTCAGAAGACGGGAAAACTTTGAAAGGGAGTTTTTCCTATGAAGCAAAATCAAAAAACGGTACGGACATTGTGTGCGGCTGCTTTGCTGCTGGCGGTTGGCTTGGTTTTGCCCTTCTTTACCGGGCAGATTCCCCAAATCGGCCAAATGCTCTGTCCTATGCACCTGCCGGTGCTGCTCTGCGGTTTTCTGTGCGGCTGGAAGTACGGCATATTGGTGGGCTTTCTGCTGCCTCCGCTGCGGTTTGCCCTGTTCGGTGCGCCTTCGCTGTTTCCAACTGGCGTGGCAATGGCCTTCGAATTGGCGGCTTACGGTTTTTTGGCAGGCTTTCTCTATGCGCGGTCCCGCTGGCAGTGCGTGAGAGCTCTGTATCGGTGTCTGATTGCCGCCATGCTGGGAGGCCGCTTGGTTTGGTCGGTTGTCCGGATTGTGCTTTCCGGCGTATCCGGACAGGCGTTTACTTGGCAAATGTTTCTTTCCGGCGCGTTTCTCACCGCTGTGCCGGGAATCCTCCTGCAGCTGATTTTTATTCCCGCGGTTATGGTGGCCCTGGATCGAACGGGCTTTTACCGGTTTCGAAAAACAGAGCGGCAGATAGCCTGAAAAGCGGCTTATGGGTCAAGGCCTGACGGCAATTTCTAAATTTTTTGGGCGGAAAGATGGGGCGCTGTTTGGAAAGATAGCGTCCCATCTTGCATTTTTAGGAAATGCCTTTTCGTGATGCCAGGCGAACCTCCGCAGGCTTTCTCATAGATGCCGCAGATTCTCCCGGTATCTCCGCAGAGACTTTTCATCGGCCTCTGCAGTCCACCTGTCCAGGGAGGCGATAAGCCGCTCCCGGTCTCTGGGCAGGTTTCCCCGGATTTGAATCTGGTTGGACGCGCCGTCAGTCTCAAATCGAGTTTCGATGGTCAGGCATTCCAGCAAGGTTTTCAGTTCCGCCAGCTTTTCCAATTCACCGGCCTCCTTCCAGCGGCCTTGCTGGATGTCCTGATACAGCGGGGACTCCGGGAAAACCGTCAGCATGGAGGCGCCAATCCGCTGTGGGTGGGTCTGGTTGAAGACGGCCGCGCTGTGCTCTGCCGCTTCTCTGCCGCGGTCTGCCCCGGCAATTCCCGTCAAATAGAAAAAACTGTAGCCAATCCCCGCTTGGTCCAGCCGGGAAGCCTGCTCCACAATGGCATGGGGAGAATAGCCCTTGTTCATGAAGGTCAGGGCCTCCCGGTCCCCGGTCTCTGCGCCGATGGTGATGCCGTCGTAGCCCAGGCGGTGAAGAGCCAGCAGGTCTTCATCACGCTTCAGGGCCACGTCCGTTACCCGCGCGAAGCAGCCTATGCTTTCCACGCTGGGAAAATAGGTCCGGATTCGTTCCGCAATGGCCTCCAGCCGTTCTGCCTGCAGGACAAAGGGATTTGCACCCGTGAGAAACACGCGCCGGACCCGCCCGGCAGAAGGGAGCCCCTGCAAACGGGCAGACAGCAGGCAGAGGGGGTCGGTACTCCAAAGCTGCGCCTCTTGTAGGTCTGCCTCGATTTCCTCCAGGGGGGACATGCGGAAGCGGAAAGGTAGGTCCTGGTAAAGCGTGCAGAATTTGCAGGCGTGGTGGGTGCAGCCCGCCGTGGCTTGGAGCAGCAGGGAGCCTGCCTCGTAGGGGGGCCGCCAGATGGTTCCATTAAAGTGCATAGTTGTTCTCCTTTCTTGGTGTGGTTCAAAAGCTTTGGCTGGCGTCATGGTACCTCCGGAAAAGGGGAAAAACAAGTAGGCACTTTTTTGGTTCTCTGTCGCAAAAAGGATACTTTTGGGGGAACTGTGTTCCAAAGGAATGATTTTTCGCCGTGCTTTTTCCGCCGGCTGAGCGGTTCCAAAGGGATGAAATGGGAGGGACAAACGATGTGCAGCCGCTATCCGTTCACGCCGGAGGAATGCCCGGAGATTTTGAAGATTGCGGAAGCTGTTGAGCGGCAGAGTGGTATCTGGATTTCCGGAGAGATATGCCCAAAGGCACAGGCTCCGGTACTGCTCTCTGGACGGCAGGGCATCCGGGCAGAATTGCAGACCTGGGGCTATTCCTTGTCCAAGACACTGGTCATCAACGCCAGAGCGGAGACGGCTGGAGAAAAAAATCTTTTTCGGGAGAGCTTGGCCTCCATGCGCTGCGCGGTTCCCTCCACCGGTTTTTATGAGTGGGACGCGGAGAGACGGAAATACCGGTTTAATCTGCCCGGAGAGCCCGTTTTATATATGGCAGGGCTTTACCGCATAGAGCAGGGCCGCCCCTGCTTTTGTATCCTGACAACCGCAGCCAACGATTCTTTGAAGGCGGTGCATGATCGGATGCCGCTGGTGCTGAAACGGGAAGCGGTACGTTCCTGGCTGGAGCAGCCCGGGGAGGCCGGAGCAATCCTGCGGAGAACCCCGCCCCGTTTCGTAAAAACCCCTATGGACGCCCAATTGAGCCTGTGGTAAAACGCCGGAATATTCCGGAAAATTGACGGGCGAACACCGGAATGGCTCTTGAGAATGCGGACGCCCTATGCTATAATACGGGTTGGACCGAATTCCATTCCGCCGGATAGCCGGAGGATAGCGGTCCCAGTCATGGGGAAACCGTTCAGCGGCAGAGCAGACGGCAGGCGGCCTGTCTTGTGCTCTTTCCGGCACACATACGCTGCCCGTGCCCGGCACACAGAGGCGGGGCAGGCCATGGAAACCCTTGAAAACAAAGGAGAAGACTATGAAATTAGGAATCGTAGGCCTGCCCAACGTGGGCAAATCCACCTTGTTCAACGCCATTACGAACGCCGGTGCGGAGAGTGCCAACTATCCCTTCTGTACCATTGATCCCAATGTGGGTATGGTGGCAGTTCCCGACGAGCGGCTGGACCGGCTGGCGGAACTGTATGAGCCGGACAAGAAGACCCCGGCGGTGATTGAGTTTGTGGATATTGCCGGCCTGGTGAAGGGCGCCAGCAAGGGGGAGGGCCTGGGAAATAAATTCCTGGCCAACATCCGGGAAACCGATGCGGTGGTTCATGTGGTCCGCTGCTTCGACGATGAAAATGTCATCCATGTGGAGGGCTCCACAGATCCCCGGCGGGATATTGACATCATCAACATGGAGCTGGTCATGGCAGACCTGGAAATGGTTCAGCGCCGGGTGGAGAAGGCGGCCAAGGCGCTGAAGGGCGACAAGAAATTTGCCCACGAGGTGGAACTGTTCACCGCCCTGCAAAGGCATCTGGACGGCGGTAATCTGGCCCGGACCTTTCCCTGTGAGGCGGAGGACGCGGCTTTGCTGCGCACCAGTGACCTGCTGACTCTCAAGCCCGTAATTTATGCCGCCAATACCGATGAGGACGGCTTTGCAGACCTGGAACACAATGCCTATTACCAGCAGGTGTGCGAAATTGCCGCGGCGGAGGGAAGCCAGGTGCTCCCCATCTGCGCCAAGCTGGAACAGGATGTGGCGGAACTGGAGGGTGAGGAAAAGCAGATGTTCTTGGCGGAGATCGGCGTGGAGGAGTCCGGCCTGGACCGGCTGATTAAATGCTCCTATACGCTTCTGGGCCTCATTTCCTTCCTGACCTACGGCAAAGACGAATGCCGGGCCTGGACCATCAAAAAGGGCACCAAGGCCCCGCAGGCCGCCGGGAAAATCCACTCCGACATTGAACGGGGTTTCATCCGGGCGGAAGTCATTGCCTACAGCGATATGGCGTCCTGCGGCAGTGTTGCCGCCGCCCGGGAGAAGGGCCTGCTGCGCAGCGAGGGCAAGGACTATGTCGTACAGGACGGCGATATGATTTACTTCCGCTTCAATGTATAAATTTCCTGAAAAAGCTGTCTGAAAATCAACGAAAAGACCGCCGGAATCTTCGGATTCCGGCGGTCTTTTTGTAGGTAAGAGGGTGATTGTTTCGTTTTTTATCCGCTGGTCAATAGCACTTTCTGTAAACAGCCTCCATAGCGGCGAGGTCCAGGGGGAAGTAGGCGTTGGTCATGAGGCGCTGCTGGTTGACCTCCACGGACTGGGGGAACTTTTGGAAATCCTCCTCCGTGAAGCCGCAGTCCCGCAAAGGCCGCAGGGGCAGAATCCGCTGGAGCAGCGCATTCAGCTCCGGAATAGCGTCCTTGGCCGCGCAGCCCAGAATCCGGGCCACCAGCTCCTTGAACCGCATGATCTCCCCCTCGGGATTCTTCGCGTCATAGTAGTCCAGAATCGCGCCAAACAGCATGTAGTTGCTCTCGCCGTGGGACACGTGGTACGTGCCGCCCAGGGGGAAGCTCATGCCGTGAACCGGGCCGCAGCCCGCCTTCAGGAAGGCGATTCCCGCGTAGAAGCTGGCCGTCAGGAACTCGTCCAGATACTCGAACCGGGCCTCCTGCCCCTTCTCGTCCATCAGCTTGAAGCCCTTCAGAATCATCTCCATGGCCTTCTCGCTGAACAGCTCCGACGTCTGCGTCTTCCGCTGCGGGCTCAGGAAGGATTCCGTGGCGTGCACCAGCGCGTCAATGGCCGAGCAGGCGAAGGGCTTGTAGGGCAGCGGCTTTACCAGATCCGGAATCAGACATACCTTCGTGGGAATGATGCTGTCCGACACCAGGCCCAGCTTCGTCTCCCGGCCCGTCAGTTCCCCGTCCTTCTCCTCCTTCACAATCGCCACGGAGATGTTCGTGCACTCGCTGCCCGTGCCGCAGGTGGTGGGCACCGCAATTACGTCCTTCTCCGCCTCCACCGGGAAGCGCTTGAAGAACAGGTTGTGCACCGTGTCCGGACGCTTGAAGCCCAGCAGCTTGCTCATATCCAGAATCGCGCCGCCGCCTACCGCGATTACCCGGTCATAGCTGTCGTAGGGAATCGCGTCGTACATCTTCTGGATCATGGCCTCGTCCGGCTCTCCCTGGCCGAACTGGCCCCGGAAGACGAACTGGCACTTCAGATTCAGTTCCTTCATATAGGGCGTGTACAGCCGCTCGTTGGTCAGCACCACGTCCCGCTCGTTCAGCTGGAACTGCTCCGCCATTTGGGCAAAGGTCTCGAACTTGTACACCGCCGGCGCGAAGATAATCTCCCGCTTGTCGGCCATCAGAGACGCGGAAAACGCGTCCATTGCTTTCGCCATCTCAATCACGCTCCTCTTTCATGTCTGTGGGTTACTTCCGGGAAATCGCCTTTTTCACGGCCTCCACAATATTGGCCGCCCGCAGGCCATAGGTATCCATCAGGAAGTCCTGGGGACCCACCTGGCCGAACAGGTCCTGTACGCCTACGAACTCCTGCACCGTCGGGCAGTGCTTCGCCAGGCAGTTGGCCACCACGCTGCCCAGACCGCAGGTGACATTGTGGTTCTCCGCCGTCACAATGGCGCCGGTCTCCTTAGCGGCCTTGACCACCAGCTCCTCGTCCAGCGGCTTCCAGGTGAACATATCGATAACGCGAACTTGGATGCCTTCCGCCGCAAGGGCTTCATAGGCCTTCAGCGCCTCATCCAGCAGGATGCCGGAGCTGATGACCGCGGCCTGATCCTGGGCGCTCTCGCGGAGCACCACGCCCTTGCCGATTTCGAACTCGCTGCCCTCGCCGTAGACCTGGATGACGTCCTTCCGGACAAACCGGGTGAAGCTCACGCCCTCCACATGCACCAGATTCTTCGTGATGCTGGCCAGCTGGTCATAGTCGCAGGGGTCCAGCACCGTGGACTCCGGGATGCTCAGGTACATGGCCGCGTCCTCCAGGGGCATGTGGGTGCCGCCGTTGAAGGCCGCCGTTACGCCCGCGTCCGAGCCCAGCACCCGCACGCTCAGGCCCGCGTAGGCCGCGCTCATGTAAATCTGGTCGTAGATCCGCCGGGAGGTGAAGGTGCCGAAGGAGTGCAGGAACACCTTCTTCCCCGTGGCCGCCAGACCCGCCGACACGCCCGCCGCGTTCCCCTCGGCAATGCCCGCCTCGAAGGACCGTTCCGGGTAATGCTGCACCAACTGTTTCGTGTTGATGCAGCCCATCAGGTCGCAGTCCACGTAGCAGATGCTCTTGTCCTGGCCCATCAGCTCATTGAGCGTCAGCGCCACGGCGTCCCGGCAGGCGCGGGCGTCCTTTTCGTGCTTTCCAATCAATTTCACATTCATTGCTCGCACCCTCCTTTAAGCGTTTCTGACGGCGGCCAAAGCTGCCTCCGCCGCCGCAATGGCCTCCTGCCACTGCTCTTCCCCGGGCTGAGAGGAGTGGTCGTGCTTGGGCTCGGCAAACGTAGCCCCCTTGCCCTTGCAGGTATCCAGCACAATGCAGCTGGGCACGCCCTTGGTCTCCTTGGCCTTCTGGATGGCGTCGTAAATGGCCTTCACGTCGTGGCCGTCGATCTCCTGAACATGGAGCCCGAAGCCCGCCGCCTTTTTCGCGATATCGCCGTGGTCCAGGATGTCCGCCGTGGCGCCGTCCAGCTGATAGCCGTTGTTGTCAATGATGTAGATGATGTTGTCCAGCTTGTGGGCGTAGGCGAAGTGGAAGCCCTCCCACACCTGGCCCTCGTCGGCCTCGCCGTCGCCGATGACGCAGTACACATAATTGTCCCGGCCGTCAATCCGGTTGCCCAGAGCCGCGCCGGTGGCGGTGGAGACCCCCTGGCCCAGGGAGCCGGTGGTCAGGTCCACGCCGGGGGTGAGCTTGCGGTCCGTGTGGCTGGGGAACTTCGTGTTGGGCTGGTTCAGGGTGTAGGCCTCCTCCAGAGGGTAGAAGCCCATGAGGCCGAAGGTGGCGTAGGCCACCGGGCCCGCGTGGCCCTTGCTCAGCACCAGCCAGTCCCGGTCCTCCCAGCGGGGGTTCTTCGGGTCGAACTTCATGACCTCCCCGTACAGCACCGCCATCAGGTCCGCCAGGTCCATGGACCCGCCCACGTGGCCAAAGCCCCGGCTGTGGAT
>JAAWLO010000017.1 GCA_022797935.1 Oscillibacter sp. | reverse complement strand
GCCCTTGCAGAAGAAGTAGTTGAAGTCCTCCCGCTTGCCGTCTTTATTGACCGGGATGGACATGTCCGGGCACACCGGGGCGCAGAGCAGGCACTGCTTACACTTATCCATATCCAAAACCGGCTTCATGGTCCGCCAGTCGCCGGTCTCCACCACCTGGGAGGTGCCGCCCTCAAAGATGGCTCCGCCGGGGGTGATGTCCTTCCATGTGACCTGGGGGGTCATATCCTTTGCTAAATGGCTCATCCTTCCTTGACCTCCTCTGCCGTCTCGGCCTGCGGGCCTCCCGGCATTTCCGGTCCGCAGACGCGGACCTCCTTCATAGAGCGTTTCAGGGCCCGCATGTTGCCCTCGATGACCTGGGGCTTGGCGGCGAACTTATGCTGAAAAGACGCCTCCATATCCTGAACAAATTCCTCCTCGCCCACCACGCCGGAGACCTTGACAATCGCGGCCAGCATGGGGGTGTTGGGGAAGTTCTTTCCCAGCTCTTCTTCCGAAATTTTACCGGCGTCAATGGTGCACACCCGGCCCTCGTAGCCCTTCAGCAGGGGGCGCAGCTCCTCCGGGGATTTACCGGAGTTGATGACGATGGCCCCTTCCTTCTTCAGGCCCGCCGTCACGTCCACGGCGGAGATCAGGGTCTCGTCTACCACCACCACGTAGTCCGGCTCATAGATGTTGGAGTGGACCGTGCTCCGCTCCGAGCTGATGCGGTTATAAGCGGTGATGGGCGCGCCCATGCGCTCCGGGCCGTACTCCGGGAAGCCCTGGACGTACTTGCCGGTGTTGAACGCCGCGTCCGCCAGCAGCAGCGACGCCGTCTTCGCGCCCTGGCCTCCCCGGCCGTGCCAGCGGATTTCTATGATGCTTCGCGTGTCTTTCATATCGTTCATCCTTCCTCGCTTTCTGAGTCGAACGACTCAAATGTTTGAATGGTGTGCAGTTTCCCCACCAGCCGTCCCCCCTGCCGGTAGAAGCGGGGAAGCCGGTTCCTGAAAGAAGTACTCAAGGCGTCTATCGCGCCTCCGGCCTGGGCGGAAATATCCTCTGCGGTCAGTTCCGCTCCGCCGTCCCGCCCCACAATCGTGACCGGATCCCCCGCCTTTGCATCGGGGACCGCAGAGACGTCAAGCATGGTTTGATCCATGCAGACGCTTCCCACTACGGGGACCCGTATGCCGCGGAGCAGCATCCAGCCTCTGTTGGAGAGGCAGGCGGGGTATCCGTCACAGCTTCCTATATTCAGCACCGCAATCCGGGCCGGTCTGGGCAGCCGGTAGGTCCGGCCATAGCCAACACAGGCGCCCGCAGGCAGTTCCTTCACGCAGGCAACCGACGCTTTCAGCTCCAGCGCGGAGCGAAGGCCCAGAGCCTCTCCGCCGGGAAGACCGTCATACAGCAGATGTCCGATCCGGACCAGGTTCAGGCCCTCCAGCGAATCGCCGTGGCGAAGCAGAGCGCCGCTGTTGGCCGCGTGCCTGCAGGGAATGGAGATTCCCTGTTTTTCCAGAGTCCGGCAAAGCCGCCGGAAGATGTCCAGCTGGCGCCTGGTATAGGCCTCCGCTTCTTGATTTGTTCCCCGGGCGGATGACAGGTGGGTCATGACGCCTTCTATCTGGAGTCCGCTGATCTCTCGAATCTCTCGGATCTCGCCGCAGACGGCGGAAATGGTCTCCGGCTGGGTCCACCAGCCCAGGCGGCCCATGCCGGTATCCACCCCCAGGTGGATGGGAAGACACGCCCCTTCCAGGCGGGAAGCCAGCTCCCTGGCATACTCCAGAGAAGGAACCACTTGGGAAATCCGCTGCCGGGCCAGCACGGGGGCCAGCCCTGGTGCGGTGACGCCCAGAATCAGAATCGGGCAGGTAAAGCCATTCTGCCGCAGGGTGAGCGCCTCTTCCAGCGCCGCAACCCCAAGCCATTGCGCACCGGCCCGCACACAGGCCGCGGCCGAAGGGAGCATGCCATAACCATATCCCTCTCCCTTTACAACCGCCATCAGCCCACATCCGGCTGGAAGGCGGCTCCGCAGTGCGGACACGTTCCCTTCTATCACATCTAAATCGATCACAGCCCAGCAGCGTTCCTGCCGGATATCACCTGGCGTCATGAAAGCCGCTTACTTCCGCAGGTTCTGGTTGATTTTGGCCATGACCTCCGGGTCGTCTTCAGCGAAGAGCTTGAAGTTCGGGTCTACCTGGCCAATGCCGAGATAGCGGGCCTTATAGTCGCTGAGCAGCGCCCAGAACTTCTTGCGCAGGAAGATCAGGGCAATCATGTTGAAGAACAGCGGGAACGCCGTCACAATGCTGACGATGGTCCAGAACAGGTCGGCGCTGGAGCCGGTGAAGTAGATCAGGGCGGCATTGCCCAGCATAATCAGGGGGAATACAACCGTGAAGCCCTTCTGCACCACCTTCAAAACGGCGGGCTTCTTCTTGAGCAGATACGCCAGGATATTCTGATAGAACAGGTACCATGTGGTGGAGGTGGTAAAGGCAAAGAGCAGCGTCATGATGCCGAGGAAATATCTTCCGAAGCCTCCAAAGGCGTCGGTGAAGGCCAGAACCCCTAGGGCCGCGCCGGTGGTTCCGCTGGTCCAGGTGCCGGTGGCCAGGATGGCCAGGCCGGAGCAGGTGCACACGATCAGCGTGTCGCAGAACACCTCTACCGCGCCCCAGAGGCCCTGACGGACGGGATGCACCGTGTCGGCGGAACCGTGAATCAGGGGAGAGGTGCCGTTTCCGGCCTCGTTGGAGTAGACGGAGCGGGCAATGCCCTGCCGGATGGCCAGGGACACCGCGGAGCCCACAAAGCCGCCCACAGCCGCCGTGCCGGTGAACGCGCCCTTGAAAATCCCGGCAAACATCTCCGGCAGATAGGAAATGTTCAGAACCAGGATGATGACCGTAGCCGCCAGATATACGCAGCACATGACCGGCACGATCTTCTCCGCGATTTTGCCGATGGTATTCTCACCCCGGAAGATCAGATAGACCACGAACAGCACATAAACGGCCACGACCGCCATGAGATTCAGCCCGAAGGAGGCGTGAAGCGTCTCGCCCACGGTGTAGGCGCCGCTGCCCTGGAGAACCATCAGGAACAGGGAGATGGCAAAGAGAACCGCCAGGGGTTTGCCGAATTTCAGACCCAGTTCTCCTTCCATGCCCCGCTCCATGTAATCCATGGCGCTGCCGTTGTACTTGCCGTCCGGACCCTTCCGGCGGTAGTAGAGGCCCAGGGAGGTCTCCGCGGTCTTGACCATCATGCCGAAGAAGGCCCAGACCCACATCCAGAAAATCGAGCCGGGACCGCCAACGGCAATGGCCGACGCCACGCCGGAGATGTTGCCCATGCCCACAGCGCCGCCCACGGCCAGGCAGAAGGCGCGGTAGGGAGAGATTTTATCCGTGTCCGTTTTGGTGGACTCGCCGGACTTTGCCAGAATGGTGTTTTTCAGAATATGCCCGAAATGTACGAACGGAAAGAATTTGCCTTTGAGCATGTAATACGCGCCCAGGAGGATGGCAAAGGCGATCAGGGGCGTCCCCCAGAGCAGGCCGTCCAGCTTGTTTAAGACATCAGCGATTGTCATACGATTTCTCCTTCTCGATTTCTCCCGCCTCACGCAGTTTGAATGGGAACAGCTTCCGCAAAGGCCGCCGCCTGACGGAAATCCGGAATGAGGCGGGTGTTCCGTGCCTGTGCTTCCGGGTCTGGGGCGGCTTGGCGGCGTTGTCCGCGCCCAGGCTTCAGAGGTGGAGAAGGAGGTGGTAATCAGGATGTGAGCCCCGGCCTCAGGGGCAGGGCCCGGTCTCCGCATCCGCGGCGCGGAGGCGGAATCGCTGACGGCCCGGGTCTTCGCCGTCACCGTCTTCCGGACGGCGTTCCGATTCTCATACGCGTTCTTTCATGCACGGCTCTCCTTTCGGATGTTTCTCCCTTGGGGTATCCGCGGGTTTGATTATACCAGATAACCGGCAGGGCGTAAAGCCCCGCCGGATCCGGCGAAATTCGGAGGGTCCCTGCCAGCTGCGAAGCCCGGGACCCAGAAACCACCAGCCTTCTGTCGGAATCAGCATAGCCCTGCGGCAGGCTGGATGGTCAAGGGAATAGGCATGGTGAAAACGCACAAAATTTCTCCCCGTGCCTGCGGCAATTTGTCCGTCTTCCGGCGGAATGGGCGGAAAACCTTCTACTTTGCTATAGGCTTTGCCGTCTCCCGCGCCGGAACCCCGCGTCACGCCAGGGGATCCAGAACGGCCTTGAAATCCGCGATCAAGTCCTCCGGGTCCTCCAGGCCCACGCTGATGCGGACCAGACCCTCGGAGATGCCGGAGGCCTTCAGCTCCTCGGCGGTGTAGGTGGAATGGGTCATGGTGGCGGGATGCTCCACCAGGGTCTCGGCGTCCCCCAGAGAGACGGCAATGGTGCACAGCTCCAGCCGGTTCAGGGCGGCGGCGGCAGCGGCCCTGTCCGCCTTGAGCTCTATGGAAATCATACCGCCGGGCAGCTTCATCTGCCGCGCGGCAGTCTCGTGGCCCTCGAAGCTCTTCAGACCGGGGTAATACACCTTCGCCACGGCGGGATGGGCCTCCAGGAATTCCGCCACCTTCTGGGCGTTGGCGCAGTGGCGCTCCATGCGGATGTCCAGCGTCTTCATGCCCCGGGCCAGCAGGAAGGCGTCGAAGGGGCTGAGGACCGCGCCGGTCATATCCTTCAGGCCGAAGGAACGGCAGGTCTCCACAAACTCCGCGCTGCCCACAATCGCCCCCGCAATGACGTCGCCGTGTCCGTTGAGGTACTTGGTGGCGCTGTGGACCACCACGTCGGCTCCCAGCTCCAGGGGCCGCTGGAGGTAGGGCGTGCAGAAGGTGTTGTCCACCATCACCCGGATGCCGGCGTGAAAGGCGTGGGCGGTCCGGGCAATCCCGGCAATGTCCAGGATTTTCATGGTGGGATTGCAGGGGCTTTCGAAGTAGACCACCTTCGTCCGGTCCGTCAAAACCGCTTTCAGGTTCTCCGGGTCCCGCAGGTCCGCCAGCCGGACCTTTACGCCGAACTTGCTCATGCCGTGTTCCAGCAGAGAATAGGTGCAGCCATACAGGGTCTCGTCCGCCACGATCTCATCCCCTGCCGTTACGGAGCTCCACAGGGCCGTGGAAATCGCGCCCATGCCGGAAGCCGCCATCAGGGCCGCCTCGCCGCCCTCCAGATTGGCCAGTTTCGCTTCCGCCAGGGCCGTGGTGGGGTTGGACAGGCGGCTGTAGATGTAGCCCGCCTCCTGTCCGGCAAACCGGGCTCCGCCCTGCTCCACCGTGGCAAATTCAAAGGTAGAGGTCTGGTAGATGGGTGCGCACAGGGAACCGGCGGCGTTTTCGCTCTTTCCGGCGTGAATCTGGCGGGTGGCAAAGCCCTTATTCTGACAGTTCATAGAGAATACCTTCCTTTCTTTTCCGCGCCGCCGGAGGGGAACGCCGCTCCGGCGGCTGTTTTCCTGCCATAGGAATAGAGGGACGGACACAGCCGGGACTGCCGCCCCGTTCTTTTTCAACTTCTTTCCGCTTCTAAGGGTATCTTATCATCTTTTCTCCGAAAAAGCCAGCATTTCTGAACAAGAAACGGTTATTCCCCTGTTCCGCTTCTCCTCCGGCCGTCTCCCCGCCGGAACCGGCAGAATCAAAACGTGCGCCGGAAGTACCGGCGCACGTTCGGTTCCACTGGATTCAGATGGATTTTTCCGCTTCCAGAAGGGCCTTCTTTTCCGCCACACCGGATTCCGCCGTGTCATATTCCCAGTTCCAGGGGTCCCGGCGGCAGACGCCATCGGCAAAGGGGATGAAGATGGACGCCAGGCCCACAATGGCCAGCATCCAGCAATACCACAGGTTCGGAATAATATCCGTGGGATTCAGGGGAACGCCGTTGGCTGTGGCCAGGGCCGCGGCGGAGAGCAGCTGGGCGCCATAGGGAATGATGCCCTGGAACACGCAGGAGAACACGTCCAGCAGGGAGGCCGTCCGGCGGGGGTCCACCCGGTACTCCCGGCTGATGTCCTTGGCCATGCTGCCGCTGAGGACAATGGCTACTGTGTTGTTGGCCGTGGCGCAGTCCGCCAGGGAGACCAGGGCCGCAATGCCCACCTGGGCGGATTTGTTGCCCCGCATCATGCCCTGAAGCTTCTCCATCATCCAGCGGATGCCGCCGTTGTGGGTGACCATCTCGCTCATGCCGCCGCAGAACAGGGTCAGAAAAAACACCTCATTCATGCCCGTAAAGCCGCTCCAAACCCCTTGGGCAAAGCCGAAAACGTCCAGAGACCCGGAGACAATGCCAATGAGACCGGCGGTGAAAATACCGATGGTCAGCACCAGGAAGACGTTCATGCCCACCAGGGCCAGCAGCAGCACCAGCAGGTAGGGAATCACCTTCAGAATGCTGAACTCCAGACCGTCCAGGGCCTGCACCGTCTCCGGACGGCCCACCACCAGCAGGACCGCAATGGTCAGCACGGCGGCGGGGAGGGCAATGAAGAAGTTCACCCGGAACTTGTCCCGCATCTCACAGCCCTGGGAGCGGGTGGCGGCAATCGTAGTGTCGGAAATCATAGAGAGGTTGTCGCCGAACATGGCCCCGCCCACGCAGGCGCCGGTAAACAGGGGGATGCTCAAACCGCTCTCCGCCGCCACGCCCACGGCAATGGGAATGATGGTGCCAATGGTACCCATGGAAGTGCCGGTAGCGGTGCCCATGAAGGCGGAGATGATGAACACCCCGGCGGCCAGGAACTGGGCAGGCACCAGGGAGAGTCCCAGGTGAACGGTGGCGTCCCGTCCGCCCATAGCGGCGGCCACACTGGAAAAGGCTCCCGCCAGGAGGTAGATCATCAGCATGGTCAATACGTCCACGTTGGCCGCGCCCCGGGCGAAGACGGCAAAGCGCTCATTGACGGCCCCAGGCGTCATGGCAAAGGCCGCCAGCAGGGCGATAAACATGGCCGTAACAGAGGGGAACTGATAGAAGGCCATTTCCACTCCCTGGCTCTGCAGAATCAGGCCCGCCCCCAAGTAGATGACGACAAAAATCAGAAAGGGCGCCAGGGCCAGGCCGCTGCTTTTCTTGTTTCGGTTTTTCTCCATATTCTTCTCCTTTTTCTCCGCTTGTTTCCTCTTCGCAGGCTTGTCTTGACTTTCTTCTCTATTATAAGGGAACGGAATGGGAAACGGAAACGGTCTCCGCCACGTCTTCGAATGGAAGGCTCCTCCATATCAGGCGCGGCGTCCGCGGCTTCATATGCGGCTGGATTGTCTTGGCCGGACGGAGGCACGTTGCAGGCGCCGTCCAGATCCGGTCCTGCCGCTGTCAGGCCAAAACCGTCCTCCATGAATTTTCTCCCGCCAAAAACGGATTCTCTTCCGAAAGTTTCCCTCTCCCACGCACAAAATTATAGCAGATTCCCGCAAAAGCTGGCAATAGATTTTTCGCGGTTTCCGCCGGAAATTTTTGATTTTGTCAAATATCACCCCCCAATCGATACACTTCATGCGTGACTTTTGCCTTTTTATGTGGTACACTGGTACAAACTGTTTTGAGAAAGCGTGGTGCCAAGTATGGGCGAAGCGAAAAAAACGGCCTCCTCCAAGGTCTGGACCCTGGCCGGGGAAGCGTGCGTTCCCACGGCGCTGTCCCCCGGGGAGGAACAGGTCTTCCAGGACAGCGCCGCCAATATCCTCAAGCCGGTGGGTGAGGACCGGGCCGCCTTTTCCCCAAAAGCCTTTTCCAAAGCCGCTGAACAGGCCGCCCGTGCCGCCGCCGGCTTCTTCTTCCAGCACTTCGACGGAAAATACACCCGGACCGACGTAGCAGGCGCTCTGGGCGCCGCCGCCGCCTTCTCCGCTCCGGTAAACCGCCACCGGCTGGATTCCATGTCCTACCCGCTGGGGGCGGCACTGTGGATGCTGGACTACGCGGCGCAGTCGGGCCAGGAGGCTGCCTGCGCCGCGCTGCTGCCTCCGGCGGGAGACCCGGGGGCGCCCCTGCCCGCCGGAGAGGATTTTTTCCATCCCCAGGAACGGATTCTGGCCCTGACCGCCGTCTTCCGGAACCGGGACCGGGAGAGCCGGGAAACCTTTCAGCGGCTCTGGGACCTGGTGGACCCGGAAACCGCCGCCGCCCTGCGGACGCAATTCAAGGAAGTTCTGCTGGATTTTGCCGGCCGTTTTCTGGAAGTCTCCACCCGGGTGAAGCCTCCTGCCGCCGAACCGCCCCGGCCCAATCCCTCCTTCAGCGTCTCCCCCCTGGAATGGGACCTGCCGGAGGAAGACGTCCGCAGCCCGGCCAAGGAATACCCGGCCCTCTGGTTTTTGATGCAGTCTACCCTGCTGGTGGGACAGCCGCAGGAGGAAATCCGCAAAACCCTCTACTACCGCCGCTCCTCGGACCTGATGGAGGGCTTCCGCATCCAAAGCGAACCCTGCGCCCTCTGTGCCGCCTACCTGCTTCTGGAGCGGGAGGGGGACCTGCTGGCCCGGCTGAACCTCTTCACGGCCGCCGCCCTCACCTGCGCGGAACGGCACCTTCCCTGGGGCGGCGGGGAGGTCTCCGCCCCTCCGGCGGTCTCCCAGGAAGGCGAGCCGGATTACCGCCTCTGCTGCGCCCTCCGCCCGCCGGAGGAGGAGGGGAGCTTCCTGCCCTGCGCCGGAGAGAAAGCCGGAACGCTCCTCTCCGAAAATCAGCTTTTTTACCTGGCCACAGGCCGCTTCCCCCCGCGGAATCAGGTTCCCTCCAGCCGTCTGGCGGCTTGGCTGGAACAGCAGGGCCTGCCGCCGGAACGGGCCCAGGCCCTGACCTGGAGCGCGTGGAGTCTCTCCCTCAAGCCCTCTTCCAGCCAGCTGCCGCCCCCTTCCATCATACCGGCGGATATACCGGCGGAAACACCGCCAGAGGTCCCCCCGCCGGAAAAAAATGGGGAAACCGCCGCGCAGGACCCTGCCCAGGCCCGGCAGATCAAGGAACTCCGCCTGGCGCTCTACGAGGCGGAACGGCAGGCCCGGCTGCTTCAGGAGCAGCTGCAGAACGTCCAGGAGGAGTCCCGGCAGGACCGGGCGGAGCTCAGCCGCCTCCGGGAGGCCCTCTTCACCCTGAAGGCCCAGGAGGGCCAGCCCGAGGACGAGACGGAAACCGAAATCTCTTTCCCCTGGCCGGTGAAGCGGCGCATTGTCGTCTTCGGCGGCCACGAGACCTGGCGCAAGGCCATCCGCCCTATGCTGCCCGGCGTGCGCTTCATTGACCGGGAGATGCTGCCGGATCTCAATACCGTGAAAACCGCCGACGCCGTCTGGATTCAGTCCAACGCCCTGTCCCACAAGTTCTATTACCGCGTCATTGACGTGGTGCGGAAAGAGGGCGTCCCCGTCCGGTATTTCACCACCGCCAGCGCGCGGAAATGCGCGGAACAACTGGTTCTGGACGAGCTGTCCGCTGAGGAATGACCGGGTAACTCCGGTCATTCCCCTCCTTTTTTGCGCCGGGTGATACCGGTATAATAATACGGTCTGTCGAAAAATAAGTATTTATCCCCATATATCTTCTCTTTTATAATCTTGTAGAAAGGAGGCGTCATATGGGGATACAGCAAAATATGGCTGACAAGATCCGCCTGATGAAAGACCAGCGCCAGCAATCGCTCTCGGAGCTTTCGGAAGAGCTGGAAATTTCTCGCTCCACATTGCAGGGCTACCTCAGGGGCCAGGGAAATCCCAGCCTGGAGATGGTAGAGCACCTTGCGAAAAAAATGAAGGTGGATCCCATTGTCTTGTTATCAGGAATGTTAGAGCCAACACAGGAGAAAGTCCTTCTGCTGCTGTTGGAAACCATCCGCGAGCTAGCCTCGCTTCCGGAAGACAAGCGGCTTCGCTTTGCTGAGTTATTCCTGAACATGATACAGCTTTGGGAGACGGAGGAATGAACCGCCTCCGGCGTCCTGCCTTCTGCGGGCGCGCCGGTACGGAGGTCCTGTTTGCTCTCTTGCACCCGCAGGGACATCAGCCATGTATGTATCATGACGCGCCGCCCGCCGGAATTCCGGCGGGCGGCGCAATCGTTTTCTGCGGCGTCCCGCTCCCCCGCAAAAGACCTCCGGGGAGCGCCTTCTCCCCGGTTGCGTTTTCCCGCCGGGTGTGTTACACTGATTCCGGATTTTCTCAGAACAGAAGGAGGTACCGCATATGAGCAAGGCCGTTGCGGAAAAACTGTTTCCCCATATTACCAAAACCGATCAGGACTACGAGACCCTCTATCCCCCCCGGGAGGGCGTCTGCGTCCGCTTCGCCCCCAGCCCCACGGGCTTCATGCACATTGGAGGACTTTACACCGCCTTGGTGAACAGCCTCTTCGCCAAGGGCGCGGGAGAGCAGGGCGCGTTCCTCCTCCGCATTGAGGACACGGACCAGAAGCGCCAGCTGGAAAACGGCGTCACCGAAATCATCCAGACCCTGGACGCCTTCGATATCCATTTCGACGAGGGCGCCTCCGGCGAGACCTCCGACAAGGGGGCCTACGGGCCCTACCGCCAGTCTCACCGGCGGGAGATTTACCAGGCCTTCGCCAAGCATCTGGTGGAACAGGACCTGGCCTACCCCTGCTTCTGCACCGAAGAGGAGCTGACCGCCCTCCGGGACCGCCAGGAGGCGGAAAACGCCCTCCAGAAGGGCTATTTCGGCAAGTGGGCCCGCTGCCGGGACCTGGACGAGGCCGCCGTGCTGGAAAAGCTGGACCAGGGCCAGCGCTGTGTCATCCGCATGAAGAGCCGCGGCACGGAGGGAACCAGCCGGGTCTACCACGACATCATCCGGGGCGATATCTCCATGCAGGAAAACATCCTGGACGCCGTCATCCTCAAGAGCGACGGCCTGCCCACCTACCACTTTGCCCACGTGGTGGACGACCACCTCATGCGCACCACCGACGTCATCCGGGCCGACGAGTGGATCGCCTCCATCCCCCTCCATGTGGAGATGTTTGAGATGCTGGGCTTCCCCGTGCCCCATTACGCCCACCTCAGCCCCATTATGAAGCTGGAGGAGCACGAGGGCGGTGTATCCCGCCGGAAGCTCAGCAAGCGCAAGGACCCTGAGGCCCGGGTCCGCTATTACGAGGAGGCCGGGTATCCCATCCAGGCCGTGCTGGACTATCTGCTGAACATCAGCAGCGCCGCCTACGAGCCCTGGCGGGAGGAGCACATGGACGCCTCCATCTTCGACTTCCCCCTGGACCTGACCAAGACCGGCGTGGCCGGGGCCCTCTTCGACTTCGACAAACTGAACAACATTGCCCGCAAGCGGATTGCCCACCTCAGCTGCCAGGAGGTCTTCGACCTCAGCCGCGCCTGGGCCAAAACTTACGCCCCCAAGCTCTCCGCCTTTATTGAGGCCCATCCCGAGACCTATCTGCGCTCCATCCCCGTCTGGCACGACAGCCGCCTGGACGTGGCCCGGTGGTCCGACCTGCTGGAGCTGTACCCCTACCTCTACGACCAGGAATACCGCCCCGGCAGCGAGCCTCTGCCGGAGAGCTTTGACGCCCACAGGGCATTCATTCCCAAGCTGCTGGGGGACTATCTGGAGACCTTCGACTACGCCGACGATTCCAACGCCTGGTTCGGCAAGGTCCGGGAAATCGCTTCCAAGTACCAGTACGCGGTAAAAATGGGCCCCTACAAGAAGCACCCCGAGGACTATAACGGCTCCATTGCCGACGTATCCTCCTTTATTCGCTTCGCCGTCACCGGACGGCTGAACACCCCGGACCTCCACGCCGTCATCCACGTCCTGGGCGAGGAGGAGGCCCGCCGCCGGGTGGAGGCCTTCCTCCAGAGGCTGGCGTGAGATGACCGGCCGCTTCGCCCCCACTCCCAGTGGGGACGTCCATCTGGGCAACGCCTTCTGCTATCTGCTGGCGTGGCTCTCCGCCCGGCGGCAGGGGGGACAGGTGGTCCTGCGCATGGAGGACGCCGACCAGCCCCGCACGGTTCCCGGCTCCATAGGGCAGACCCTGGAGGACCTGCGCTGGCTGGGCCTGGACTGGGACCAGGGACCGGAGGACGGCGTCCCTGTCCCCGCCTGGTTTCAGTCCGCCCGCACGGCGGTCTACGACCGCTGTCTGGAGGAGCTGAAGAAGCGGAAGCTCGCCTATCCCTGCTACTGCTCCCGGGCCGACCTGAAGCTGGCCTCCGCTCCCCACGCCGGGGACGGACACGCCATCTACCCCGGTATCTGCCGGAACCTGACGGAGGCGGAACGGGCACAAAAAAACCGCGCTCCCGCCTGGCGGCTGGAGGCGCTGGACACCGAAATCGCCTTTGCCGACGGCCTCCAGGGCCCCGTGCGCCTGAATCTGGCCTGGGAGTGGGGGGACTTCCCCATCCGCCGGGCGGACGGGGTGTACTGCTATCAGTTTATCGCCGCCCTGGACGACGCCCTGATGGGGGTCACGGAGGTGGTGCGCTCCCGGGACCTGCTGCTGTCCACGCCGCCCCAGCTCTACGTCCAGCGGCTCTTCGGCCTTCCGGAGCCCCGGTACGTCCACATCCCCATGCTGCTGGACAGCAAAGGAGCCCGCCTGGCCAAGCGGCGGGGCGGGCTGAGCCTTGTTCAGCTGCGGCAGCGGAAATCGCCGGAGGAGGTGGTGGGGGCCCTGGCCTATCTGGCGGGCCTTCAGCCCCGTCCGGAGCCCCGCACAGCCGCCAGCCTGACGGCGGACTTCTCCTGGGACCGGGTGCCCCGGGAGGACGTGCTTCTGCCGGAGGGCCTCCTCTGAGTCAGGGGACCGCCGGGAGGCCTTCGGTCTCCTCTCCCTGCAGGCGGGCTACCACGACAAAGCGTCCGTTCCGGGTGTGGTAGCTGCATGTGGAGAGCGTCAGCAGCTGGTCGCCCCAGGAGGCCGTGACGCCGGTGTCATACAGCGCCGCCCGGGCGACCTGGTCCAGGTAGGCCTGGAAATCCGTCTCCTCCCGCAGGTCCGTGGCCGTGTAATAGCGGAATACTCCTGTGTCTTCCACAGAATAGAGGCGGCTGTAGAAGGCGGCAACGACTTCGTATTCCGCCACACCCTCCAGGCCGCCCAGGCGGATGACGGGGTGTTCCCGCCAGAAGTCCTCCTTGGCGTAGGAGAGCAGCGGGGCAAACATGGTCCCGTTCTTCATATTATGGCCGTAGAGGAGATAGTTCCCGCAGCCCGGAAAGCAGGCCCCGTCCAGAAAGGGGACGCCGCTGGCGGAATAGCTGCCGTCGAAGGCCCGGTGGAGGTAGCGCTCCGGCTCCTCCGGACTGTACATGACCGGATAATTCAGCTTCGTGTCCGGGATGCTCACCCAGGCAAAAAAGTCCGGGTTCAGCTGGTAAATCGCCTCGTAAGGGGAACGCTCCTCCTGCTCCGGAGGTACAAACCGGGCCGCAGAGCCGCTTTCCCGGGATTCTCCGGCAGAATCCGCCTCGACCTGCCGGGCCAGCGCCTCGAAGGCGGCGGCCTCCCGGCGGGCGGTATACAGATCCCGGGCCAGCATGGCGGCGGAGAAGCAGAACACCACCAGCAGCACCGCCACGCAGACGGTCCGGCGGCTGAGGTGTATTTTCAGGATATTCATGGCGGGACCTCCTGGGGGAACATAGTTTTTTTATTATAACGCGCGGAGACGGAAAAGTCTACTGCGGGTTTGGCCTCCGGCGGCTTGAGCCGGGACCGGAAAGGATGCGTTGAAATGGATTTTTATGTTGTGGTTCCGATTCTTCAGTTCCTTTTGATTCTTGGCGCAGCCGCTGCGATTCTGATATTCCGAAGCCGGTATAAAAACCGCTCCAACGCCGGGGCGTTTTTCTTTGAGAACGGCTGTCTGGTGCTGAACTGCGGCCTTCCCGCTTCCATTCCCCTGGCGGAAATCGACTGGGTGGAGCTGCGCTACAGCCCCTGGGAGGTGGAACACAGGCTGTCTTACGGCCTGTTCGTAAAGGTCGTGCGGAAAAACGGCTCCGCCCGGCGCGTCTACTACAAGGGCTATCAAACCTCCAAACTGCCCCTGCCTGCCGATATGGAAGCCGCCCTGCGGGAACGGGGCGTCTCCTGCCGGATCGTGGAGGACTGAGCGTATAACCGGCGCAGTTGACTATATCAAACATCCCCGGACGAAGTTTGTCCGGGGATGTTTTTCTCAAAAGAGGCTGATCTGGGTTTCCTTGAGGGAGGATACCCTTCGCTCCGTTACCACGTCCTCCGGGCCCAGGGTTCCGCAGAGGATGGGGGATTCCGGGTCGTAGAGTCCCGCGTTCCGCTCCACCTGCTGGGGACTGAAGTTGGCGTAGCAGTACTTGCAGCCGTTCCGGCAGGTGTTGTAGGCGCCTGCGTCTATGCTCTCAAAGCAGCCGCACTCCGGCCGCTGGGTCTTGTCCCTGGACACCTTGAGACGGCAGCCCAGAAGCTCCTCAATCAGGGCCTTGTCAATGCAGCTGCCGTGGCGCACCCCCGCCGGGGCCAGGTCTATGGCCTCCGCGCAGGACTCCAGGGTGAAGCCATGCCGCCGGGCCGTCTCCGCCAGCTGCCCGGCGAAGTCCAGCAGCTCCGCCTTCTCCGGCTCCCGGATATCCAGCCCGGCAGTGCCCCGGCGGGTCTTGGCGTAGAGGTCCACGAAACTGATGACCGCCCGGTCCGCAAAGCCCTCCAGCTGCCCGGCAATCTCCTCGAAGGCCCGCAGGTGATAGTCCGGCGTGTAGCGGGGATTGAAGAGAATCGGGTCATACCGCCAGACCATCCGCCGGGGTCCCAGCTGCCGGGACAGCTCCTGAAAGGCCGGAATCAGCACCGCCTTCTTATCCGGCAGATGGGGCTCTATATCCCTGCCGTAGCCCTCCAGGGTGAACTGGATATAGTACATGTAGTCCCGCAGGCTGTCCAGACGGCGCAGGAGCGGCGCGGGGTTCTTGGACCAGAAGACGATGCAGTCCACCACCGCTGGCGACAGGTCCACCCGGCTGATCTGGTGGGCGTTCATGGGATTGCGGACGTATAAAAAGCCCTCCCGGATGCGGTTGAAAAACCATTCCGCATAGTAATTCGGCAGGTCCGTCCGGCGGCTGGCACTGAGAATCATAGCGCTTCCCCCTCCTTCCGGCGGAATGAGAGAATCTGATAGCACAGATGCCCGGTGCTCAGCATCGGCATCCGGACTTCCTCAGGATAATCCTTGTTCAGCTCCGTAAACAGCCTGTGGATGTGCATGGGGAAACAGAAGCTGTCGTCCTTGAGGTGAATGTACATCCGCTCCTCCGCCTGGGAGAAGAAGCCCTCCTCCGTGGGGGGCCGGGGGGTCTCGTACCCCGCCGCCTGAACGGCCCGCACCAGAGAGAGGCACTTGGCCCAGTCGTTGGGGTAAATTTCCCGCTCCCCTTTCCGCCGCAGGGAGATGAGGAGATGGACTGTCTCCCTGCCGTTCCGGCGCAGGGTATTGGTCAGGCCCTTCCGAATGCCGTCCAGAACCGGCCCGTCTTCCGCCTCCTGCCCGTCAAAGTCGCTGATGGACTTGGGGATGATATAGAGCTCCGCCGCCTCGTTCTCCGGATTCTGCAGGTAGTCCACCGCGCTCTGGCAGACAAAACGGGCCTGGTCTCCCGCGGAAGCCTGGATACGCAGGCGTTCCGACCAGTCCGCCAGATCAATGCCGGTGTAATCCACCGGGAGCTCCCGCAGCCCCTCCTGGTTCAGCGCTGCCCGGAGGCCCCAGTAGTCCACCAGATTGCCGCAGCCAATGGAGACAGCCGAGAGTACCGGCCCGCCGGGCCGCCAGGCCGCCAGCAGGTCCCGGTACATACACTTGTACTCATAGGCGTAGCCATAGAGGAAGCGCAGAAGGTAGTAGGCCTGAGAGTCCTCCGTGTCATAGTCCACGGTCCGCAGAAAGTTCATGGACGCGGCCACGCCCAACAGCCCCTGACGGACGCCGTCCCCAGGGCCGAAGCGGCTCTGAAGCTGGAGGAAAATGGCGGACACCAGATCGCAAATGGGCATATCCGCCCGCAGGGCTCCCCGCAGGTCCCGCACCGCCGTATTCCGCGTGACCACGGCCTGCTCCCCAGGCGCGGCTTCCGCCGGACTCCCCTTTGAGGGCGGGTTCCCCTGGAAAGCCGCCGGAGGTTTCCCCCCGTTCTCCAGAAACCGGGCGAGCATGGCCTCCCCTTTCTCCGTGTAGCCTATGACGGCATACGGCGTCCCTTTCTTGCTGATGTTATAGCAGAGAAACATGCCGGACCGGAAGCCCTTTTCCGTGGGCGCTTTGGCGGCATAATCCTCTCTCTGCTCCGCTTTCTGGGCAAAGGAGGGAAACAGCTCTTTATGGTAGTTCCGTTCGGTTATCCAGCCCTGCGCAGTCAGCAGCTGACCCGCCTGCCGGACCGCCGTCTGCCGGGCCAGCTCCGGGAAAAACATCCGCTCCTGGAAAATGGCGCTCAGGCTCTTCCCCCGCAGGAACCAGGCTCCCTCCGGAAGGGGCCGGTCCGGCTCTCTGGAGAGCGTCCGAATCCGCCGCCGGAGCAGATCCAGAAACAGTTCGGTTTCCTGGACAGTTCTGCCATTGTCGGGCAGGCGGAGGAAGGTGAAGGAGCCGCCGTCCAAATCGCCGCCCTCCCCATAGCAGACGCCGTGGAGAACCTCCCGGACGAAATCGTTCTTAACGGCGTCCCGGCCGCCGTCCCGCATCCGGTGATAGGCCCCGTCGGCCTCCACCGCCAGCAGCACCTGGCCCTCGTAACAGACCAGGAAGTCAAAGTGCCCGCCGTTTTCCACCAGACTCCGCATTTCCTCGCTGGCATCCGACAGGTCCGGAGGCTGTCCCGCCCCGTCCCGCAGGTCCTGGAGCAGGCACTCCGTCAGCACGTGGAGGGAAATCGCCTCCTCCCCGTTCCACAGGGTGCAGATGGCCTGGACCAGCGCGTCCTCCACGCAGAGCTGCGGGGCCCAGAGGTCCGCCTGCTTCCCCAGCAGCTGGCGGACCAGGGGTTCCCGGTCAAAGATGGAGCGCCGCCGGGCCCGGTGGAAGCCGAAGTCGTGGCTGCTGGCGGGATAGCTTCCGGCTGCGGCATGCCGGTCCCTGGCGTAGGCAACGAGCTTTTTCAGATAGCGTTCCTGTTCCTTCCCCTGGGCCCGCTCCTGGCCGGTGAGCCGTGGATTTGACCGGGGCGCGACGGCATAGCCCGTCAGCTCCCGCTGGACGTCCCCGTCCATCAGGGCGGTGGAGAGAATCAGCCGCAGTTCCCGCTTCGCCCGGGATACCGCCACGTTGATCAGCCGCCTGTGCTGGGACCAGGGCCACTCCCAGTCGGCGTCCTCCACCGGCAGGAGGTACACAATATCAAATTCCTGCCCCTGGGCCTTGTGAATGGTCTGCACCGGAGGCGTAATGGACAGCATGGGGATCACATTCTCATCCCCCTGGGCCTCCAGCTGTTTGATCTCCAGGTTGGGGGCGTCTTCCTGCAGGGCCTTCCGCAGGATTGCCCGCTGGCCCCGGAAGGGCGTGAGGATGCAGGCCGTCAAATTCTCCCGCTCCATCCGCTGCCGCAGGCGGGGCCACTCCTCTTCCAGAAAAATGGCCGCCTGCCGCAGGTTCTGCTTGGAATACCCCCGCTCCTTCTCCCCCTCCTTCTCCCCTTCCACCGGCGCGCTTTCACAGTAGTCCCCCTCAAACCAGAGGACCTTGATGGGAATCCGGCCGTCGTCCGGGGTGCGGACCTGGAGGCGGCCTCCGTAAATCTCCTGGGCGCAGAAGCCGATAATGGCGGGATGACAGCGATAATGCTCCTCCAGGAACACATCCAGGGCCGGGTCCGGGAAGACCTCCCGGCACAGGTCCAGAAAGCTCCGGTTCTCCCGAACGCGGTACTGCTCCGGCACGTCCAGGTTCAGCGTCTGGCGGAAGAGCTCCAGCTCCCCGGCGCTGCCGGCGTTGACCACCGGGGGCAGCTGTTCCTGGTCCCCCACCAATACCAGATGCCGGGCACAGCTCATGGCGGTCAAGCCGGCAACCAGGTTGGTCTGAGAGGACTCGTCCATGATGACATAGTCATAAAGGTACGTGCCGCCGTCCTGAAAGCAGTTTTTCAGGGAGTGCACGGTGCTGGAAATGATGGGATAGCGGTTTAAAAAAGACTGGGCGGTGAGGCGGCCCTCCCGGCTGACGGTGAGGCTCCACTCCCCGGCCCGCTCCTCATCCAGAAAATGGAGCCATTCCAGCCCCTCCCTGGAGATGTCCAGGCGGGCGCACTGGAACCGCTCGGAGGAAGGGAGGTCCGGGTGGGTCTGGTTGAAGCTGACCGGCGGGTCCTCCTTGGGCGAGCCGTCCCGGTAGCTCTTGCCCCCCAGGCGGACAAAGGCCTCCTGAAGGAGGCGCTGATTGGGCGCAGGGTCTTTCCAGCCGCTGATTTTATCCTGAATATTGTTCAGGGCCGAATTGTTGCTGGAAACCACAGCCGCCTTTTTCCCCATATGGAGTATACAGGAAAGCAGATTCAGGATGGTGGCCGTCTTTCCGGTGCCCGGCGGCCCCTGAATGAAGGAAATCGAATTGCGGAAGGCCGTGTAAATGGCCCTGCGCTGGCTGTCGTTGGGCTGGAGGCCCTCCAGCCAAAAGGAGTCCAGCTGGTCCGCGGACAGGGGTTCCCCCCAGGACAGCGCCGTGTTCGGGCTGCCCAGGAACGCCCTGGTCAATTCATTGAGACCGCCTGGGTCCTGTTGTTCGGCGAAGAACCAGAGGAGAGAGTAATTCGCCTGTACCAGAGCGGAGGGGACGGGCGTCTTTTCAGAAGGCCGTTTCCGTCCCTGAAGCGCCGCCGCTAAGGTGTAGTACTTCCATAGGGCTTGGATATCCAAGGAAATCATCCTCTCGTTATGATGTAAAAGGGTCTTTATTATTATAGCACAGCCTGCCGCTGATGTCCACGGCCCGATGAAAGTTTTTCGTGTTTTCTTCTGAGTCTTCCCGAACCGGCAGAGCGAGTTTCAGAGCCGGTTTTCTTGAATTTCAATTTCTATTCGTGAAAAGTAAATTTTTAATAAGAAAATAGAATCATTCCGTTTTCTAAAAGCATGATTTTTACAGCTAAATTTTAATATTTTTGATTTTTCTATGTTTCTTATTTTTAATTTAATTTTTAGGAATAGCTAACTTAAACTCTCACTTTTTACTCAGGCCCTACTTTTTGAAAGTCTTTCCAATGGCCTAGCGGTGCTAGGCCCGGTTGATTTATTGAGGTAGAAAAACGACTATCAGTTTAATTAAGACTAGGAGGTTTTATCATGGGTTTCGATTGGGAATATTTGCTAGACGCAGAGGGCGCTGACATCCAAGACGCCTACGACGATCTGGTCTGGAAGGCCATGCAGCAGCAAGAACGAAATTACTACAGAAAACCGGAAAAGACTCTGCACGACTCCCTCTATCCCTACATTCAAAGCAGCGGCGGCACAAGCCTGGAGGCAAACTGTCAAAAGCTGACGAAATGCTTCCTCCGCATTCTCCGGGAAGGCTGGGCACAGCAGGCCAAATTCCCCTTCCCCACGGTGCTCCAGCCGGACGAACAGGAAGCCTTAACCGAGTTCTACGGAGGCTTCTTCTACTGCGCCCTGCGGATTCTCTCGGAAAAGACGTCACACAGCCTCTGGGACCTGGTGCTCTGCGCTCACAACGTCTCCGCCGTCTACCCGCAGGAAGAGGCCCTGATTTCCGACGAACTCTCCCCGGAGGGCGCATCCGGCTTCTTCGGAAAACTGGACGCGGTCTTCCTTCGGATTACCGGACAGAAGGTCACGGACCTTCTGCCGCCCGAGACCCTCCGCCGCGTTCAGGGACCGGGGGGAGGCCAAGGGTCCAAACGCGCTCCCTCTCCGCCGGAGTCCTTTCCAGACGCGGAAGCCTTCTGCCGGGAATACTGGATTTTCCGGAAAGGCCTCTATCGAACCGGACAGGCGCTCTGCTTCGCCTCGGAAGTGGAATATATTCTGAGGCAATTCCTGCAGCTCTGATTTCCCTTCCCTCCGCCGCCATCCGTCCAAACGAAAGGAGTTTTATGATGTACACCTGGCCCGCGCCTCTGTCCCCCATGCCCCCCAGCTGGGAACGCTCCCTGGCCCAAGCCGCCCTGGAGCAGATTCCCTCCCTCTTCCTCTGTTTTGACGTGCCTCTGACCGCCCTCGGCGAATCCTCCTCCCAGCGGCTTCCCTGTCTCATCTGCAGCCAAACGGAGATCGTCCTGGCCCTGACGAAACGCGCAAAGACGCGGATTCCGGAAACCATTCCCACCCTCCACTATCCCTACGGCAAAGAGGACCACACGCCCCTCCTCCGCTGGCTGAAGTGGGAGAAGGAGCCGCCCCCAGAGAAATCCCGCCGCCCCCATCCCTTCCGCTTTCTGCCTGCCGGCAGCCTCCGGAGCCTGGAGCGCCAGGACCTGATTTTCTCCCAGAAAAACGGCTGTCTTCCCTCGGACTACGGCGAGTCCCTGGGGCTTCTGCGGTGCGCCGTTCTTCAGGACCAGCAGGTGCGGTACGTCCCCTGCGCCTCCCCGCTCTGGAGGGAACCGCCCGCCGCCGAACCCCTCTGGCCCCAGTCCCCCCTGGCCGTCCGTTTGGAACGCCTGCGCCAGGGCCAGGCCAGCACGCCCGGATACAGCCTGGCCCTGGTCCGGCGCTTCGGGGCTCTCCGGATTGGGGACCTGTTTCAGAATTATCCCTCCGGCCTCTGGGAGCTGGAAAAAGAAAAAATCCACGACTTCCACACCCTCCAGCAGGCGGCCTACCGCATCCACTGCCTTCTCCAGGACCCGCAGACCCGCCAGACCGGCTGCAAGCTGATGCTGACTCTGGCCAAACCCATCACACAAGACTTAGAAGAAAGGGGCGTCTGATGCAGATTTCATTGCGCGAACGGCTGAAATACCTGCCCAAGCAAAACAGCTCCGAGCGAAAGGCACTCTGCCAAACCTCCGCCATCACCATCGCCCAGGGCGCGGCCCTGGCGGCGGGACGGCCCAGCCTGGAATGGCGCGTCCAAAAAATCCTGAAGGACTGGGGCGTCCCGCCGGACTACGACCTTCAGTATCTGGCATACTTCTCCGCCGGCAACCTGATTCCAGACAGCCGGGAGGAGAGCCTGACCATCCTGTACCGGGGCCTGATTGAGCCCTTTGCCCGGATGCAGGAAGCCGAATTACACGCCGCCGCCGGCAGAAAGGAAGACGATCATGGACACGACGCCTAAAATTCTCAAGGAAACCAGCAGCGGAGACTTCCTCAGCGACATCCGGGATGAGATGCTGAAAAACCGGGAGGTGGAGTGCTTCGGCCCCATTGACCACGACAGCGTCCAGTCCCTTATCCGCCAGCTGCGCCACCTCCAGCGCCAGGACCCGGAGGCGGAAATCCGGATGTACATCGACAGCCCCGGCGGCGAGATCCTCAGCGGCCTGGCCCTGTATGACGTGATGCAGAACCTCTCCTGTCCCATCCGCACCCTCTGCGTCGGCCAGGCGGCCAGTATGGCAGCGGTGCTCTTCTCCGCCGGAGCCCGCCGGGAGCTTCTGCCCCACAGCGAGGTCATGATCCACGACCCCCTCCTCTCCAGCGGTCCCGGCGGCAGCGCTCTGCAGGTTCAGGAAACCGCCCGCCGCCTCCTTCAGAACCGGGAACGCCTCTGCGGCATCCTGGCCAAGCACACCGGCAAGTCCCTGGAGGACATCTGCCAGCGGACCAAGCAGGACACCTTCTTCACCGCCGAAGAGGCCGTGGACTTCGGTCTGGCCGACGGCATCCTCCAAACCATCTGACGCCCCCGGGCAGAAAGGACCGCTCTATGAACAAAGACACCTACCGCATCCTGGCCCAGGGCCATCTCCGCTGCAACAACACCCGCCGCACCGGCCTGAACAACAACGACCTCATCATTGGCCCCAGCGGCGCCGGAAAAACCCGCAGCTACGTCAAGCCCAACCTCCTCCAGAGCGAGGAGAGCCTCATCATTGCGGACACCAAGGGCAGCCTGTTCCAGGAGACCGCCGCCGTCCTCCGCCGCCGGGGCTTCCGGGTCTGGAACCTGGATTTCACGGATATGGCGTCCGAGGGTCCCGAGAACTGCGGCTACAATCCCCTGGCCTACGTCCGGTACGACCCGGTCCGGCAGACGTACTCCGAGCAGGACATCCTCTCCATCTGCGCCACCCTGGTTCCCGTGGAGGACGCCACCCAACCCTTCTGGGAGTATCTGGCCCGGATGTATATGGAGGTACTGGTGGGCTACGTCCTGGAATGCCTGCCCCCGGAGGAACACAACCTGGAAATGGTCACGGAGCTCTTCGGGGAGATGCCCAGCGGGAATTTCGAGCGCCTGCTGGAGGAGCTGGGACTGGAGAACCCCCGGAGCTTTGCCTACCGCAAATTCCGCATGATATCCGGCATCAAGCAGGCGGAGAAGATGCACGAGAGCGTCCGGGGCATCCTGTCGGAAAAGCTGGACCCCTTCACCTTCGAAGGACCCTTCCGCCTCTTCAAGCGGCCCAGCCAGCTGCACTTTCCGTCTCTGGGCCGGGAGAAGACGGCGGTCTTCCTCACCATCAGCGACACGGACCGCTCCGCCGACCGCCTGGCTGCCCTCTTCTACCTCCAGGCGCTGCAGTCCCTCTGCGCCAGCGCCGGCAAGGATTATCCGAATCACCGCCTGCCCGTGCCGGTGCGCCTGATTCTGGACGACTTCGCCACCAACGCCTGCATCCCGGACTTTGACAACATCATCTCCGTCATCCGCTCCCGGGAGATCTCCGTCAGCGTCATCCTCCAAAGCATCTCCCAGCTGGAAGCCCTTTATGGCCATCAGAAAGCCCTGACCATCCTCAACAACTGCGACAACTGCCTCTACCTGGGCGGGCAGGATGTGGAAACCGCGCGGTACATCAGCGTCAAGGCCAACCGCACGGCGGATTCCATCCTGAACCTCCCCCTGAACGAGGCCTATCTCTTCACCCGGGGAGCCCCGCCTCAGAAGGTCCGGAAATTCGACCTCACCACCCACAAAGACTACGCCTTCCTCCCGGAGGCCCAGAAGGAGAACACCGCGCCGCAATGGGACCAGCCGCTGGCGTTCTAGGCCTTGTTTGAGGCAATCCGCTTCCCTCAAAAAATCCGCAGAGCCATACGCCCCCGCAGCAGCGCCAAAAGGGCGGACTGGGAGATGTTCCTCCTCAGTCCGCCCTCTTTTTTTCCTGTTCACAGCTGCCAGGGGTCCCGCACCTCGCCGGTGATGGTGACGCCGTCCGACCGGGGGGTGAAGCCGGTGAGATAGCCCAGGCGGCGGTAATACTCCAGAACATCCATAGCGGTTTTAGCCAGGGCCTTCCGCCGGGCCTCCCGGGCCGCCTCCGTCTGATAGCTCCGGCCGGCAAAGCCCAGGGCCGTCATCAGCCCGCTCCCCTCCTGAAAGGAAAGACTCCGCATGGCCGGGCCCGCCTTGGAGCGGCGGTTGCGGATGACCTCCAGACGGCGGATGAGATAGCGCTTGAGGCAGATGTTTCCCTCCGTGTTGGACAGCCGCCGTCCCCCGGCCCGAACCTCCAGAAGACACTGGGGAAAGGAAATCATCTGGGTGGTCAGCTCCCCGTAGGTGTAGAGGGGCAGCGGCAGAACGTCCTTGGGGAAGACATAGCGTCCCTCCTCCGGCACGGCGGAGAGGAAGGGACCGGAGAGCTCCCGGGTCTCCTCCAGGCCCAGCTTTCCCCGGGCCCGCATCTCCGCCGTACAGTCAATCGCAATCTCCACGTTCCGCAGCCGCTCCAGGCTGGCCGTGATGACCTGCCGTTTCTGCCGGGTGATGGTCTGCCGGGCGTCGCCGGAGAGGACGCGGAGGACGTCCCCGGGCGAAAAGGACTTTTGCCGCCGGAGAAGCAGCGTGTACACCGCGTCGGCCACGTCACAGTCAAAGGGGGAGAGGCTCCCGGAGAGGCGGCAGCGGGTGACGGTCTCCTCGAAAACCCGGCAGGAGACGGCTTCCCCCACCGGGGCCCGGCCGCTCCGGATTTCGTTGCACAGCTTCGTGTTGTTCATGACGAAGAGGGGACCCCGGCGCTCCGGCAGACCGGCGGCATCGCCCTCCTCCGTCTCCTGGAAGCAGTCGAACTCCGCGTAGTAGCGGAAGCGCACCGTGCCGCCGCTGAGACCGTAGCGCTGTTTCAGCACGGCAATCTCCACCTGCCGGGGGAATTTGTTCCGCTCCGCGTTGGGGTCCCATCCGCCCCGGCCCCGGCAGGCGCAGAACTGGAGGCCCAGCAGCACATCCGCCGAGTACTCAATGCCGCCCGACTCCTTGAAGGCGTCCAGCTGCATGGACCCGTTGTAGCTGCTGCGGTTGAGGGAGCTGATGAGGAGGACGGGAAATCCCCCGTGGGCCAGCCGGGAGAGCTGCTTCAGACTCTCTTCCACCTGCTGCTTCTCACTGCTCCCCCGGGGGGCGGGCAGAATCTGGAGGTAATCCACAATCACCAGGGGCGTTTCCCCCCGGTCCCGAAAATCCCCCGCCGTCCGGGCGATTTCCGCCGCCGGAAGCACCGTGTCTATGACATACAGCCGCTCCAGACCCCGGCGCACCGCCTGCCAGGCCTCCTCCGTGGGCCGGGCCTCGCCGTTGTACAGCTGCGCGGCGGTGATCCCCTCCCGCTGCGGAGGCCCTGCCAGGAACATCCGGCGGCTGAGGGCCTTGGCGGCCAGACGGGCGCCGGACATCTCCAGGGAGAAATACAAAACCGGAACCCCCCGCTCCGCCGCCCCCGCCGCCAGCTGGAGGGCAAAGGTGGATTTCCCCAGGCCGGGACTGCCGCCCAGCACCGTCAGGCCGGGGCTGAGACCGCCGCCCAGAAGGGCGTCCAGCCGGGGAAACCCCGTGGGCAATGGCCGGGGGCGGGTCCGGTCCTGGCCGTACTGCCGGGCCAGCACGGCGGAGAGACTTTCCAATCCGGCATTCTGCATAGGCGCTTCCTCCGTCTGTATCGGGCGGGCCGTCAGCCGTACAGGCGCTTCACGGCGGCCCGGGCGCCGTGGAGAATCCGGTCCTTGTCCAGGGTGAGGAATTCCCCGTTCTCATAGAGGATCCTGCCGTCCACCATAGTCATTACCACGTCGCTGCCCTGGGCCGCGTAGACCGCCAGCGCCATCGTATCCAGATTCGGGTACAGGTGGGGCCGGTCCAGGTCCAGGGCGATGATGTCCGCCTTTTTGCCCGTTTCCAGGGAGCCTGTGTCCTCCCGCCCCTGGAGGCGGGCCCCGTTCCGGGTGGCCATAGCCAGCAGCTGCGCGGGCTTCAGCAGGGTGGGGTCCCGGTGGTAGCCGTTGTGGATCACCGCCGCCAGATGGAGTTCCTCCATCAGGTTCAGGTTGTTGTTGCTGGCGGCGCCGTCGGTGCCCAGGGCCACGTTCAGACCCAGGTCCAGCATCCGCTGCACCGGGGCGAAGCCGCTGCCCAGCTTCATGTTGCTGGTGGGGTTGTGGACCACGCTGACGCCCTTTTCCAGGAGAATCTCCAGGTCCCCTTCCGTCACCGCCACGCAGTGCGCCGCATAGGCCGGGGAATCGAAGGTCCCCAGGTCCCGGAACCACTGAGCCGGGGTCTTTCCGTATTTCTCCAGGCACTCCCGCTGCTCCTTCTCCGTCTCGGAGAGATGGAGGTGCATCCGCCCTCCCAGGGCTTTGCAGTCCGCGCTGTAGCCCTCCACAATCTGGGGGAAGCAGGTGTACTCCGCGTGGATGGAGAAGTCCACCCGGATACGGCCCTCTCCCAGGCCGTGGCAGTCCCGGAAGAACTGCAGGGACTCCTGGGCCCGGCGGTTCTGGGCGTAGGCCTCCCCGGCGTCAAAGCACTGGACCGGGCGGCAGAGGTTGGCCTTGATGCCGGCGGCCAGGGCGTTTTCCACGGCGGTCCGGGGCTCGAAGTACATGTCGGAATAGCTGGTGGTGCCGCTGGCGATCATCTCCAGCAGGGCCAGGGCGTTGCCCGCCTGGATATCCCCGGCGGTGAGGCGGTCCTCCACCGGCATCATCTTTTCAAACAGCCACTCCTGAAGGGGCAGGCCGCTGCCAATGCCCCGGAGGAGCACCATGGGGGTGTGGCCGTGGCAGTTGACCAGGCCGGGCAGCAGCAGGCGGTTCGTGAGGTCCTTTTCCCGGTCGTAGGGCGTCTCGGGCGGGGTCTGGCCGATATAGTCAATGGTATCGCCGTCAATGCCCAGATAGGCGTCCTCCAGGCACTGGAAGTCCGGGCCCTCCCCGGCCAGAATGGCGGCGTGCTTCAGCAGCAGCTTCATGCGAAAAACTCCTCTCCTATGGCTTTGATGAGGCTCTGAACATACCGGCTGAAGGGGGCGGCCACCCGTTGGGCGGTCTCGTCCACCTCCCCGGCGCTGAGGGGCTGGTCCAGCACCCCGGCGGCCATGTTGGTCAGCACGGACAGGCCCAGCAGGGGCAGGCCGCAGTGGGCGGCGGTCAGGGCCTCGGTGACGGTGGACATGCCCACGGCGTCGCCCCCCAGAATCCGGGCGGCCCGGATTTCCGCCGGGGTCTCGAACTGGGGGCCGGGGAAGAACAGATACGTTCCCTCGTGCACCCGCAGCTCCGGCACATCGGCGGCCCGCTCCAGGGCCAGGCGGCGCAGGGCGGGGGTGTACATCCGGGAGACGTCGAAAAACCGGGGGCCGAAGGCCTCCTCGTTGGGTCCCCGCAGGGGGCTGTTCCCGTTGAGCTTGATGTGGTCCGCGATCACCATCACGTCCCCCGGCTGGTAGGCGGGATTCACCGCCCCGGCGGCATTGGTGAGCAGCACCGCCCGGACGCCCAGCCGCTTCAGCACCCGGATGGGTATCACCAGCTGTTCAAAGGAATAGCCCTCATAGGAGTGGAAGCGGCCGGACATGCAGACCACCTTCCGCCCGGCGACCGTGCCGAAGATGAGCTCTCCGGCGTGGGACTCCACGGTGGAGAGGAGAAAGTTGGGGATATCGCGGTAGGGCACCGTAACAGGGTCCTGAATCTCCCGGGCGAAGGGGCCCAGGCAGGAACCCAGAATCACGGCCGTTTCCGGCTGGAAGGGCGCGTTTTTCCGCAGGAACTCCGCGCTTTTTTCAAAGAATTCCAGAGAGTACGACATGGCGGACCCGCCTCCTGACAAGACCGGCAGCGGGAATGCCGCCGCCGGGTGATTTGGTCATTTTATCACAGTTCCCTTAAGGTGTCAATCCAACCGCCGGGCCCGCCAGGGTAATGGAATGAGCAAATAAATTGTGAACAACCGTGGTCCAAAAGCCTCCCTCTTAGAGGGAGGTGGCGCGGCGAAGCCGTGACGGAGGGAGTTCTCTGGAGTTCTCTGGAGCCCCCCCGGAGACCTGCGTGCCCTTGGGGACTCCCTCAGTCAGCCTGCGGCTGACAGCTCCCTCAGAGAGGGAGCCTTTGGACGCTGTCTATGGTACCTGGTTCACTCGTTCCATTACCCTGGCGGGCCCGCAAACCGCCGCCGCGCCGGGGAAAACAAAAGGAACCCCTCCGGGTCCCTCTCGTCTCTTATTTGCGCACCAGGGCCAGACCCAGGGTGCGGGGCCCGCTGTGGCAGAAGATGGTGCAGCCCGCCTTGGCCTCCAGGACCTCCTCAAAGCGGCCGTCCTCCTGGAGAAGACGCCGGGCTATGGAGGCCAGTTCGTCGTCCCCGCAGGTGTCCACAATGACCGCCCGGCGGGTATCCAGGTCCCTCCGGTTTCCCAGGCGTTCCCGCACGTAGTCCTCCACCACCTTTGCGATGCTGCCCCGGTATTTTTTCGTCACCGTCATCTTTCCATCTATGACGTCCACACAGGGATGCAGCTTCAGCAGGTTGGCTCCCAGGGCCGTGACGGCGGAACAGCGCCCGCCTTTTTTCATATAGTCCAGCCGGTCCAGAACGAAACTGGTCTCCAGCCGGGGCAGCATGTCCTCCAGCAGGGACAGAATTTCCGTCACGGACTTCCCGTCTCCGGCGGCCTCGGCGGCGGCCAGCACCAGCAGGCCGTGTCCCACCGTGAGATTCCCGGAGTCCACTACATAGACCTCCGGAACCTCCTCCGCCGCCAGACGGGCATTCTGGCAGCAGCAGGAAAAGCCGCTCCCTATGTTGATGTGAATGACGGCGCCGTACTTCTCCGACAGAGTCCGGAAAACGCCGGTGTAGTCCGAGACGTTGACGGCGTTGGTGGTGGTGATATCGCCTCCGGCGTCCACATGGGCGGCAATGTCCGCCGTGCGGATGTCCACGCCGTCGTGATACAGCTTCCCGGCCTTCACAATGCCCAGGGGAAACACGGTAATATCGTAACGCTCCAGGAGATGGGCGGGGAGGTCGCAGGTGCTGTCGGTGGTAATTTTAATCATGGGGCAGCTCCTTCCAGGCCGGGGAGAATTCCCGGCGGTTTTCCCGGCGGGACACACCTGCCGGCGGCCCTATTGTATCACAGTTTCCAGCGTGAAGGCTATAGAAGAATCATTGAAAAAGGGGACTTGCCGCCCGCCTCTGTCCATTCAATTCTCCAGATTCCCACAGGGGACGCCGGTCACAGAATCCGGTCCTGGAAATAGCCCTCCGCGCAGTAGACCGCCGCCAGCGGGTTGTGTCCCAGCACCCGGTCCTTGGCCGCCAAGGTGGTCACCAGGGCGTCGGAATATTTGCAGAACAGGGCGTCGTGCCCCACGCAGAGGCCCAGGGCAAGGTTGAACTGGGTGTGCTGCTCGTTCAGCAGCAGCGCCTGGGCAATGGGGTTGCACATGGGCTCGAACTGCCCCGGATGCACCTTGCCCGCCTCCGGGATGCCGCAGGCGGTCTTGTCGGTTCCGCCGGTCTTGCAGATGACGGAAACCACCTCCAGCCCGGCCCGCCGGAGGAGGCCGTCCACCACCTTGGCTTCGTTCCGCAGACCCCGGCAGAAGGCCAGGCCGATTTTCGTATAACCCATTTTCAGACACACCTGAATCGTCTCCTTCAGCCGCGGCCACTGGCAGTAGCCCAGGGCCTCCAGCTCGGAGGCCGTGATGTAGAAGGTCCGGTTTTCCGGAAGCCGGTAGGCCGCCTGGGCCTTCTCCATCAGGGAGGTCTCCCGCATGGGGCAGTTTTTGGGCAGCGTCTCCGGGCGCTCCTGCCCGCAGGCATAGACGCTGCATTGGGCGCAGGCATAAGACATGTTCGCTCCTCCTTTGGCCGTTTCGGGCGGTCGTTTCTTTTTATAATGTATCCTCTCACGGGTTTCTCCGGCGGGGGTAGGGCGCGGGATTGCCGGTCAGCTCCAGGAGGTAGTCCACGCTGGTGCCGTGGAACCGCGCCAGGGCGCAGAGAACCTGGGGCGTGGGCATCCGCTGGCCGCTCTCGTAATAGGCATAGGTCCGCTGCGGGACGCCTATGGCCTCCCCCACCTGCCGCTGCGTCAAGTCCCTGTCTTCCCGCAGGTCTCGAATCCGGCGGTACGCGGCGCTCATCTGGAAGGATTCCGCCGGCGGGGATACGGGGCCGGGTCGTCGGTCAGCTCCAGGAGATAATCCACGCTGGTGCCGTGAAACAAGGCCAGAGCCCGGAGGATTTCCGTGGGAATATCCACATCCCCCCGTTCGTAATTGCTGTAAATGCGCTGGCTGCAATTGAGCGCTTTTGCCATATCCGTTTGGGTCAGGTCCCGGTCCTCCCGGAAAGCGCGGATGCGGGAATAGGGTTTCATAGACTCACCTCAGAAATATCCTAAAAGAGGCGGAGATTTCCCATTGATTTTTAGCGAATTTTTCGCTAAAATGTATGTGAGGTGATAATATGACTTACCGCGAACTCTATTTCCAGTTCTTTGCCGCAATGGAAGACGCCTTATCCGCCCTGGAAACCGGTAATTCTCCTGCCGCTATCCAGATTCTTCTTCAGGCAGAAGCCCTGGGTGAAGAAGCCCATCTGACTTCCGGCCAGCTCTCTGAGATGTAAGAAAAATACGGATAGGACTATCTGATTTCGATAATCCTATCCGTATATTTTTTACGCCGCCACCAGCCGGACGCGGCGTCTGTTTCCGTCAGGCCTTTGCCCGCTTCTGGGGCAGGGCCGCGGGCAGCGGGGGCAGAATCCGCTCCTTCAGGTAAATTTCCTGCAGGCGCTCCCCCACCCGCTCCAGACTCCGGGACTCCGCCACGGCCCGCCCGGCGGCGGTGAGGTCCGGCAGGCTCTTGTCCAGCAGGCCCATTACAATCCGTTGAAACGCGCCGTCGCTCGACGCTTTGTATACATTCTTTCCATCCTCCAGCCAGCCGCCGTAGACCGGGATGTCCCGCAGCACCGTGGGAATCCCGCAGGCCAGGGCCTCCAGCACCACAATGCCCTCCGTCTCCTCCCGGCTGAGGAAGGCGAAGACGTCCGCCCCGCAGTAGGCGTCCCGCAGCTCCTCCCGGCACACGTAGCCGGGGAAGGTCACGTTGGCCGGGGCCTCCTGAATTTCTCGGGCCAGTTCTGCGGGAATCAGCTTCGGATTCGTCCAGCCGAACCAGAGGAACCGCGCCTCCGGCATCCGCCGGGCCAGCTCCAGGAACTCCGGCAGGCCCTTCCGGGCGATCATATGCCCCACGGAGACCACCACCCGTTCCGTCTCCCCCAGGCCGTAGCGGCGGCGGAACACGGAACGCCGGGCAGGGTCCGGGGCAAAGAAGGCGGTATCCACGCCGTTGGAAATGCTGTACACTGGCTTCTTCAGGCCGTAGCCCTCCAGGAGCTGCCGGGAGTACTCCGTGGGCGTCAGCACCACGTCCCCCAGACCGTAGCAGAAGGTAATCCAGCGCCGGAACAGGGGTGCCAGGGCGTTGGAGCCCTTGAAGGAGGAGCGGAAGTCCTCCATGGTGGAGTGGCCGTACCAGACCACCTTCCGGCCCCGGAGCTTGGCTCCCAGGGCGGCGAAGACGGAGTCCGGCAGGACCGTGTTGACATGGATGGCGGCCGTGTCCCGGGACCAGCCCTCGCTGGTGGGCACCCCGGAGCGCCGCAGGCACTCCTGCTGGTGGCGGATGGCCTGTCCCACGCCGCTGCGGCCCACCAGCTTCTCTCCGCCGCGATAGATATAGATACGCATACAGCCTCCCTGCCGCAGGGGGGTCCCCCGCCTGCGCCGCCGCAGTTTTCCGGCCCGCGGCCCGCCTGTTTTCGAATTTTGCGCGCACAAATCCAAGCGGGCAGGGCTGTCCGCTTTTTTTCAGGTCTTTTGATGGAGAGTTTTTGCGAAAACCGTCTTTTTATGACGGCAATTTTTTCAGAACCCCGGCGCCAGCATCTTCCACAGGGCCAGCAGGCCCATGCTGTAAAGGGCAATGTTGAAGGGCTTTCCCAGGAAGATGATGGCGGCATAGCGCCTCCAGGTCATACTGGTGGTGCCCGCCAGATAGCAGAGGAAGTCGTCCGGGGCAATGGGCAGAAAGATGGACCAGAAGAAGAGCTTGGCGAAGCGGTCCCGCTTCTCGGTCCAGGCGTCGTATTTCTCAATGGTCTTCTCGGAAAAGAGAAGGTACAGCAGCGGCCGCCCGCAGCTTCGGGCCACGGCGAAGGCCATGAGGGACCCCAGGCAGATCCCCACGTAGTTATAGGCAAAGCCCCAGATGGGCCCGAAGAGGATCACCCCCACCAGACAGCCCAGTCCCCCGGGCAGCACCGGCACCACCACCTGCACCGCCTGGAAGACGGTGAACAGCAGCGCCCCGGCAGGGCCCCATTTGGACACCAGGTCCTGCAGCTTCTCCTGGGAGGTCAGGACGCCCGTCTGCCAGCCCCAGACCGCCACCGCCACGCAGACGGCAAAGCCCGCCAGGGACACGATTTGCAGAACCTGTTTCTCAACCGGCTGCTTTTGCCACATAACGGCCTCCTTCGTTCCGCTGAATCTGTTGGATGTAAATAGCCTCCACCCGCTCCGCGAAGCGCTGGGCGGAGTATTCCTCCCCCGTCTCCCGGGCGGCCCGGGAGAGACGCTCCCAATGGTGGGGCTGCGCCAGGAAGGCCTCCAGCTTCCGCCGGAAATCCGCCTCGTCCCGGTACTGCCAGCCGTTTTCCCCGTCCCGGACCACGCCCAGAAGGCAGCTGTCCTCCCGGCAGAGCACCGGCACCCCGGCGGCCAGAGCCTCCGCATAGGTCAGGCCCTGGGTCTCGCTGGTGGAGGCGCTGACAAACAGGTCCCCCAGCTGATACCAGTCCGCCACCTGTTCCGCGGGAACCATACCGGCAAACAGCACGTCCGGGGCCTCCAGCCCCAGGTCCCCGGCTATGCCCTCCAGGCGGGTCCGGTCGGGACCGTCTCCCACCAGCAGCAGGGTCACGCCGCCGGAACCCAGGTTGGCCCGGAAGCGCAGCAGCTCTTCCAGATTCTTCTCCTCCGCCAGGCGGCCCACGCTGACCAGCACCGTCCGGTCCTGGGGAATGCCCAGGCTGGCCCGCAGCACCGCGCAGCGCAGCGGGTCCGCCTCACGGCGGAAGTGACGCAGGTCAATGCCGGAGGGCGCCACGAAGACGGGCTTCTGAACGCCGTAGCTCTGGAGCAGCAGCCGCACCTTCCCCGTGGGGGCAATGAGGCAGTCGGTGTGGGCGGCGGCCCAGCGGGTGAAGACGGCGGCGGCCTTCTTGCCGAAGTGGACGCTGGGGGAGAAATAGTGCGTATAGTCCTCGTAGACCGTGTGATAGGTGTGCACCAGGGGGATGTCCAGCTCCTCGGCTATGCGCCGGGCCAGGAAAAAGGTGGAGAACTCGCACTGGGAGTGCACCACGTCGGGTCCCCATTCCACAATTTCCCGGACCCACTTCCCCGCCAGGGCGGTCCGCAGCCGGGCGCCGGGGTAGACGATTCCGGCGGCCACGGAGCCCAGCCGGGTGACGCCGTCCTCCTGGCTGGAGCGGGTGCTGCGGGACAGGGTGAGAATCCGGACCTCGTGTCCCCGGGCCTCCAGCTCCTGGCGGAGGTTCCGGACGGAGGTCACCACGCCATTGACGGCGGGTATATACCAATCAGAGGTGATTAAAATTTTCATTGTATGCCTCGCTTCCTGTTTTTCCTGTTTTCATGTATATTACGAGATGGCTTTGGGAGATTCTTCAGCCCTCCGGAAAAAAATTTCCCTTTTGTGTCATTGTACTACCGTATTAGATATAATAATACAGTTGACACAGTTTGTCAAGAGGCGATTTCCGGATTCCGGGAAATTTCCTCCGGCGGCGAAACCGTTCTTCCTATATAAGACGAGCAAGACTAGAAAAATACTTCACCGATTTTTTCGAATTGTACGATATCACAACAATCTTTCCAAATTCTTTCCGAAATATAACAGTCCTGTCAGATTCCCCGGAACAGCAAAGCGGGAGCCGCTGTGACGCAGTTCCCGCTTCGCGGCGTGTTCAGTTTCCCACAATCCGTCCGTAGGTCCGGGCCGTCCAGGCGAAGACCAGGGCGTAGATCAGGCAGAACACCGCCAGGGTTCCCGCCGTGCAGAGGACGAAGAGCTTCCCGTCGTGGAGGTTGAA
>JAAWLO010000138.1 GCA_022797935.1 Oscillibacter sp. | reverse complement strand
CACCCAGTACAACCGGGAGATCCCCAATGAGGAGATCGACATGGACTTCATGAACCTGAACCAGGCCGCCCACGGCGACCGGGAGCACGGCTTCATCGGAGCCCGCCTGCGGAAACCCCGGAAGGTTATCGCCGGCTTCTGGCAGGACGGGGACGTTCAGGCCCGGATCGGCAGCTGGATGAAAGCCGCCGTGGGCGCAGCGGTTTCCAAGAGCATGAAGGTCATGCGCTTCGGGGACAACATGCGGGAGGTGGCCGTCACCGAGGGCGACAAGGTGGAGGTCCAGGCCAAGCTGGGCTGGCAGGTAAACACCTGGGCTGTGGGCGATCTGGTGAAGGTGATGGACGAGGTCACCGACGCGGAGGTCAACGCTCAGATGGCCCGCTACGCTGAACAGTACGACATGGACACCGACCAGGTGGACCAGGTGCGCTACCAGGCCCGGGAAGAGGTGGCCATGAAGAAGATGCTGGACGCCGAAGGCTGCCTGGCCTTCTCCAACACCTTCCAGGACCTCTGGGGCATGCGGCAGCTCCCCGGCATCGCCAGCCAGGACCTGATGGCCCAGGGCTACGGCTACGGCGGCGAGGGCGACTGGAAAGTGGCTGCTATGACCGCTATTCTCAAGGCCATGGGTGAAAACGGCAACGGCGCCTCCGCCTTCATGGAGGACTACACCTATCACCTGGTGAAGGGGCAGGAGTACAGCCTGGGGGCCCATATGCTGGAGGTCTGCCCCTCCGTAGCGGCGGACCGGCCCCGAATTGAGGTTCACCCCCTGGGCATCGGCGGACGAGAGGACCCGGCCCGGCTGGTGTTTGAGGGCAAGCCCGGGGACGCCATCGTGGTGAGCCTGATCGACATGGGCGGGCGGCTGCGCCTCATCTGCCAGGACATCCACTGCGTCAAGCCCATCCTCCCCATGCCGAATCTGCCGGTGGCCCGGGTCATGTGGCAGGCGGAACCCAGCCTGACAACCGGCGTGGAGTGCTGGATTACGGCGGGCGGCGCCCATCACACGGTCCTCAGCTACGACGTGACGGCGGAGCAGATGAAGGACTGGGCCAATATGCTGGATATTGAGTTTGTTCATATCACCAAGGACACCACGGTGGAGAGCCTGGAGCACGACCTCTTCCTCTCCGACCTGGCCTGGAAGCTGAAATAAACGCCTGCAGGGGCCGCCCAGGGGCGGCCCCGAGTCTTAATGAAGGAGCTGCATACCATGTTGGAAGAACTGAAAAAGCAGGTCTGCGAAGCCAACCTGCTGCTGCCGGAATACGGCATGGTGACCTTCACCTGGGGGAATGTCTCCGGGATTGACCGGGAACGGGGCCTGATGGTCATCAAGCCTTCCGGGGTGGAGTATGACGGCATGAAGCCCGCGGATATGGTGGTTATCCGTTTGGAAACCGGGGAGCGGGTGGAGGGCCAGTACAAGCCCTCCAGCGACACGGACACCCACCTGGCGCTGTATAAGGCGTTTCCGGCTCTGGGGGGGATCGTCCACACCCACAGCCGCTGGGCCACCTCCTTCGCCCAGGCGGGGAGGGGCGTTCCTGCCCAGGGTACCACCCAGGGGGATTATTTCTACGGTGAGATTCCCTGTACCCGGAAGATGACCCCAGCGGAGATCGCCGGAAGCTATGAGCTGGAGACGGGGAACGTCATCATCGAGACCTTCCGGAAGCGGAAGATCGACCCGGCCCAGGTCCCGGCGGTGCTGGTCCACAGCCACGGGCCCTTCGCCTGGGGGACGGACCCCTTCGACGCTGTCCACAATGCCGTGGTGCTGGAGGAGTGCGCCTTTATGGATTTCCACGCCATGCAATTGACGCCCGGCCTGGGAGCCATGCAGCAGGAGCTGCTGGATAAGCACTATCTCCGCAAGCACGGTCCCGGGGCCTACTACGGCCAGGGCTGACCGGAAAGCGCGGATGGAGAGACTGCCGTTTGGTACGGCCCGTGATGGCTGCGCGGTGGACGAGGTCATTTTGGATAACGGGCCCCTTGGACCGGTGGAGGGCAGGGTTCAGATCTCCGCCAGCTTGCCGTTCCAGGCAGCCAGGGCGGTCACGGCCGGCAGGAAGCGGGCGGCGAGGGCGCAGAGCCGCTTGGCCCGGCGTTAAAAGTTCGCGGCCGTTCGGCTGAAAATTGGTGGAGTGGAAGCCGGTTTTCCCAGCGCCGCCTGTTTTCGATTGCCGCCAAAAGGGAAGCGCCCCATGCCGTCTGGCATGGGGCGCTTCCTCTTTTTTTATTGAATTTGAATCTGGCACATCCGTCTGGTGTCCGGCAGCGCAGGATTCACGAAAATGGAGACGCCGGGAGTTTCCAAACGTTCCTTGCGGTTTTCATTCTGTTGTACCCATGTACCTGTCAAGATATTTCGCAACGGCCTCCATCCACTGACTGAACAGGACGCCGTCGTTTTGGAGGGCGTGGCCCGAATGGGAAAACTCAAAATATTTGTAATCCACCTAATTCTCCTTCAAAGCGGCTTTGAGCCGCAGGGAGGACAAAACGGCTGCACCCGGTCGTGGGTACTGTATGCGGCTACCGTAGGGACAGGGTTCTGGTTGACCCACTCAGCGGCGGCGATGGACTTTACCCTCTCCAGATAGAACTTATCCGCCACCTCTTCCGGAGTGATCGCAGCCCTGGCCATCACACGGAACAGCTCTGCGCAGGCTTCGTTGCTCTGATCCAGACCGAAAAGGCCCCAATCCTCCTGATAGAAGCTGGATGGGCCCACTGCGCCAAAGGTGAGCACCACAGGCGCCGGGGCCTCCGTCCCATCCCGGTAGGCGTAGATCATGGCCAGGGCGTGGCCGGCCAAACCTCCCGCTGCCGCCATTTTGCCGATGGGATACCCGGCCTCCTCTGCGGCGGTTCGTTGAAAAGAATCCCACGGGATTCTTTTCAACTGCGCTGGCTATAACCCACCCTCCGTTTTCCGTTTTTTCAAAAGAAAGCGGCGGCTTTGAATTTGATGTTTCAAAACCGCCGCATGGCTACTTGTATTTTGTTCGGGCGCACAGATACCAGCCGCCGAAACAACGGTTTTTTATTATGCCGTTGCTCTGGCAGAGGTGCTGAATTATTATCAGGATGCGTCTGCTGACGCAATCGAAACGCTACCCCTTACATTTCCCAAAGCGCCGTCCGGGGCTTGGAGGTATAGTTGATAGGTTCCAGGCTTCGCTGTTGGAGGCCCAACGGTAAAATCTGCAATACATTCCAGCGGTTCGCCCGGCTGACGCAGGTTATTCATTGACCAATAGGCCACATCTTCCTGATTGTCCTTTGCAAAAAAGACCTTCATTCTGTTTCCTGTTTTCGCTGAAATGTCGTACAAAATTTTATCCCTATCGGACAATGTGTATTCACCCAAGAAGATAGTTTCTCCCGCCGCTACGGCCTTGAAATCAATAGGGATTATTTCTACATTAGGTTTTATTATCTGGGCCATCCATATCCCCCAACAGTTCAATCACTTCCGCCTCGGTCATATAGGAAACGCCTGTGATTTTGTTTTTCGCATCACGGACAATTTTGATATGGACGGTTCCTTTCGGGTTCATATTCAGCGTGTAAAGAGATTGGTTGGCCCGGATGTCCAGAAAGATGTTGACCAGCTGTCCCTGATAGTAATAGTCCTTGCCGTCCATCGTGACGCCCGCAGCCCGGTATTCCGCCGCCTGCGCTTCGGCCCATTCCTTTTCATTTTTCGCTTTCAGCTCGTCGAATTCGTCACTCTTGCCCACCCTATCAAAAAGCATGGATTGAAATGCCCAGTTTCCATCTTCCAAAGCCCGATCCAGCCAAAGTTTCAGTTGTGTTTCGTCCATGCAGCCGGTCAAGATGGAGAAAAACGCTGTTTTCTCATCGGCATATGCTTTTTCAGCGAAGCCGGTAAACAGAGCGGAATTTGTGTCAAGCGAACGCGCAGCGACAGAGAAGAAAGCAAAATCACCCTCGGTATAGAGCTTCTCGAGCCAGTTCTTTTGCGCCGTTTCGTCCAGCAGGGGGAAAGTGATTTCAAACAGAGGCAGACTGCCGGATTTATAATACCGGTCTATCTCCGAAGAATGATCCTCCATGCTCACGGCTGCCTCTTTGGGATAGACAAAATTATCATAGGAACGGCTCCCTTGTCCAATCGCAAGAATTGCGCCAACCGACTTATTAGCGGCATTTTTTCCCGCACTCGCGATGTCATAGTCCCGCAGGGTAATGTTGTAAATATGTGCATTTTTCGCAACCCCAAACAGT
>JAAWLO010000137.1 GCA_022797935.1 Oscillibacter sp. | reverse complement strand
GGGGGAATGCTCAAGGGGGGACCGCAGTCCCCTCTTGATTGGCAGCGGAGGAAATGGAACGGAATGGATGCCGCCGCAGCGCGGCGGCGTAATGGAGTGGAATTTTCGACGCTGCGGGGGAATGCTCAAGGGGGGACCGCAGTCCCCTCTTGATTGGCGGCGGAGGAAATGGAACGGAATGGATGCTGCCGCGGCGCGGCAGCGGAATGGAGTGGAATTTCCGACGCCGCGATTGGCCATAGGATGTCTTTTGCGACCGGTGTGTAAAACAGCCGCTCAACCTCTTTCCGCTCCTTCGTCTGTCCTAAAATCCACATCAATTTCGCCACGACCGCTTCTGTCGTCATATCATAGGCCTCCAACACACCCAATTGATTTTTCAGAGCATGCCCTACATGATATACACCGACGTCACTTCCCTCATTCTCCACCTGCGTCGTCAATACCACCGTTTTTCCAGCCTTCATGGCCTCATCTACACAATGATAAAAGCCGCTGGATTCCGGCAGCCCACCTACGCCGAAACTTTCAATAATCAATGCGTCATTCCGCTCCAAAAGATAATCCGCCGCTTCCCGGCCCATGCCTGGAACCAACTTCAAAAGAGCCACTTTCGTATTCAGCGTCTCATAAAACACAGGCGCTTCTCCGCACTCCTGCCGGATATACCGCAGCAGCACGCCATCTCGAAAAATACCCAGATAGGGATAATTGATACTCGAAAAGGCCTGGAAACTCTTGGACCGGGTCTTCTTTGCCCGGGTTCCCGGAATGACTTTGCTGTTGAACACAATGGACACGCCGGGCATGTCCTCCGACGCACAGCGGAAAGCGTCCATCAAATTGGTCTTCGAATCCGTGGAATCAAACCCAATCGGTTTCTGCGCCCCGGTGAAAACGATGGGTTTGGGACTGCCCTGAATCAAATAGCTCAGCGCCGCCGCTGTATAGGCCATGGTATCGGTTCCGTGTGTGAGAACAAAGCCATCATAATCGTTGTAATGTGTCTGAATGCATTGGGCCATCCGCAGCCAATGAAGCGGCGTAATATTGGTGCTGTCCAGGTTCAGCAGCTGCAGGCAATCCGCCTGACAATGGTCGAAAATAGCGGGAATATGCGTCAGAAGCTGTTCCGTAGTCAACTCCGGTGTCAGACCGTCCTCCGTAACGGCGGAGGCAATGGTGCCGCCGGTGCCGATGAGAAGGATTTTCTTTTTCAGGCCATAGTTTCTGTTGGGCATAGCGAGATGTCTCCTTATATAAAATAGCCGCCTTTAAGGAAAGACAGAGCGGCTGGAATTTCTGCTTCCTCCATTATAAGGGGCCGAGTTTTCTCTGTCAACGGCTTTCCGGACAACGCAGAGCAGCCGCCTCCTAACCCGTAGGGCTTGGAAGCGGCCGTATTTTCTCACAGAAAGAGGCACAGCAGGACCGGCAGAAAGATTGCCGGAACGTAGTTCATGACCTTCAGTTTTGTCACGCCCAGCATGTTCAGTCCCAGACCCACAATCAGCACGGAACCCACCACAGTCATTTCTGGAATGGCGGCGGGATTCTGCTGAAGCAGGGGGGCCGCCACGCTGGCAAGACAGGCGATTCCGCCCTCAATGACCAGTACGGCCGCTGCCGCCAGCATCACGCCGAATCCCAGGGACGACGCGAAAATCATGGAGGACACAAAGTCCAGGGTGGCCTTGGTGAAGAGCATTTCATGATTGCCGGTGAGGCCGTCGTTGAGGGCTCCCACAATGGTCATGGCCCCCACGCAGAATAGAAGCGTCGCTGTGACAAAGCCTTCTGCCAGGGAGACGCCTCCGGCTGTTCCCCGCTGGAATTTCTTCTCCAGCTTTTCCGCAAAACGGTTCAAACGTCCATCCAGGTCGCAGAGCTCGCCCAGCACGGCCCCCAGGGCAATGGAGAGAATGGTAATCAAAGCGTTGGTTCCATCCAGCATTCCCGTCACGCCGATAAAAAGGGTACAGAGGCCCAGGCCCTTCATGACGGTATCCCGCAGGCGTTCCGGCAGGATATTGCCCAGGAGCAGGCCCAGCAGCGACCCGGCAATGACTGCGCCGGTGTTCACCAGTGTACCGACCAGCATCGATATTCCTTCTTTCTTGCTTTAAATCTCGAATGTATTTTGCCGGGAAAAGGAGACCGGCAGGGCCGGTCTCCGAAAATACTTAACCGATATACTTCAGGCCGGATTCCTGGCGCTCAATGGAGGTATTCTCTATGAAGCCCTCCTCCCAGGCGACATAATCCTCATTCCGCAGCACTGCGGAGGCAGAAGTCTGCCAGCGGCAGAGATTATCACCGGAGAAATACATCACGTGGGAACCGTACTGGGTGTCCACCACGCCGGTGTCACCGGGCTGACGGTCCGCGTCGAAGCACCAGTCGTTGAATTCGGCCACCATCTGGCCCTGGTAGACCTCGGTGTAAAGGCCGCCGTCATACTTGGAACCATCGGCGGACTCGGTCATAGCCAAAGCGGCGAAGGAATCCTCCGTGGCCTCGCCGGACTGCCACTGAGCCAGCAGCTCTTCGGCCTTGGTGTGAGCGTCGGCCTTCAGCTGAGCCTGCTCCTCGTCATAGCCCTCGTCCTCTTCCGTAAGGGCGCCGGTGGCGGGGCGGACCAGAATGTGGCGGATGTCAATAGTGGGGCTCTCATCCCGGAACCGGTCGTGGAACACCAGCACGTATTGAGAGGTGCCGTCTTCCAGGGCGGCGGAATCACCGGCAGTGCGGCTGCTGTCATAGAGCCATTCACCCGTAACACTGCCGGCAGAATAGGTGCCGTTTTCGTTGCGGCTGTAGGTGGCGTTGTACTCCTCGGCCAAATCCTCCAGCTGTTCGCCGTTCTGCACGCCTTCCAGAATGGCCTTGGCGGCGTCCTGAGCGGCGGCGAGGGCGGCGGCAGATTCCTCTTCCGTAGGCTCCACCGTGTTGCCGTCGGCATCCGTGGTGGTGTCGGCGGTGCCAGAGAGGGAGGCAATTTCATAGGACACCTGATCGTAGGTGTTCCGGTCGGAGTTGTAGACTTCCTCCAGCTGGCTGTCGGAGTAGCTGAGGCTGTCCTGGTAAGCCTGGGCGTAAGCGCCGTAGCGCAGAACCCGCATCAGCTGCTCACCGTAAATCTTCTCATTGATGCCTGCGCCGAAGGTGCCCTTCAGATACTGGCTGACGGACACGCCGCTGGCAGCGGCCGCGGCCTTCAGAGAGGTCATGTTGTCATCATACTGGGCCTGAATCCCGGCGGGAGTCTGGAAGCCCTCCGCGTCGGCGGCTTTCAGCGTGGCCTGAATGACGGCCATGTTTTCCAGGGCCTGGTCCAGGAAATAGTCGTGCCAGGTCATACCGGTGGAGGCGGGCGCGGTGTCTTCGCCTTCGGTTCCGGCATCCGTGCCATTGGTACCGGCGTCCTCGCCGGAGGTATCCGTGCCGGCGGAATCCGTGTTTTCATCCTCGGACCCGGGCAGGGTGATGCCCAGCATGGCGGCGGTGTCAGCGGAGATCTCCTGGCTCTTCAGGGACGTGTTGGTGTCCAGTCCCAGATAGCTGACGAAATAAGAGTATTGGTTGACGAAGTTGTTATAGGAGCTCTGATAGAAGTAGGCCACCTCGGCGGCGTTGTACTTCTCACCGTCAATGGTGGCGGCGGTGGTCATTCTGGGAATCACGTCGCTGCGCCAGACGGCGGAGATCACCACCACGATCAGGAAGGCGGCGGCGATCAGACCATAGAGCAGGCTGTTCCGCTTTTCCTGCTGGCGCTGCTGCGCCTCGCGGGCGGTTTTGGGGCTGGCCTGACCGCCAGCCTGACGGTTTTGCTTTTCTCTTGATGCGCTCATGTGTGTTTCAGTCCTCTCAGAGTTTTCGGTTACCTTTTTTGTATCGGGATATTTCCGTCTTTGGGTCACGCATTTTTCTATTATAGCGGAAAGCCGGCCAATGTGCAAGCCCCAAATGAGCCCGCCGGGGAGAATTTGCCGGAATTCACGGTTTTTTTACAGAAGATGAGGGCCTGTCCGGCAAAGTGCCCCGGACTTCGGCCCGGTTCGGGCGGAATACAGCGTAAAACAGAAAACTGAAACCAGCCTGAAAAACAGAAAGTACCCCGCGTGAGCCGTGTAGACCTCGTTATAACCTGCACCATTCTGGACAGGTGGGTTGCCTCCAGCACGTTTTACCGCTTCCAACTTCCAGCCGCGAACGGCAGCCGGGAGGCCTGCGAACCACGGGCTGATCCAGCGTCCCTTATAACGAAATGTGGGTTAAAAAAAG
>JAAWLO010000136.1 GCA_022797935.1 Oscillibacter sp. | reverse complement strand
CGCTTTCGAGGATGCGGCACGATTGGCGGCCCCGGCAGGGGCCGGGAATCGTCCCGCCGCGACGGTGCTGCAATGAACCAGCCAGCATCCTGGCTGGCACCTCCCCGCCCGTCAGGGCGAGTATCAGCTTTCCCCTTCGGGAAAAAAGCAAAATCTCCCCTATCGGAGAAAAATCCACCGTTCCCCTGCGGGGAAAAAGGAAAACCCTCTCTAAGGGGCCCAAAATCCCACCCAATGGGTGGATTTTTCCAAGAAGATGTGATATGCTCCGTATATTCGGTTTCCCCAATCGGGAAAAAGGAGGCCAAGCCATGAATCTCTGTGACCGCGAAACCATCCGCGCCCTGCTGACCCGTCAGGGCTTCCACTTTTCCAAGGCCCTGGGACAGAACTTCCTGATTGACCCCGCTGTTCCGGCGGACATTGCCGCCGCCTCCCAGGCAAATAAAACCTGCGGCGTTTTAGAAATCGGCCCCGGTGTGGGCTGCCTGACGGCAGAATTGGCCAGCCGGGCAGAAAGAGTATTATCCATTGAACTGGATAAAAAGCTCCTCCCCGTGCTGTCGGAGACCATGTCCCCTTTTGCCAATGTGGAAATCATCCCCGGGGACGCCCTGAAGCTGGACCTGGCCGCCCTGGCAGCGGAGAAATTCCCCGGCCTCCGGCCTTTGGTCTGCGCCAACCTCCCCTATAACATTACGACTCCGGTGCTGACGAAGCTGGTGGAGACGCCTTGTTTTGAGAGCATTACCGTGCTGCTGCAAAAGGAGGTGGCCCAGCGGCTGGCAGCTCCGCAGGGTTCCTCCGGCGGCGGGGCTTTTACGCTCTGGCTGCAGTATTTCATGGAGACGGAGGTCCTTTTTGACGTTCCGGCGGCGAAGTTCTTCCCGTCCCCCAAAGTGGATTCCGCAGTGCTGCGCTGTGTCCGGCGGCCTCGGCCTGCCGCAGAGGTGGAGGATGAGGCCTTTTTCTTCCGGGTGGTCCGGGGCGCTTTCCTGCTTCGGCGGAAGACCCTGGCCAACAGTCTTGCCGCCGCCCTGCCGGAGAAGGGCCGGGAGACGGTTCAGAAGGCCATAGAGGCCTGCGGCCTGCCGCCCTCTGTGCGGGGGGAGAAACTGACCCTGGAGGACTTCGCCCGTCTGGCAGCGGTGCTTGCGAAGTAATGGAGGACGAATTCGATGGAAGAAGCAAAATTTTTCTGTATAAATTTGAATATTCTGGATGAGCAAAAGGTCTGGGACCATATGGAATCCCTCTATCGGAATATGCCCGGCTGGCAGGGGTATCAGAGGGGATGCCCCCTGTGGCGGCTGGAAGGCGGGGCCATCGAAGGCAGCGTGGAGCCCGGCGGACTTCAGCTGGCCGGGCAGCTGCCCGGCCCGGTTTGGGACGAGTGGCTGGAGCGGTTCCGGCGGGAGGCTTCCGCTCTGCTGGGCTATCCGGTGGGAGAACCGGAGGAGGGCTTTGTGTTCCCGGAATCTGTGGATTGGTAAGGAGTGCGCTATGGAAAACTATTTTCAGCCCAATCTTCCGCGGGGAAACATTCTGGAGATCAGCTCGATCGGCCTGGCGCATATGGGGGACGCTGTGTTTGAGCTGCTGGTTCGGGCCTGGCTCTGTGCCCACGGCGGGGCTACGGGACGGGGAATGCACCGGGCGGCTGTCCGGCTGGTCTGCGCCGAGTCCCAGGCGGAGAAGGCGGAAAAAATCCTCCCGCTTCTGACGGAGGAGGAACGGGGCGTCTTCCGCCGGGGACGAAACGCCCAGGTCCACACCGTTCCCCATCACGCCAGCCGGGCCCAGTACGGCGAGGCCACGGCCCTGGAAGCCCTATTGGGCTGGCTTTACCTCCGGGGAGAGACGGCGCGGATTAACCAACTGTTTTGCGTGATGATGGAGGAAGAGTCGTATGGCGATTGACGCAATTTGCCTGCAGGCCGTTGTGGAGGAACTGCGGCCTCAATTGACAGGTCTCCGGGTAGACAAGGTTCAGCAGCCCGCCCGGGACCAGCTTGTTCTGCTCTTCCGGGGAAAGCGGCTGCTGCTGAACGCCGGGGCGGGCGCTCCCCGCCTGCAATGGACGGAAATTCCCCGGGACAACCCGGCGGAACCACCCATGTTCTGTATGCTGCTGCGGAAGCACCTCTCCGGGGCCCGGGTGGCGGACATCATCCAGCCGCCCCTGGAGCGCTTGGTAAAAATCGAGTTCGACGCCTCCGATGAACTGGGCCGGGCCGGACGGCGGACCTTGGTGCTGGAGGCCATGGGGCGGCGGTCCAATCTGATTCTGCTGGACGAAGCAGGGAGAGTGATTGACAGCCTTCGCCGGGTGGATGCGGATATGTCTGCCGCCCGGCAGGTTCTGCCGGGTCTCTTCTACCAGCCCCCAGCTTCCACAGGCCGCCTGCCCTTCCTGGAGGAGACGGAGGAGGGGTTCGCGGAACGGTTTGCTGCCGCTCCAGCGGAAAAGACCCTGGACGGCTTTCTGCTGGACCAGTACTTCGGCCTCTCTCCCCTCATGGCCCGGGAACTGGCCTTTCGGGCTGCAGGGGACACAGACACCCGCGTTTTTCAGCTGGCGGGCCCCGGCCCTCTGTGGCGCGCCCTGGAGGATTTCTCCAACCGGGTTCGGGAAAACCGGTTTACCCCTGTCTGCCTTCTTCGGGACGGCAAGCCCCTGGACTTCGCCTGTGTTTCCGTGGGGCAGTACGGCGGGGCGGCGGAATGCGTGCCCTATCCCAGCTTTTCCGCTCTGCTGGACGCCTTCTATGAGGCCCGGGAACGGCAGGAGCGGACCCGCCAGCGGGGGGCGGACCTTCTCCGGGCGGCCACCACAGCCCGGGACCGTCTTCGCCGGAAGCTGGCTCTTCAGGAGAAAGAGTACACGGCCACCCAGGACCGGGACAAGCTTCGCGTACAGGGGGACCTGATTACCGCCAACCTCTACCGGATGGAACGGGGACGGTCCCGGCTGGAGTGCGAGAATTTTTACGAGGACAACGCCCCCATCGCCATCCCCCTGGACCCTCTGCTGACGCCCCAGCAGAATGCCGCCAAATATTACAAGCGCTACACGAAGGCCAAGACGGCGGAAAAATATCTCCGGGAACAGATGGAGCTGGCAAAGCGGGACCTGGAGTATCTGGAAAGCGTCCTGGCGGAAATCGCCCAGGCGGAGACGGAACCGGATTTCCTGGACATCCGCGCCGAACTCCGGGAGGCGGGCTTCCTGAAAAAACAGGGCAAGGGCAAAAAGGACAAATCCCGTCCCGCCGCGCCCTGGGAGTTCCGCACCAGCTCCGGCCTCCGGGTGCTGGTGGGCCGGAACAACCGCCAGAACGACAAACTGACCCTGAAGGACGCGGACCGCCGGGACCTCTGGTTCCACACCCAGAAGATTCACGGCTCCCATGTCATCCTCCGCTGTGCCGGTCAGGCCCCCGGTGCGGAAGATGTGGCGGAGGCGGCTATGCTGGCGGCCTGGTTCTCCCAGGCAAGGGAGAGCGGCAAGGTGCCGGTGGACTGCACGGAAGTCCGCAATGTGAAGAAGCCCGCCGGAGGCCGGCCGGGTATGGTGATTTACACCACCTTCCGCACCGTCTATGTCACGCCGGAGAAGGACGCAGTGGAACGCCTGCGGGTGCGATAGGAGGCCGGTCATGGATAACCCCTGGAACCACATTCCCCTGGAGGCTTATGAAGCCCATATGTCCCAAGCCTCCGTGGGCCAGCTCCAAACCCTGGACCGCATGATGGACGGGCAGTTCCGCCGTACTCCGGCCCGCACCGCTGTGATTTTCGGCGTGGCGGGCGGCAACGGCGTCCGCCATTTGGGCCCGGTCCGGAAGGTCTATGGCGTGGACGTGAATCCGGAATACCTGTCGGCCTGCCGCCGGCGTCTGGCCCTGTTGGGCGGGCGGTTTGAAACCGTGCTGGCGGATGTGACGGACCCGGACTGCGTTCTGCCGGAGGCGGAACTGGTGATTGCCAATCTCTTTGTGGAGTATGTGGGCTGCGCCGCCTTTGTCCGGGCGGTGGAAAAAACGGGAGCCCGCTGGGTGTCGGTGGGGCTTCAGTTGGACGGGGGAGCGGGCTTTGTCTCCCCCTCGCCCTATGCGCAGGTGTTTGAAGGCCTCTCTGCCGTCCACGCCTCCATGGACCCAGAGGTCCTGACAGCGGCGCTGGAAACGGCGGGGTTTCGTTCAACAGGACGCCTCCGCTATCCGCTGCCAAACGGAAAAGCACTGCTGGTGCTGGACTTTCAGCGGGAGGAAGCGGAATTCCCGGTTCCGCAGCTCTAAATTTGCCTTTCAGTTGTTTCTAGGCCTTGTTTGAAAATTGGCGGAATGCTGGATTGGAGCAGATTTTTTTGCCAGGCAAGGCGATTGGACGCGGGAATCCTGACGGATTTCCAGTCCAAATCAACGCAGTCCTGGCAGAAAAAGATGCCCTAAAACGGCGTT
>JAAWLO010000135.1 GCA_022797935.1 Oscillibacter sp. | reverse complement strand
CCGCAGGGAGGGGGAATGCTCAAGGGGGGACCGCAGTCCCCTCTTGACTAGCGGCGGAGGAAATGGAACGGAATGGATGCTGCCGCAGCGCGGCAGCGTAATGGAGTGGAATTTCCGACGCCGCAGCGGTGGGGGTGTGGGCGTCATGCTTCGGTCTCACGCATTTTTAGGGCACTTGTGGAAGCCTCGTCTTCTCCTGATTCCCTCGTCTTCCGTCTTTCATCCTTTCATCTCCCATCTCCCGCAGGATATCCCTTGTCTCCCCGCAGGAAAAAAGACCGCTCAAATGAGTATCTCTTTTCTGCCTGTTATCTTCCTTCTCTCGGAAAGGAGACTTTTATGGACCGCTTTCGGTTGAAAAACGTTATTATCCTGATCCTTCTCCTTCTGAATACCGCCCTCCTTGCCTCCCTCTCCCTTCGCCGTTCCGCAGAATCCAACGCTTTCCGCCGCACCGAGGACCAGCTTGTTCAGCTCTTTCACGCCGATGGAATCTCCCTCCAGCCCGGCGCTATCTCCAACACCCTCCCGCCAGACGGCGTCTCCCTAAGCCGTGACACCAACCTGGAGGCCCGCGCCGCCGCCTTCCTTCTGGGACAGACCCCGGACGCTTTCGACCAGGGCGGCGGCATTTACCACTACCGCTCTGAAAACGGCGACGCCCTCTTCCGCTCCAGCGGCGGCTTCGACGCCTCCGGCACGCTCTCCCACGACCCCGAGGACTTCTGCCGCCGCTTCTGCCGGACCTTCTCCTATGACATCCCCGACTTTCAGCTGGACAGCTCCAACAGCGGCCTCGTGACCGCTGTGTTTCAATATGGCCGTATCCCTGTTTTAAACGGCACCGTCACCTTCACCGTGGAAAACGGCGTCCTCACCGCCGTCAGCGGCGTCCTGCTGCCAGAGTCCGGCACGCTTCTCGCCTCAGAGGAAACCCCGCTCTCCGCCGCCGGGGCTCTGATTGCTTTCCAGAAAATGCGCCGGGAAAATACCGTAGTGGCCTCCGCTATCACGGACACCCGCCTTTGCTACGAGCTCCAAATCAGCGGCTCTGCCATGTCTCTGACTCCCGTCTGGCGCATTGTCACCGACACCGAGGATTACTGCGTCAACTGCTTCACCGGCGCGGTCACCGCTGCCGGCGGCGTTCCGGAATCCGCTTTGTGAACCGGGTCAAACCAAGGAGGACCGTGATGAAACAAAAACTCTTTTTCCCGTCAGAGGACGAGCTTCTGGCCAGCCTCAAGCGCGTCGGTGATTACTTTGCAGAACGGAATATCTATGATATATACACCAACAGCAAAATCTACGAGCTGCTGATTGCGGACTATCTGGACCACCAGATTGTCGATGGCCACCGGGGCACCCCGGACGCCATAGACGTCAACAACCACTTTTACGAGTACAAGCACTACAAGCTCTCCAGCTCCAACCACTCCTGGACCTTCAACGACTTTTCCCCTCAGACTATGGAAACGCTTGCCCACTATTGGGCCGTCATCTTCGCTGTCATTGACGACGGGCCCGCCATTCCCCATCTGCAGGAATACTACTGGGTTCCGGCAAAACGGACGGCGGCGTTTCTCTGGGAGAGAACACCAGACATCACCAACCAGCGCCACATGATTAACATCCGCCCCAGCCAGATCGAGGAGCAGCAGCTGGGACGGTACGTCCACAAAATTCCCCCGGTGCGCCGCCTGCATCCGGCCCTGGAGGAGGCCTTTCAATCCGCCCGGCAGCTGGAAAGTCTGACGGGCATCTCCGGTCTGCTGACCAGCAACAAGCTCTGGGAATTACTGGTGGCCCGGCAGCTGGGGCACCGCCTGAACCCAGCGCAGAAAGCCCACGACGCCTTTGACGAAAAGGAGCGGACCTACGAATATAAAGTCAGCCGGAATGAGAGCTGGACCTTCCAGGACATCTCGGAACGAGTTCTGAACAAATACCTGACAGATCAGGAAATCATTCTGGCAGTGGTTCGTAAAGGAGCCTTCCGCGTACAGGAGATTTACCACTGCCGCCCCGATGCGGTGGTGGCCCTTCTGCGGGAGAAGCTGCGGGAAAAAGACCAGCGCCGGGGCACGGAGGGCCGGAGACAGATTTCCCTGGGGCTAAATGACCTGCGCCGTCTCCGGAAAGACGGCGCTATACAGTATGAGCTCTGCTCCATCTGGGACTGAGACGGGCAACATTCCGAAGGAGGGGAAGACATATGAAAAAACCGCTGGACCCGGCAGTTCAGGAAAAGCTGAACCGGATTCCGGACGCCCTTGACGGTGTGCCCAACACGGTGCCCGGCAGCCTCAGCAGCGCCTTCAATTTCAAAGGCCGCAAGTCCCCCGGAATCGCGGAAAAGGTCCTGGAGACGGTCTGCGGGCCGGAGGACGTACTCCTTGAGCCCTTCCTGGGCGGCGGGTCCTTCCTCCTGGCGGCTCTGGGGAAGGTGAAAGCCGTATACGCCTCAGAGCTGGACAACTATACCTTTTTCGCCGTCAAGACGCTGTTCACCCGCCTGAACCGCGCCAAGCTGAAGCGGCTCTTCCAGGCGGTAAAGGAAGACTGCGAGGCGGACATCCAGGCCCTCTACGAAACCCGCTGCTGCGGGCAGGTAAACTACATCGACAAAATCCTCTTTGACCCGGCCCGGGGAAAAGACGGGTATTTTCATCCCCGGGAAAACCGGGAACTCCGGGAGGGGCGGAACGTCAAGCTCCAGAAGCGCTGCCCTGTCTGCGGCCGGAAAGCCAAGGCCTTTGACCAGGGGGACTGGGACCGGCTGAAGCAGCTGGAGACTCTGGACGTCTCCCGGTTTCCCACGGTGCGCTACCTGGTAAACAGCCGCATCAACATCACCGCCTCCACCGGGGCGGACCGGTACGACCGCATTTTTACCCACCGCAACAAGGCCGCCCTCTTGCTGCTGCAGGACGCCATTCTCCGCCTGGAGCCCTGCCTGGAGCGGGATGCCCTGGAGCTGTCCCTCACCGCTGCCCTCTCCCTGGCCCGGGTAGCTATGTACGGCTCCAGCACGGACATTCTCTATCACGTGGTACTGGAAAAGGCCCAGGACATGAACGTCTGGACCCTCTTTGAAAAGAAGTACCGATGCCTTCTCCTCTTTAAAAAGAATTATGCCTCCCGCCAGCTGCAGCCTGGAGGCCCGGAGGCCGTATTAGCCAACCAGGATTACGGAGACTTTTTGGACCAGCAGCCGGGCTTCCAGGCGGACGTGGTCTACACGGATTTTCCCTACACAGACCAGGTGGCCTATCTGGAGCGCAGCCAGCTGTTCCGGATTTGGCTGCAGCAGTTTTACGACCCCGGCTTCCGTCTCACCCAGGAAATGCTGGACCGGGAGCTGGTGCAGACCAATGCCGACGCCCGTCCCGGCAAACACAGCCTGACGGATTACTATCAGGATCTGGACCGGATGTTTTCCCATCTGGACCGGGCGGTGCGGCCCAAGGGACTGGTGTTTTTCACCATGAAGCTGGGCCGGGCCAAGTACTTCAAAACCTACCTGGAAATTGTGAACCTGGCCCGGAAGAACGGGTTTGAGTACGCCAGTCTGACGGGCCTGGCCAAACGGGATCCCACCCTGCGCAAGCAGTCCGCCTTTACCAACACCCTGACCAACGAGATGCTGGTGGTTTTCTGGAAGCTGCCGGAGGACCAGCGCTACTGGTACATCGGCCAGGAGAACTATGAATTCCTGCTGGTGAAACAGGTCTACCAATACCTGCGGCAGGCAGGGGACGCGCAGGTAACGGTTTCCGCCGCCGCGGAACTGGTGCGGCAGGACCTGCAGAAGCGCTGTGAAACGCCTGTGCCGGAAACGGACCTGCAGCGGGTGCTGTCCTTGCTGCATCAAAATTTCCGGGTCTACAAAGGTATGATCGAAATTGACAGCAACCGGCTGTACCTGGACATTGAGGACTCCGACGACCTTTACACGAAGCTCTACGACCTGACCCCGATATACATCCGCAGGCTTTTGACCCAAAAAGGGCGTTTTGTGCTGGATGATATCTACTTTCAGCTGGTTCATGCCCTGTGCGACGGAAATCCCCGGACAATCACCCAGATTCTGGAGGATGAGCGCCACCAGCGGGACATTGAAGCGCTGATCTCCAACTACTGCGTCCTGCGCGATGGCTACTACGTGGAACGGACTGGCCAGCGCCGTCCCAATCCCCAGGCGGTGGACGTCTCCACTCTGGACGGAACGGAGTTTGAGCTGCTGATTAAGGAACTGCTGATCCGCAAGGGTTATGAGAACGTGGTGCGGATCGGCGGCGCCGGAGACTTGGGTGTGGACCTGGTAGCCGTGCGCCGGGAGGGGGGACAGCGCCTCCATTGTCTGTTCCAGTGCAAGCGCTGGATTGCGGGCGTGGGCTCCACTCCGGTGCAGCGGCTCTTTGCCGAGCAGTTCCGGCGGAATTTCGACTATGCCGCCTGTATCACCACCGCCGGTTATACCCCCGACGGAAAGAAGGTGGCGGCGGACCTGAAAATTGATGTCTTTGACGGCATATACCTGATGCAGGAGCTGGACCGGTACTTTCCCGGAGAATATTACAACCGCCTGTGCTGACAAAAAAGGACCGAAGGACGGTATGTCCTTCGGTCCTTTCGTTCTCACTTCGCAGCCTTGGCGGCGCGGATGGCCTCCGTCAGCAGGGGGGTGACCTTGAACA
>JAAWLO010000134.1 GCA_022797935.1 Oscillibacter sp. | reverse complement strand
CATCACCCAGTACCTGGACCGCAAGCCCAAGGCCCTCTCCGGCGGCCAGCGCCAGCGGGTGGCCATTGGCCGGGCCATCGTCCGGGAGCCCAAGGTGCTGCTGATGGATGAGCCCCTCTCCAACCTGGACGCGAAACTGAGAAACCAGATGCGCGCCGAGATCATCAAGCTGCGCCAGAAAATCAACACGACCTTCATCTATGTCACCCACGACCAGACCGAGGCCATGACCCTGGGAGACCGGATTGTCATCATGAAGGACGGCTTCATCCAGCAGATCGGCACCCCCCAGGAGGTCTTCGACCACCCGGCGAACCTGTTCGTGGCGGGCTTCATCGGCATGCCGCAAATGAACTTCTTCGACGCCAAGCTCCTCTGCGAGGGCGGCAAGTATTCCGTCAGCGTGGGCGGCTGCAAGGTGGAGCTGCCCGGCGATAAGCAGAAGAACCTGGCGGCCCAGGGCGTCCAGTCCCAGGCCATCACCCTGGGCGTCCGCCCCAGCCATATGGTGCTGGCCAAGCAGCCCGGCAACACCCTCGCCGCCAAGGTGGAGGTCTCGGAGATGATGGGCAGCGAGGTCCATTTCCACGCCAACGCCGAGGGCCGGGACGTGGTAGTGATTGTGCCCACCATGGACGCCACGGGAACCCACATCGACTCCTTCCACGCCGGGGACCAGCTGAACCTGACCTTCAGCGGCAACGTCTGCCATATCTTCGGCCAGGACGGAAAGAACCTGGAGTTTTGACAGGAGCTTGAGCCATGGGATTTCCAAAGGATTTTATCTGGGGCGCCGCCTCCGCCTCCTATCAGATTGAGGGCGCCGTGAAAGAAGACGGCCGGGGCGAGAGCGTTTGGGACGTCTTCTCCCATACCCCCGGGAAGGTCAAATGGGGCGACACCGGCGACACGGCCACGGACGCCTATCACCGCTGGCGGGACGACATCGCCATCATGAAGGAGATGGACCTCCGGGCCTACCGATTCTCCATCGCCTGGCCCCGGGTGGACCCCAAGGGCGACGGGCATTGGAACCAGGCGGGACTGGACTATTACAGCAAGCTGGTGGACGGCCTTCTGGAGGCGGGGATCCAGCCCTGGGTGACGTTGTTCCACTGGGACCTCCCCCAGGCATTGCAGCGGCAGGGCGGCTGGCAGAACCCGGAGACCGCCCGGCGCTTTGCGGCATACGCGGAGAAAATGGCGGATCTGCTCCGGGGCCGAGTGCGCCGGTGGTTCACCTTCAACGAGCCCCAGTGCTTCATAGGAATGGGCTATGGGACGGGAGAGCACGCCCCGGGCCTGAAATTGGACGATGACAGCCTCAGCGCCTGCTGGGAGACCTTCTGCCAGGCCCACTCCCTGGGACAGAAGGCCCTGCACCGGGCGGACGGCGAGAACCTGGTGGGCATCGCCTCCACGGGAGTGGTCTGTTATCCCGTCAGTCAGGATGCCAAAGACGTGGAGGCCGCCCGGCGGGAAACCTTTGCCCTGCCCCTGGGGCCCAGGACCTTCTCCCACACCCTGGCCCTGGACCCCCTGTGCTTGGAGGGACGGTATGAGAAGCCGGACTTCATCGGCGTCAACCTCTATCAGGGTGCGCCTGTCCGAGCGGGGAAAAATGGGCCGGAGACGTTTCCCTTCCCGGCGGGCTTCCCCCGGACGGCCCTGGGCTGGCCCATTACCCCCGAAGCCCTGGAGTGGGGTCCCCGGTTTTTGGCGGAGCGGTACGGCCTGCCGCTGGTGGTCAGCGAGAACGGCCTGGCTTGTACGGACCGGGTGTTCCTGGACGGCGCTGTCCACGACTCCCTGCGGATCGACTTCTTGACCCGGTATCTCCGGGCTTTGGAGCGGGCCATCGAGCAGGGCACGGACGTCCGGGGGTATTTCCAGTGGTCCCTGACGGACAACTTCGAGTGGGCTGAGGGCTATGACCCCCGCTTTGGCCTGGCCTATGTGGACTACGCCACGGGAGACCGGACACTGAAGGACAGCGGTCGGTGGTACCGGGATATCATCCGCTCCAACGGCGTGGACTTGTGAGGAGAAATCTTGTCCTCCTGCCCGACAGCCGGGAAGCGGTGGCCCGCCGCTCCGCCCAGAGAATGTCCGGGGCGCGGTTTTTCCTACCCCTTTGTTCCTCTGATGTTGGCAGCAAGACTGGTACTGCCGATCTGTTTTCTTGTACCGGCATGGACATATAAAGCCAACATCAGCCTCCCGGTTGTAAAACGGCTGCAACTGACGGTGTGAGTGAATGGCAGCAGAATTGTATACTCTCAGCAATCAGAGCAAAGTGTCAGCCCAGCGGCGGTTTCGCCGCTGGGCTGACGGGCTTATATGGCTTCATTCGCTTGCCGGGGCCGTATAGTGCGTCTGCACGGCGGCGGGAAGCTCGTCGTACTGCACCTCGCTCCAGTCCAGGACGCCCCGGACCGGCATGACAGTCAGGCGGATAAAAGCCCCGTCCCGCAGTTCTCTGGACGTTCCAAAGGTGATCTCCTTCTCACCGCCGGTTTCATCATGGGCCGTCAGCGTGTAAGACCAGGGCAGATTGCCCTTCAGGCTGATGACACCTCCATTGGTCTCCACCTGCTCCACCTTGGTGTTGTCGATCTGGGTGTAATACTCGGTGCTGCCGGAGCCCGAGAGGAACCACACGCAAAAGACGAACAGGCCAATGAGAACCACAGCGGCGGCGCCCAGGGCAATTTTCACTTGTTTCTTCATGTTGTATGACCTCCTTACCAACCTTTTTTCGTAATCACTTGTTTGGGCTTTTTCGCCGCCTTCGGAGCCGCGCTCTTTTTGGCGGTCACTACAAAGACGGCGGCAATCAACAGAGTAATCAGCAAGCTGAGGGCACAGGCCAGTGGATTCCAGTGGACCGCCGCGTCATAACTGCGGTATCCCACCAGACCCATACTTGCGGTGACGGGATACAAATTTGCCAGGGTCATGTTCCCCGCCGCGAACATCCCGCCGTAGCCGTAGACAAAGGCCACGATTGCCCCGATCAGATGCCCGTTGGGGAGCCGGGCGGCGATGGCGATGATGGGCAGGACTGCGATATAGAGGAACAGGCAGTTGAATATGATCTGAGCCGCCGCCTGTAGAATGGCCGGCAGCTCGCCGCCGGGAAAGCCCAGCAGGAAGGACGCGGCTACGGTAAACACGGTGCTGGCAAGCCCCAGGAACAATGCGAGCAGGCCGCCGGCGGTCAGCTTGCCAAACAGCAGCGCGGGGAAAGACACGGGGATGGTCAGGATGCTTTTCAGCGTGTCGTCCGTGCTTTCCCGGTTGATGATATAGCCGGTGATCAGGGCAATGCACATAGGGAAAATCGTTGTGATATTTTCCTTCATGACCTGATCCGCGAAGTGGGAGAAGGTCCAGACGGTGCCGTCCATAGCTGTGGTGGTGAAGACGGTGAGCAGGACGGCCAGCAGCATCAGCAGAACCCCCGCCCAGATCATGTTGTACCGTTTCAGCTTCCAAAGCTCGGTTTTGATCGTGACCAGCATCTCAATCGCCCCCTCTCTTTTTATACAGCCAGTCGATCAGCAGAATGGACAGCACGGACAGCACGCCCAGAATCAAAACCGTCTGCGTGGTGGTGGGGACCAGATACTCCAGCCGCCCCACACTCTCCCTGACCCCATGGCGGAGCATATCCCCGGCGCACCAGATGTTTAATAGAGGAAGCGGCATCATCCAGCAAAGGAACCTGGGCAGGAACTCGTAACAGCCCTCAACGGTCAGGCTCAGCACGCTGTAAAAGACGCACAGCAGGATGGAGAAGATGTAGGTCTTGCTGAAAAAGACCACCAGCACCACCAGCGGCAAGGTGCCCGCCGTGATGAAGATCCCCATCTCCACCGCCACCCACAGCTTATAGCCTAAGCCCCCCACCTCGGCGATCAGGCTTCCGCAGAAGATGGTGACGGCGGCGGAGGACAGGCTGAAGATCAGCCCGAAGAGAAACAGGACGATGATCTTGGCGAAGATCATCTGGGTACTTGTTACCGGGATGGTCCGCAGGTTTTTGAAGGTGTCGTTGTCCCGCTCCATGAAAAACAGCATGGCGGCGATGACCCCGATGACGCAGGGCAGAAGGAGCTCCACCGCGTAGCCCATGACAAACTGATAAAAGTCGTTAAACAGCTCGGCCTTGGTATCGTATTTGTCCATCATGCGGGGGGTCAGCATCATCACAGCCAGCGGGGGAGGAAACAGGAACGCGGAGAGGATCACAAAGGGAATGAACTTTTTCCGCTTCAGTTTTTGAAGCTCGCAGGAGATCAGTTTAAGCAATTCCCTCACCCCCGGTCACCCGCTTGAAGTAGTCCTCCAGGCTCTCCTCCACGATGGCCGCCTCCCATACCTCCAGGCCGCGCCCCACAAAGGCGGAGACGATCTTTGCCACGGGGGTGTTGGTGGAGTCCATCCGCAGGTTGTGGGCGTCCTGGGCGGTGAACTGGGTTTCGTGGAACACGCCCTGTAAGATTTCCGCCGCCTGATTGGTGTCGGAGACCGTGAAGCGGACGTATTTACTGCTCTTTGCCTCCAGGTCCGCGAAGCTCTCTTCCTCCAGCAGTAGCCCACGGTCGATGATGCCGATGTCGTCCGCCAGCAGGGCCACCTCGGAGAGAATATGGCTGGAGATCAGGATGGTTTTGCCCCGCTCGTCGCACAGCGCCCGGATGAAGGAGCGGACCTCGGCGATGCCGATGGGGTCCAGGCCGTTGATGGGCTCGTCCAGAATCAGCAGCTCCGGGTCGTGCATCACCGCCAGGGCGATGGCCAGCCGCTGC
>JAAWLO010000133.1 GCA_022797935.1 Oscillibacter sp. | reverse complement strand
AGCCGCTTTCGAGGATGCGGCACGATTGGCGGCCCCGGCAGGGGCCGGGAATCGTCCCGCCGCGACGGTGCTGCAATGAACCAGCCAGCATCCTGGCTGAATCTCCCCCGCCCGTCAGGGCAGGTACAGACCTTCCCCTTCGGGGAAAAAGCAAAATCCCCCTATTCGGAGAAAAAACCATTCCCCTACGGGGAAAAATAAAATCCCCCCTCCCTGGGAAGGGAGAAAAGGAGGCCCCCATGAGTGAATTATTCAATAAATCCCTCCGAACGCTGGAACTCCCCAGAGTTCTCCAACTCCTCGCCGAACAGGCGGTCAGCGCCGAGGCGAAAAACCGAGCCCTGGGGGCAACACCAGAGACAGAGCCGGAGGAAGTTCTCCGTCTGCTGGACCAGACCGACGCTTCGCGTCAAATGATTGGCCAGCGGGGCGCACCCTCCTTCTCGGGCGTGAAACCGGTAGGGGAGTCGCTGGACCGCGCCGACCGGGGCGGCAGCCTGAATACCCGGGAGCTGCTGCGGATTGCGGATCTCCTCACCACCGCCCGGAGGGCAAAAGAATACTTCAGCAGCGAACAGAGCGAAAGAACCGCGATTGACCATCTCTTTCTCTCCCTCCACGGCAACCACTTTCTGGAGGAAAAAATCAAGCGCTGCATTCCAGACGAAGACACCATTGCGGACGCCGCCTCTCCGGAATTGGCGGATATCCGCCGCCATATGCGGGCCGCGCAGGCCAAGAGCCGCCAGATTCTTCAGCGGATTATTGCCTCACCCACTTACGCGAAGGTGCTTCAGGAAACCATTATTACCCAGCGGGACGGACGGTTCGTGGTTCCCGTGAAGGCTGAGCAGAAGGGGAATCTTCCCGGCCTGGTTCACGATATTTCCTCCTCCGGAGCCACCGTTTTCGTGGAGCCGATGGGCGTTGTCCAAGCCAACAATGAGTACGTAGAGCTGGAGGCAAAGGAGCAGAAGGAAATTGACCGGATTTTGGCAGAACTCTCTGCCGACGCCGCCGCCCATCGGGAGGATATCCAGTGGGATTATGACACGCTGGTTCATCTGGATTTGATATTTGCCCGCGGCCAGCTGAGTTACCGGATGGACGCCATCCGGCCGGAAGTGCGCCGGGATGGGGCGATTCACCTGAAGAAGGCCCGGCATCCCCTTCTGGATTCCAAGACGGCGGTGCCCATTGACCTGGAGCTGGGCGGGAATTTTGACACGCTGGTTATCACCGGACCTAATACCGGCGGCAAGACGGTCTCTCTGAAAACGCTGGGCCTGCTGACCCTTATGACGCAGTGCGGCCTCCACATCCCGGCGGACGGCCAGAGCGCGGTAGCCGTCTTTGACCGGATATTGGCGGATATCGGCGATGAGCAGAGCATTGAACAGAGTCTGTCCACCTTCTCCGCCCACATGACAAACATTGTGGGCATTTTGGGCGAGGCGGACAGCAAGAGTCTGGTCCTCTTCGACGAGCTTGGCGCCGGTACAGACCCGGTGGAGGGCGCCGCCCTGGCGATTGCGGTCATTCAGCATGTCCGGGCCGCCGGAGCAAAGGTCGCTGCCACTACGCACTACGCAGAACTGAAGACCTTTGCCATGACCACCGCAGGAGTGGAGAATGCCTCCTGTGAGTTTAACGTGGAGACCCTCAGTCCCACATACCGGCTTCTGACCGGCATTCCCGGAAAGTCCAATGCCTTCGCCATTTCCCGCCGTCTGGGTCTGCCGGAGGCCGTTATTGCGGCTGCCCAGACCCAGATGAGTGGGGACAGCGTCCGGTTTGAGGACGTTCTTACCCAACTGGAGGCCAAGCGGCAGGCCTTGGAAAAGCGGGACCAGGAGTCCGGCCGCCTCTTGCGCCAGCGGGAGGAGGATGCCCGAAAGGCCCGGGAATTCCGGGAGCAGATGGAGCGGGCCAAGGAGAATGCCCGCAGCCGCGGCGAGGCTGAGGCCAAGCGCATCCTCCGGGACGCCAAGGCGGCGGCAGACCAGACCTTTCATGATTTGGCGGAGCTCCGGCGGCGGCAGGCCGCAGTGGACGCCGCCCAGAATATCAATGACGCGCAGGCGGCCATCCGTGCCGGGCTGAACCAGGCCGAAGAGCGCCTGCGAACCGAAAAGGACCGCCCTGCCCCCATTCCCAAACCCAGCCGCCCCATTCAAAAAGGGGACTTGGTGGAATTCCCCGGCGTGCGCCAGCCTGCCGAGGTGATCTCTGTGGGAAAGGACGGCGTTCTGCAGCTGAAGGCCGGCGTGCTGAAGCTGAAGGCGAAAGCGGATGAGGTCCGCCTCATTGAGGATGATGAACGGGCTGCCCGGAAACCGAAAAATCCCGTCACCTCCGGCGGAACCCGGATGCTTCGGCCTGCTGCCAGCCGGGAGCTGGATATCCGGGGGATGGAGACCCTGGAGGCGGAGAGCGTCGTGGAGGGATTCCTCTCGGCGGCTGTCATGGGTAAGCTGGAAACCGTCACGATCATCCACGGCAAGGGCACAGGGGCCCTGCGCAAGGCCGTCCACGATATCCTCCGGCGAAGCAAGGCGGTCAAGAGCTTCCGCTTGGGCGTTTACGGTGAGGGAGAGACCGGTGTCACCGTAGTCACAATGAAATAATCAACAGGACCGGCCTAAGCGCCGGTCCTGACTTTTTCCCAAAACAAGAAAAATTTTTGTATACAAACGGATTTTCTTGTGTTATACTATAACGAGTTCACGTTTCGCGGCCGATTTTCCGCCGGCGGAACGGCCCCTTTTTTCCGGGGCGATTGAGTATTTTTCCGGCCAGGGACGCGCTTCCCGGCTGGTCAAATAATAAATTGCGATTCTGATAGGGCGTAACGCGAAAGGTCTGCCGGCGAAACGGGGCCGGGCAGATGGGCGGGACGTCTCTTCTTGCCGTGCGCGCGGAGACGGGCCAATGGGACGGCAGCTGCCGGTTTCCCATTTACGGCCCGCAGGTTCAGACGGACCAAACCTCGCCGGACAAGAGCGAACGCGTACATCTTTTCTTTGAAGGAGAAGCCTATGACAGAAAAACTGAAAATCATTCCTTTGGGCGGTCTGAATGAAATTGGAAAAAATATGACGGCCTATGAATACGGTGGGGACATCATTGTGGTGGACTGCGGCATGGCCTTCCCCGGGGATGACCTGTACGGCATTGACTGCATCATTCCCGACGTGACCTATCTCATCAAAAACCGTACCCGCATTCGGGGACTTTTTATCACCCACGGTCATGAGGACCATGTAGGAGCCATTCCTTACGTCCTCAAGCAGGTGAATATGCCCATTTACTGCACCCGCTTTACCGCCGGTCTCATCAACCTCAAGCTGGAAGAACACAGCTTGACCAAGTGTACCAAACTCATCACCGTGGAGCCCGGAAAATCCGTCCGGGCCGGAAAATTCACCGTGGAATTTATCCATGTGAACCACTCCATTGCCGACTCCGTGGCGTTCGCCATCCATACCCATATGGGTACGGTGGTCCATACCGGCGACTTCAAGATCGATTCCACCCCCATTGACGGGGAGGTCATTGACCTGGCCCGGCTGGGAGAACTGGGAAAGCAGGGAGTTCTGGCTCTCTGCGCGGACTCTACCAACGTGGAGCGTCCTGGCTATACCCTCAGCGAGCGGGCGGTTGGCCAGACTTTCAGCCGCCAGTTCCAGGGCTGTAACGAGCGGATTATCGTTACTACGTTTGCGTCCAATGTCCATCGCATTCAACAGGTGCTGGATGCCGCCGCCGCCTACGGGCGGAAGGTAGCTGTCACGGGACGGTCCATGGAGAACATCATGCGGGTGTCCACGGAACTGGGCTATATGAAAGTGCCCAAGAATACTCTGGTGGACCTCAACCGCATCAAAACGCTTCCCAAGGAAAAACAGGTCATTGTGACCACCGGTTCCCAGGGGGAGGAAATGAGCGCCCTGTACCGCATGGCGTTCTCCATCCACAAACAAGTAGAGGTCGGCCCTGGAGACAAGGTTATCATCTCTGCTTCCGCCATCCCCGGCAACGAAGTGACCGTAAGCCGGGTTATCAACGAATTGTTCCGGAAAGGCGTCCACGTGGTCTATAACAAAGCGGATATGCTCCATGTTTCCGGCCACGCCTGCCAGGAGGAGTTAAAAATCATTCATGCTCTGACCAAGCCCCGGTTCTTTATTCCCCTCCATGGCGAGCAGCGGATGCTGCAAATCCACAGCCAGCTGGCCCAGCAGATGGGCCAGAACCGGAATCATATCGCCATTGCGGAAAATGGTTCCGTCGTAGAGCTCACGGCCAAGAGCCTGAAGATCGGGAACTCGGTTCCTTCCGGAGCGGTCTATGTAGACGGCTCTGGCGTAGGTGACGTAGGTGTCGTGGTCATGCGGGACCGCAAGCGTTTGGCGGAGGATGGCATGGTAGTGGTGGTGCTTCCTGTTTCCTCCCACGACGGCGGCCTGTTGAGTCCTCCGGAAATCATAACCCGAGGTTTTATTTACGTGAAAGAGTCTGGAGATCTCATGAAGGAGCTCCAGAGCGTTGCCATGGAGGCAGCGGACTCCGCCAACCGCAAGCGCGGGCGGGATGACGGAGAGCTGCGGGGGGCAGTCAAAGCGGCGGTCAGTAATTATCTCTTCAAAACTACCCGCCGCAGTCCCATGGTCATTCCCGTTGTGACCCGGCTGTAAAAGAGCCTGCAGAAGAGCGAAAAGCCCCCGGTATCGTTGGATACCGGGGGCTTTAAAAATAAAGAAAAAAAGAATCATGGAAAAATAAAGAATAATGAATAAGAAGGAAATAATAAAAAAGAGGCAAAACCCGTTCTCCGGATCACATTCGGGCGCGAATCCAGCGAAGCGAATCGCGTCCGAAAAGCGAAGAAATTCCCATCATAGCGCAGTTTGCGGCGAAGCCGGAAACGGAGCGGCCCCAAACTCGCG
>JAAWLO010000016.1 GCA_022797935.1 Oscillibacter sp. | reverse complement strand
GCTTTCGAGGATGCGGCACGATTGGCGGCCCCGGCAGGGGCCGGGAATCCTCCCGCCGCGACGGTGCTGCATGGATCCAGCCAGCATCCTGGCTGGCATTCCCCCGCCCGTCAGGGCAAGTACAAATCTTCCCCCTTCGGGGAAAAAGCAAAATCCCCCTATCGGAGAAAAAACCATCCCCCTCGAAGAGGAACCTCTCCTGTTCAGGAGCTTTACAACTCCCCCCACCATGTGTTAAAATAACTTTGTTTCCAACAGGAACCTACAAAGGAGGCCAGCGGATGAAACGCCGAATTCTCTATTTGCTTCTCAGCGCAGCGCTGGTACTCCAACTGGCCAGCCCCGCCGCGCAGGCAGCCGACAAAGTATATTTCACCGCGGTCAACAGCTACGTCCTGCCCCTGTCGGACAACACCATGCCCTTCTGGAGCGGCGGCTACGTCTACATCGCCAGCACCATTTTCACAGGCGCCACCCGGGAATCCCTGGGCATCTCCCAAATCTGGAACAGCGCGGAAAACCGCGTCGTTCTCTATCGGGGAGGCCGGTCCCTCACCTTCCAGCTCTCCGCCGGGTGCGCCCTGGACAACGATGGCTACGCCTATTACCCTGGGGCCATCCGCCGCAACGGCGTGGTCTTTGTCCCTGCCAATACGGTTTCCCGCTTTTTTGACCTCACCTACTCCGTCATTGAAGTCAGCCGGGGAAGCCTTGTCTGGCTTCGTCAGTCCAGCTACAGCCTCTCCGACAGCCTGTACGCCGACGCAGCGCAATACTCCATGGACTCCGTCTACGCCGACTACATCCGCGCCAAAGAACAGACGCTTCCGGCGGAAGACCCGGAGCCCGACACAACGGACATCCCCTCTGTTCCAAATCCCGCCGAGGAGCTGAACGGACGGCGCATCGCCCTGTGTCTGGCCGCCGGAGACAACGCTTCCGCTCTGGTGGACGCTTTGGAGAGTTACGGCGCGCGGGCCGCCTTCTTCTTCACCCCGGAACAGATGGAACAGTCCGGAGACCTTCTGCGCCGTATGACGGCCTTGGGACACAGCATTGGCATTCTGGCCGCCGGGGACCCGGACCGCGCGGCCCAGCAGCTGGAAGCGGGCAACGACGCCCTCTGCCGGGCCACCTGCGGCAAAACCCGTCTGGCCCTGGTGGAAAACGGCGGAGCCCTTCAGACCGCCCGGGACCTGGGGTTCCGTTGCCTTCAGCCAGGACTGGACCGCAGCGGCCAGCCTCTGCGCAGCGCCGCCGGGGCTTCCAGTCTCGTTCAGCGGCTCTCTGCCCGGCGGAACGATACGGCCGTCTGGCTGGGCAGCGCCGCCACCCCTGCGGGCCTGCGGAGCTTTCTCTCCGCCGTTCAGGAGGCCGGGGGGCAGTGTGTGGCCTTCACAGAGACGGAACGGATGTGATCTGCCGCAATCCTTTACAGAAAATTCAACAACCCCCTGGAATTCAGGGTATAATATTTGTGAAAACTGGTAGACTGGAGGGGCCGCCATGGGACGGAACATTCTGGTGGTCGAGGATGACCACAACATCTCTGAGCTGATTCAAATGTATCTGGTGAAAGAGGGCTTCGACGTACGCACAGCCGGAGACGGCGGCAGGGCCATTGAGGAATTCCAAAAGTCCGCGCCGGACCTGATTCTGCTGGACATCATGCTGCCCGTTATGGACGGCTGGTCCGTCTGCTCCAAAATCCGGGAGACCTCCCAGGTCCCCATCATCATGCTCACCGCCAAGAGCGAGGTCTTTGACCGCATCCAGGGCCTGGAGATGGGAGCCGACGACTACATCGTAAAACCCTTCGAGATGAAGGAACTCATTGCCCGCATCAACGCAGTTCTCCGCCGGACGGAGATTCCCAATGACACCAGCAAGAAGCTCTCCTTTGACAAGCTGGTCATCAACCTGGACTCTTATGAACTCATTGTGGCAGGCAAGAAAATCGACACCCCGCCCAAGGAGCTGGAGCTCCTCTATCACCTGGCCTCCACCCCAAACCGGGTCTATACGCGGAATCAGCTCCTGGACGAGGTGTGGGGCTTTGACTACTTCGGCGACAGCCGGACGGTGGACGTACACATCAAGCGCCTGCGGGAGAAAGTGGAGGGCGTCAGCGAACAGTGGGCCCTGAAAACCGTATGGGGCGTGGGCTACAAGTTCGAGCTGACCGTGGTCCCGGTGGAGAGCGAATGAAAAAACACGTTCGGGAGCAGATGCAAAGCCTTTACTGGCGGCAGCTCTTCGTCACGGCCGGCATGGTGCTGCTGACCCTGTGTCTCTTAGGGGCCTCCTTCTTTTCCCTGAGCTATAACTATGCCCGCAGCCAGCAGGGCGATGAAATCGCCGCCAAAGCGCGGGTTATGAGCCAGCTGTCTCTGAGTTATCTGGAGAGCGGGCGGTATCTGGACATGGAGGATTTGCAGGACGACGCGGATTTTCAGCGGCTGGCCAGCTTTGCCGCTATGGTCTCCGATGTGCACTTCATGATCTGCGATACGGAGGGACACGTATTACTCTCCACAGACCAGGCTCTGGACGGTCTCAGCGTCACCATTCCAGCGGAACGCACCAGCCGCATCATGGAACATGGGGTCTTCTCCTGGCGGGATGATTTCGGCGGGCTCTATCCCCAGAAGCGCTTCTCCGTGGGGGTGGCCGCCGTAAATCTCGTCACGCAGGAACAGGTGGGCGAAGTGGTGGCGGTGTCTACCATGGCCTCTCTGGACTCCATGTGGCAGGGCTTCATCGGCCTGTTTTTCATGACGGCCTTTGTGGTGCTGATGATTGCCTTCATGGCCTCTTCCGTCACAGCCATGCGTCAGGTGAAGCCCATTCGGGAGATGGTAGAGGCCACCCGGCGCTATGCCGGGGGAGACTTTGACATCCGCATGAACGACTATGGCCGGAACGACGAAGTGGGCGAGCTGGCGGCGTCCTTCAACGCTATGGCGGAATCCCTTCAGCAGACGGAGCGGCAGCGCCGGGAGTTTATCGCCAACATCTCCCATGAGCTGAAAACCCCCATGACCACCATTGCCGGGTACACGGACGCCATTTTGGACGGAGCCATTCCCCCGGAGAACGAGGAACAGTACCTGCGCATCATCGCCGGGGAAAGCCGCCGCCTCAGCCGCCTGGTCCGGCGGATGCTGGACGTAAGCCAGCTGCAGGCCATCAATCCCCTGCAAAATGGGAATCACTTTGATCTCTGTGAGAGTATGCGCCGGGTGCTCATCTCCATGGAGAAGAAGATTACGGACCGGAATCTGGACGTGGAGGCGGACATTCCCGAGGGCCCTATTCTGGTCCTGGGGGACAACGACCTCATTACCCAGGTGATTTACAATCTTCTGGAGAACGCCGCGAAGTTCGCCTACCAGGGCTCTGCTCTCTATTTGGGGTTGTCCATGCGGGACGGCCGGGCCCAGGTTACGGTGCGCAACTGCGGGGACACCATCCCTGCCGAAGAACTGCCGCTGCTGTTCGAGCGTTTCCACAAAAGCGACAAGTCCCGCAGCGAGGACAAAGACGGCGTGGGTCTGGGGTTGTATATTGTCAAGACGATTCTGGAACAGCACAAGGAGAAAATCAACGTCACCAGCGAGAACGGAGTTACCGCCTTTTCCTTCTCGCTGAACGCGGAGTGAGGGAAGCATGGGAGAACGAGAGGATATCCGGCGGGAGGCTGGAGAAATTGTAGCGGTCTACCGCCGGCCCTTCCGGGAGCAGAAGCGGCGGGACCCTCGGGAAGTGGTGTCGGTCTACCGCCAGCGGGATCCCCGGGAAGTTGTGGAGACTTACCGCCGCTCCGCGCCGGGGCTCTTTGGAGGCAGGAAACTGGACTGGACCCCAGCCCCGGCCGTGTGGAGGCCTTTGCTGGCCCGCCGGAGGAAACGGAACGGACTGCGCCGCTTTTTGGTTTGTCTGGCGGCGCTGGCAGGATTGGCTGCTGCCGCTCAAATGCTGCCCGAGCCTCGGATTCCGGATTTCCCGGATTTTGAGGTTCCTGTCCCCTCCAAGGAAACGGAGATTACCATCCCCGACTGGCCTGTGGGCCTGGGGGCGCGTGTCACCGTCTCCCGGGAGCATGGCGGCCAGATGACCGCCCAGGAGGTATACCGGCAGGTGAACCCCTCGGTGGTGACGGTACTGGCTGGGTTGGGGGGAAACAGCATGTCCGTGGGCACCGGTGTGATTTTTACGGAGGACGGTTATCTGGTCACCAATCACCACGTGATTGAGGGCGGCCAGGACTGCTCCGTGCTGCTGGACAGCGGATACCGTCTGACCGCCTGTTATGTGGCCGGAGACGCGGAAAACGATCTGGCTGTACTCAAAATTCCCCCGGGAGAGCTGGAAGATCTGGGCGCGCTTCCCACCGCTCAGTTCGGGGACTCCGATCTGCTGTCTGTGGGGGACCCGGTGTACGCCATTGGAAACCCTCTGGGCTGGGAACTGCGGGGCACGCTGACTGACGGGATTGTATCCGCGATCAACCGGGACGTGGAGGTGGACGGGCGGACCATGAATTTGATTCAGACCAACGCCGCCCTGAATTCCGGCAATTCCGGCGGCCCGCTGATCAATGCCTACGGGCAGGTTGTGGGCATCAACGTTATTAAGATGCGTTCGGACCACTCCACAGTGGAGGGTTTGGGGTTTGCCATTCCCTCTGCCCGGATGGAACGGATTGTCAATGATCTTCTGGAATGGGGCGCGCTTCAGCCGGAACCCCGTTTGGGGATTACAGTTCGCTCTTTGGCCACGGTTCTGGAGGATGGCCGGCGGGGACTGTTGGTGGAAGAGGTGAGCGCCGGCACCGCCGCAGAACGGGCAGGTGTGCGCACCGGGGATTATGTGCTCGCTGCGGATGGAGAGGCACTTTCTTCTACAGATGATCTGTTTCGCATCCGGCGGCGGCTTCATGTGGGAGACCAGCTGGAACTGACCCTTTGGCGGAATGGGGAGATTTTTGAAGTACAGTTGTTTTTGGAGGAAGCTGTATAATTTGCCGTGTCACGGGGTGCAGGGCCCCGTGACTTTTTTTGGGGGGACGAAAAGAAAAGCCGGTGCGGGGAGGGGCTCTGCCCCTTGCCCCGCCAGGGCCCTGCCCCTGGACCCCGCCGCCTTTGTAAAGGCGGGCGAAACTTTTTCCGCCCCTTTACGCAATCTCCCCCTTTACAAATAAACGCCGCTTCGATATAATACTAGAACTGGAAACAAATTCAGAGACGGAGAAGTAACATGGCATTGATTGAATACGACGTTTACAAGCAAAAGCTCCGGGACCTGCGCCCCGAGCTGGACGAACTGTCCGCCGCCCTGGACATAGACGCCGCCCGCCAGGAAGCCGCCCGGCTGGAGGATGAGACCGCTCAGGACGGATTTTGGAACGACCTGGACCGCTCCCAGAAGGTCCAGCAGCGCCTGAAGCAGCTTCAGAACAAGATTATCCGGCAGGAAAAGCTCCTTTCCGCCTGGGAGGATCTCACCGCCCTGTGCGAAATGGGGCAGGAGGCCGAGGACGCGGAAATTCTGGAGGAGCTGAAAACAGAGTTCGCCGCCCTGGAGGCCCGCACGGCCGAAACCCGCATGGCCACCCTTCTCTCCGGGGAGTACGACGCCTGCAACGCCATTCTTCAGTTCCACGCCGGAGCCGGCGGCACCGAGGCCCAGGACTGGGCCCAGATGCTTTACCGCATGTACACCCGCTGGGTGGAGCGCAAGGGCTTCACCTACAAGATTTTGGACTATGAGGATGGCGACGAGGCCGGCATCAAGTCCGCCGCCATCTCCATTGAGGGAGAAAATGTCTACGGTCTCCTTAAGAGCGAAAACGGCGTCCACCGTCTTGTGCGGGTCTCTCCCTTCGACGCCAACGCCCGGCGGCAGACCTCCTTCGCCGCCGTGGAGGTCATGCCGGAGCTGGAGAACGATGAGTCCATTGAGATTCGGGACGAGGATATTGAGATGCAGGTTTACCGGGCCTCCGGCGCCGGCGGACAGCACGTCAACAAAACTTCCTCTGCCGTCCGGCTGATTCACAAGCCCACCGGCATTGTGGTAGCCAGCCAGCAGGAACGCAGCCAGTTCCAGAACAAGGACAACTGCATGAAGATGCTGCGGGCCAAGCTCCTGGAGCTGAAAGCACAGCAGCACGCCGAGAAGATTTCGGATATCAAGGGCGTACAGATGAAGATTGAGTGGGGCAGCCAGATCCGCTCTTATGTTTTTATGCCCTACCAGATGGTCAAGGACACCCGCACCAACTACGAGACCGGCGGCATTGACGCCGTTATGGATGGAGATCTGGACGGTTTCCTCAATGCCTACCTCACCAAGCTGGCCACCGGGGAGCTGAAAAAATAATGTCTTCTCCCCTTGTGAGAAATTGCGGATTTTAAACGAAAGAAGGATATGAGCATGAAACGCCTCTGCACGTTTTTCCTGTCCCTGTCCCTCTGCCTGAGCCTGGCGGTTCCCGCCCTGGGCGCGGAGTTTACCGATGTGCCCGGCACCTACGTCTTTTCGAAGGCCATTCAGGACTGCACCAGCAAGGGAATCCTTTCTGGATATGCCGACGGAACCTTCCGCCCCACCGATTCGGTTACCCGGGCGCAGTTCTGCGTCATGCTGGTCCGTGCCTTTTATCCCGGCGAGGAGGAGGCCTATGCCCACCTCAAATCCTCCGGCTGGTTCATTCCCAGCGCTGCCGTCCTGGAGGCCCATGGCGCGGCGCCTTACGGCCATAATCACTTGGTTGACCCTGCGGTCATGAATTCCAGCATCACCCGGAACGACATGGCCCACTTCATGTCCTGTGTTATGACAGCCAAGGGCTACACCGTCTCCGACGAGGCAAAGGCCGCCGCACAGGAAAAAATCACCGATTACGCCAACATTCCTGAGAGCTACCAGGATGCGATCAAGACGGTATTCGCCCTTGGCATCCTCACCGGTTTTGCCGATGGCAGCTTTTCCGGCAAAAGCACCATGACCCGCGGACAGGCGGCGATGGTCCTTTTCCGTATGAGCCAATGCCTCTCCAGCAAACCGGGCAACCTCACGCCCGTCCAGCAGGAGACCGCTCCCGCGCCTACCACCCTTACCAACAGCAAGGCCGTGACGGAGGAGAACGTGCTGGCCCTGCTGGCGGAGCTGAAGAGCCAGTATCCGGAGGAGGCTGATTTCTCCATGGGCTATCCTCTGGGTGAATCCAGCCCTGTCCGGCTTGCGACGCACCCCTACTTCCGGGCGAAAAATCCCTCCGGCCACACCAGCAGCACCCTCGGCTGCGGCGGCTGGACCACACTGGCCAGCGACGCCATGTTTAGTCAAGCGGCTTTCCCGGTCCGGAAAACCACCCTGGCGGACGCCCGCCCCGGCGATATCATGATTCAGCTCAACCGCTCCGGCCTGCTGGTCCATGTGGCCATGATCACCCAGCGCCCAACCACAGAGAACGGCAAGATTTCTTTCGCCGTCACAGAGGCCGCCACCGATGAGCAGGATGTTTATCGGATTCACTGGGACGTTGATTACGCCTGGCACGCAGACAGCCAATACACCTATGACGTCTGGACTCGATATCCAAACTGATTCCCTTGCGGTAAAAGGCGCGGCTGTCCGAGCCGCGTCCTTTTTACGCCAGAAAACAGACAGAGAACCACTGCCGAAGTATTACAGAAAGGAATATCAAGATGAATCAAAACCATTCGCAATCATCTGGCTCCGCACCCAATCCGGCCCCTCAGGAGAACAAAATGGGCACCATGCCCATTGCCCCTCTGCTGGCCGGTATGGCCGTGCCTATGATGATTTCCATGCTGGTCCAGGCCCTCTACAACGTGGTGGACAGCATTTTCGTAGCGCAGATCAGCCAGGACGCCCTGAACGCCGTTTCCCTGGCCTTCCCTCTTCAGAACCTGATGATTGCTGTGGGCGGCGGCACCGGCGTGGGCATGAACGCCCTGCTGTCCCGTTCCCTGGGTGAAAAGAACCAGGCCCAGGCAGACCAGGCCGCCAACACCGGCATCTTCGTTTTCCTTCTCAGCGCTGTCATCTTCGGCGTGTGCGGCTTCCTGCTGGCCCGGCCCTTTTTCCTGGCTCAGACGGACATTGCCCCCATTGTGAACTACGGCACGGATTACGCCCGCATCTGCTTGGGGCTCTCCATTGGTATTTTCAGCCAATTCTGTTTTGAGCGGCTGCTTCAGTCCACCGGCCGGACCGTGTATTCCATGATTACCCAGCTTATTGGCGCGGTAATCAACATCATTCTGGACCCCATCCTGATTTTCGGCCTCTTTGGCTTCCCCCGGCTGGAGGTAGCCGGCGCCGCCGTGGCTACGGTGTTCGGGCAGATTGTGGCCGCTTTTATCGGCCTTTGGATGAATCTGAAGTTTAACAAGGACATCCACATCCGCCTTCGGGACGTCCGGCCGGACCGGGCCATTGTCCGGGAAATCTACCGGGTGGGCCTGCCCTCTATCATTATGCAGTCCATTGGGTCTGTCATGACCTTCGGTATGAACAAGATTCTCATCTCCTTTACAGACACAGCGACTGCGGTCTTCGGAGCCTACTTCAAGCTCCAGAGCTTCATCTTCATGCCGGTCTTCGGCCTGAACAACGGCATGGTCCCCATCATCTCCTACAACTACGGCGCCGCCCGGCTGGACCGGGTGCGGAAAACCTTCCGGCTCACCGCCGCAGTGGCCACGGTCATCATGATACTCGGCTTTTCCGCCTTCAACCTTATCCCCCACGTACTCTTGGGCTTTTTCAGCCCCTCGGCGGAAATGCTGGCCATTGGCACAGTCGCCCTGCGGGTCATCAGCAGCTCCTTCCTGCTGGCGGGCTTCGATATCATTGCCGGGTCTGTCTGCCAGGCCATTGGCAACCCGGTCCACACCCTGATCTGTTCTGTATGCCGTCAGCTGGTGGCTCTGCTGCCGGCAGCGTGGCTGCTGGCACAGACGGGAAGACTGGATCTGGTATGGTTCTGTTTCCCCATCTCTGAGTTGGTATCTTTGGTGTTGAGCATCCTTTTCCTCCGCAAGACCATGCAGGCGGCGGAAGCCAAAATTGCCGCCCTTCCGGGCTGACAGACAGGAGGTTTTTATGGATTTTACCAACTCCATCATCGCCCAGCTGGCCCAGGAGCTGAACCAGCCCCCTCCGTACGTGGAAAACGTAGTCCGGCTGCTGGATGAGGGCAACACCATCCCCTTTATTGCCCGCTACCGCAAGGAGCTTCACGGGGCTATGGACGACACCGTCCTCCGCAGCCTGGAGGAGCGCCTGGGCTATCTCCGAAACCTTCAAGAGCGGCGGGAAACGGTGAAAAGCGCCATTGCCGAGCAGGGCAAACTGACGGAAGACCTGACTGCCGCCATTGACGCCGCCGCCACCCTGGCGGAGGTGGAGGACTTGTACCGGCCCTATAAGCAAAAGCGCCGCACCCGGGCCACCGCCGCCCGGGAAAAGGGTCTGGCTCCTCTGGCAGAGCTTCTTTTCGCGCAGGGGCCGGACTGTCCCGACCCTCTGACGGAGGCAGCAAACTATATCGACCCGGAAAAGGGTGTGGAAACCGCAGAAGACGCTCTGGCAGGCGCCAGTGACATTGTAGCGGAAACCCTCAGCGACGATGCGGACCTGCGGAAAGTTCTTCGGGCCCTGCTGGCGAAGAACGGAAGCCTCCACAGCGAAGCCGCCCTGGAAGAGGACACTGTCTACCGCCTCTATTACAACTTCACCCAACCCCTCAGCCGGATGCAGGGCCACCAGGTTCTGGCCATCAACCGGGGGGAAAAAGAGGAGGCGTTAAAGGTCTCCGTCCAGCTGGACCGGGAACTGGCTCTGCGGACTCTGCGCCGCCGGGTGGTAGTACCGGGCTCCCCCGCCATGGAATTTGTCAAAGCCGCCGCGGAGGACGCCTATGACCGGCTGATTTTCCCCTCCCTGGAGCGGGAATGCCGGTCGGGCCTTACGGAAACCGCCAGCGAGGGAGCCATTGGACAATTTGCCTTGAATCTGAAGCCCCTGCTGATGCAGCCCCCGGTGAAGGGAAAAGTAACGATGGGCCTGGACCCGGGCTACCGTATGGGCTGCAAGGTGGCCGTGGTGGACGGCACCGGGAAGGTGCTGGACACGGCCGTGGTCTATCCCACCTATGGCCAGCGGCAAAAGCAGGAGGCCATTGCCGCCCTGGAAACACTCATTCGGAAGTACGGCGTGGAACACATTGCCATTGGCAACGGGACCGCCAGCCGGGAGACGGAGCAGATGGCCGTGGAGCTCATCCGGCAGGTGAATGACGCCGGGGCTCAGGTAAGCTATATGATCGTCTCCGAGGCCGGCGCGTCGGTGTACTCCGCCAGCGCCCTGGCGGCGGCGGAATTCCCGGAGTACGATGTCAATCTCCGTTCCGCCGTGTCCATCGCCCGGCGTTTACAGGATCCCTTGGCGGAACTGGTCAAAATTGATCCCAAGGCCATTGGCGTGGGGCAGTACCAGCACGACATGCCTCCCAAACGGCTGGACGAGGCCCTGAACGGCGTCGTAGAAGACTGTGTCAACGCCGTCGGCGTGGACGTGAACACCGCCTCTCCCTCCCTGCTTCAGCGGGTCTCCGGCCTGACGGCGGCCACAGCGAAGAATATTGTGGCCTACCGAGAAGCCAACGGCCCCTTTACGGCCCGGAAACAGATTTTAAAAGTTCCCAAGCTGGGGCCCAAAGCCTTTCAGCAGTGCGCAGGCTTCCTCCGGGTCCCGGAGAGCGCCTCGGTTCTGGACAATACCGCCGTCCACCCGGAAAGCTATGCCGCAGCGGAAAAGCTGCTGGCTCTGACGGGACATTCCCTGGCTGACGTGCAGGCGGGAACGCTTCAAAATCTGCCCGCCCAGGTGGAGGCCTATGGCGAAGAACAGGCGGCGGAGGCCGCCGGTGTGGGCCTGCCCACTCTGCGGGACGTGGTGGCGGAACTGCTGAAGCCGGGCCGGGACATCCGGGAGGACCTGCCCAAGCCGGTATTGCGGACGGACGTGCTGGAGATGAAGGATCTGAAACCCGGCATGATTTTGACGGGGACGGTGCGGAATGTGATTGACTTCGGCGTCTTCGTGGATATCGGCGTCCATCAGGACGGACTGGTGCACATCTCGCAAGTGGCGGACCGCCGGGTCCGGCATCCTTCGGAGGTGGTCTCTGTCGGAGATGTGGTAAAGGTTGCCGTGCTGGAGGTAGACGAGAAAAAGAAACGGATTTCCCTATCCATGAAGCAGGCGAAATAAGCCGGAAAAAAAAGCCTGGAGACAGTCGTCTCCAGGCTTCTTCTGTTTCCGGCAAAAGGGTTTCAGGTCTTCACCCGAATGGCATTCACCGGGCAGCCGTTGGCGGCATCCTGAACCCGGCGGTTCAGACTCTCCGGCTGGGCCAGAACCATGGAGGCCTTCCCCACCATGTGAAAAACCTCCGGAGCGGTGTAGGCGCACATGCCGCAGGCAATGCAGCGGGCAGCGTCAATGGTAACGGTCATGGGAAGCGTCTCCTTTCACAAGTGGAAGTTTCCAAAAGGGCAGCCCTCTTCTCTAAATAGGGCATGACAATATCCCAGCGGCGGAAACCGTCATGGCTTTTCCAAAGCAATTCCCAGCGGAGCATGGAGAATGGTCCCTTCCGCTACTTGTGATACTTTGTACCCGCCTGGATTTGATAGGCCCGGTAAATCTGCTCCAGCAGCATCACCCGGGCCAGATGGTGGGGAAAGGTCATAGGGGACATGGAAATCCTGGCCCAGGCCTCCGCTTTGATGGACTCGTGAAGGCCAAAGGAACCTCCTATCAGGAATGCCAGCCGCTTTTCCAACCCATTGTCCGCGCCAACCGCCCAAGCGGCCATAGTCCGGGCCAGCTCCTCACTGGAGCGCAGCTGCCCCTCCACGCACAGGGCAATGAGGCGGCAGGAGGGCGGCTGCTTCCGGCGGACAGCCTCCGCCTCTTTCAAAAGTGCCCCTTCGATCTGGGCCGGGGACGGGTTTTCCGGCAGGCGTTCCTCCGGCAGCTCCACTACCTCCAGCTTGCAGAAACGGCTGAGGCGCTTTCCGTACTCCGCCGCCGCCTCAATGTAGAACTTCTCCTTCAGCTTTCCCACACAGAGAAGGGTTATCCGCTGCATACGGCGCCTCCTTCCAGCCGGTAGGCCTCGCTGAGGCAGTCTCGCGGAGCAGCGGAGAGCCGGGGATACAGGCCCGCGGCGTTCAAGGCCGTTTCCACGGTTCTCAGCGCCATAGCGGGGGTATTGTTCTCCCGGCTCAGGTGGGCCAGAATGATTTCCCGGGCCCCCGCCGCCGCCAGTGTGACGGCAAAGGCGGCGGCGTCCTCATTTGGAAGGTGTCCGCCGGGCCCCAGAATCCGTTCCTTCAGAAAATAGGGATAGGGCCCGCTGCGCACCGCCTCCACATCATGGTTGGCCTCCAGCACTGCCAGGGCCACACCGGGGAGAACTGCCGCCGCCTCCGGCGTCACCACGCCGCTGTCCGTCAGCAGACCCACCGCCCCATCCGGCGTGTCGAAGCGGTAGCCGCAGGACCCGGGGGAGTCGTGGGACGTGGAAAAGGGAGTGATGGTACAGTCCTTCACCGCGAAGGCGCCTGCCGCCTCCCGCAGGCGGTCCTCCAGCAGCACCATGCGGCGCAGCAGGTCCCGGCCCGCCGGAGCGGTGGCAAAAATGGGGCAGTCCGTCTGCCGCAGCAGGGTCTGCAGGCCGGAGATGTGGTCGCTGTGGGTGTGGGTAATGCAGACGGCGTCCAGGTCTCTCAGGTCCAAATTCAGACTTTGCAGGCTCTGCCGGATACGGCGGCAGGAGACACCGGCGTCCACCAGCAGGCGTCCGCCGCCCCAATCCAGCAGCAGTGCGTTCCCCGATGAACTGCTGGCTATGGTATGTACAGTGGTCAAGACGGGAAGCCCCCTTTGTTTTTCAAGCCGTCCCAAAAGGCCTTCAAATCCTCTTTCGTCTCGGGCGGCAGACGGTTGTAATCCACGTTCCGGACCGCGCCCTCCAGGGCATAGAGATGAACCAGACAAACGTTGGGATAGCGGGTTTTCAGCTGGAAAAAGGCAGTCTTGGCCCCGGCTTCCGCCAGCTTTTCCGGGGCGTCTATGCCCACGGACCGCAGCTTTCGGGCCATCTCTTTTCCCAGGTTCCTCATACTGGTCAAGTCCGCCATCGCACGCCTCCTGTATCTGCTCAGCGCCTCATATAGAGGAGGGGGTAGGGACCGCCCTGTTCGTCGGTCTCCGTCCTCTTCTCAATACGAAAGCCCATATGCTCATAGAAACCCCTGGCGGAAAAATTCTGCTCGTTGACGGTCAGTTCACAAATGGCGTAATGTTCCATGCCATATTGGAGCAGCTTCTTTCCCAGCCCCGTTCCCATTTCCTCCGGCAAGAGGAAGAGCATTTCCAGCCGCCGGCCGTCCGCGCCCAGAAACCCAACGGGAATCCCCGGTTCGTTTTCCGCAGCCGCCAGACAGGGAACCGTCCGCAGAGCCTGGGGAACATATGCCCGGACCGCCTCCATTCCCTCCGGCGTCAGGAAGGTGTGGGTGGCCTGGACGGAACGCTCCCACACCCACAAAAGACGTTCCAGAAGCGCAGAGGTTCTGGATTCAATTTCTACAATCTGCATCCGCGCACCTCCAAGAAAAACGGGAGACAGAAGGAACACCAACCTTCCATCTCCCGGCAAACCTTCCATTCAGCCCAGATTCAGCCGCTGGTGTTCCTCCGGTTCCTCCATGGCCCGGATATTGGCCCCTATGGCCCGGAGCTTTTCCACCAGATTCTCATAACCCCGTTCAATGTAATGGACGCAGGTAATTTCGCTCTGCCCTTTCGCGGCCAGGGCGGCAATGACCAGGGCGGCCCCCGCCCGCAGGTCCGGCGCCTGAATGGGTGCGCCTGCCAGATGGTCCACCCCCTCTACAACGGCGGTCTTGTCGTCCACCTGGATGTTGGCCCCCATGCGGCGAAGCTCGTCCACATAGCGATAACGGCTGCTCCACACGCTCTCCGTCACCAGGGAAATCCCCTGGGCCAGGGAGAGCACAGTTGTAATCTGGGGCTGCATATCCGTGGGAAAGCCGGGATAGGGCAGGGTCTTGATGTTGGCCTTGCGGAGGGGACCGCTGCGGCGGACCAGCAGCGTATCCTCGTGCTCCTCCACCTCCACGCCGCACTCTTGGAGCTTGGCGGTGATGCAGTCCATGTGCTTGGGAATGATGTTCTTCACCAGCACCTGTCCCCCGGCGGCGGCCACGGCGGCCATATAGGTACCCGCCTCAATCTGATCGGGGATGATGGCATAGCTGCCGCCCCGGAGACGGTCTACCCCCCGGATTTTGATGGTATCCGTGCCGGCTCCCCGAATGTTGGCGCCCATAGAGTTGAGGAAGTTGGCCAGATCCACGATATGGGGTTCCTTGGCGGCGTTTTCGATCACCGTCTTGCCCTCGGCCATGACGGCGGCCATCATGATGTTCATCGTGGCTCCCACAGAGACCACGTCCAGATAAATGTTGGCCCCCTGCAAGGGCGTCTCTCCTACCGTGGCCCGGATAAAACCTCCCTCCACCACCACCGACGCACCCAGGGCCGTAAAGCCCTTCACATGCTGGTCGATGGGGCGGACGCCGCCGAAGTTGCATCCGCCGGGCAGGGCCACCTCCGCCCGGCCGAAGCGGCCCAGCAGCGCGCCGATAAAGTAGGTGGAGGCCCGAATCCGCCGGGCCAGATCGTAGGGAGTTTTCATGGAGCGGATGTGCCGGCAGTCCACCTCCACCGTGTGGCGGTCCAGGCTCCGGACTCCGGCGCCCAGCTGTTCCAGAATTTCCAGGCAAAGGGTCACATCCGAAATCTGGGGAATGTTCTCAATCCGGCAGACGCCGTCCACCAGCAAAGCAGCGGGGATAATGGCGACGGCGGCGTTCTTTGCGCCGCTGATTTCCACTTCGCCAAACAGGGGCGTTCCGCCCTGAATTACATATTTTGTCAAACTGTACGCCCTCTCTCCAAGGAACACGCCGGCAGCGCCCGCAGGCGGCGGCGCGCGAAAATTACAAAAAACAGTTTGCCCGCCGGACGGCACTTCATACCCAAAACAGGCGGCAAACAGGGAAAATATTCTACATAAGCTCTGCTATCATAGCACAAGCCAGGAAAAATTGCAAACCTTTTCCGTTGGTGTTTTTTCACAATCTGAAGTTTGCCGAAAAAGGTCTTTACTTCTGGTAACCTCTTTGGTAAACTATACACTGCGTATTGAATTGTTGAAGGTAAAGGAGCCGACACCATGAGTTCTGAATTTTCCCGTACCCTATCCCTGCTGCGGCAGGAGAAGGGCGTCAGCCAGCGGACCGCCGCCGGGTCCCTGGGCATCTCCCAGGCCCTGCTGTCCCACTATGAAAACGGCATCCGGGAACCGGGTCTGGCTTTTGTAGTCCGGGCCTGCGACTATTACAACGTTTCCGCCGATTTCATTCTGGGCCGCACCCTCTCCCGGGAGGGCAACATGCTCACGGAGCAGGACATTCTGGACGCCGCCGAGCCCAGCAGCAATCTCCGGGGCAGCATTCTGGCCACCCTGCAGAGCAAACTTCTCTCCGGCGCGGTGGGGGTTCTCTTTGAAATTCTGGGCAAGCTGGGGGACAAAGCCGCTATCAGCGCCGCCGCCGCGTACCTGGGCAGCGCCGTTTACCAGCTCTACCGCCACCTTTACCGGGCCTCCGGCGCCAATGAAGCTTACTTTGCCCTGGAGGCTGACGCCTGCCTGATGGACCTCTCCAGTGCGGACCGGAAGCTCTCCGAGGCCCGTTATGCCGCCGCCCTGCGGGAGCTGGTCTCCCGAAAGACAGAGTTCCCCGACATGTCCGCCCCGGCCATCAACGCCGCCTACCCGGGCCGCTGCCAAAGTCTGACGCAGGTTCTCAGCACCTCTGACGCCCGGGTCACCGCCCTGTCGCGGCAGCCCTGATATGAACTTCCAATCCTTTGGCTTTCTGGCCTTTCTGGCGCTCACGGCAAGCGTCTGCTGCGCCGCCGCCCGGCGAAACCGTTCCATCGCCGCAAAGCTCTTGTCTCTGGCCTGTCTGGTCTTTTACATAGCGGGAGGCGGATGGGCCGGCCTGCTGGTGCTGGCGGCTGGGACGGCCGTTTCCGCCGCCGCTGTTCACTTCCTGTGCACAGAGCGCTCCGTATCCGCCGGGAGGGGCGGTTCTGCTGTTTCCGCCCGGACCGCCGTACAGAGGCGGCGCTGCCTCTTTCTGGCGGCGGCTTGGCACATTGGGGTTCTGGCGGTGTTCAAGTACTCCGGCTTTCTCACCGGCGAACGCCTCTCCATTGGCTGGGTCCCTCTGGGCCTGAGTTTTTTCACCTTCCAGCAGCTGTGGCTTTTAAAAGAGGCCTATACTGCCGGCTTCCGTCTCTGTCCGGGAGATCTGCCTCTGTATGTCTTTTTCTTCCCCACGGTGGTCTCCGGACCCATTTTGAAGCCCCAGGCCTTTTTCCCGCAGCTTCAGGAAGACTCCTTTCTCCGTCCAAGCGGACAGGACCTCGCCGCCGGACTCTATGCTCTTTGCTGCGGCATGGTGAAAAAGGTGCTGCTGGCAGACAACCTGGGGATTTTGGTAAACAACGGCTGGCAGCAGGCGGCCGGCCTCTCGGTTCCCACCGCCTGGCTGGTGATTCTGGGCTACACCCTGCAATTGTATCTGGACTTCTCCGGCTATTGCGACATTGCCGCCGGGGCGGCCCGGCTCTTTGGCGTCCGCCTGCCGGTGAATTTCGATTCCCCCTACCGGAGCCTCTCCGTGGGAGAGTTCTGGAAGCGCTGGCACATCACCCTGACCAGCTTCCTGCGGGAGTGCCTGTACATTCCCCTGGGGGGAAGCCACCGGGGAAGCGCCCGGACCTATGCCAACATAATCCTGGTCTTCCTGGTCAGCGGTCTCTGGCACGGAGCCGGGTGGACCTTCCTGCTCTGGGGCGGCCTCCACGGTCTGGCCCAGGTGCTGGAACGGGTCTGGGGTCCCTCCCGGGAGCGGCTGCCCAGGTCTCTCCGCTGGGCGCTTACCTTTCTGTTCGTCAATCTGGCCTGGGTATTTTTCCGGGCCCCCACCCTCTCCGCCGCCGGAGACGTCCTCTCCGCCGCTTTGACGGGGGGCTGGTCAGGACCGGAAGCCTGGCTGATGGAAGGCCTGTTTGAAAAGGAAATTGCCGCCCTGGCCCGGCTGATTCCCCAGGCTTGGCGGTTCTTCACGCCGGGACGGCTGCTGCTGCTTTACGGCGGAGCTCTGACAGCCGTTCTCTGGCCCCGGAACACCGCAGGCGAGATGGACCGCTTCCGGCCCGGCCTCCTCCGGGGCGCGGCGCTGGCAGCGCTGACCGCCTGGGCCATTCTGTCCTTTACCGGCGTAACCACCTTTATTTATTCGAATTTCTGAGGGATGTCCATGGATAACATTTACCGCCGCTGGGCGGCAGGGGTGCTGGCGGGCATCCTGGCGCTGCTGTGTTCCGCCGCCGCCGTGGTCTACCTGGTGGACCCCTGCCTCTATTACCGGGTACCAGACCGGGCCGTCTATTTCAATGAACGCTATCAGTCTGCGGGACTGCTGCGGCACGTCCCGGCGGACACGGTCATTCTCGGCACCTCCATGGCCGCTAACTACCGTGCGGACGCGGCAGAGGAGGCCTTTGGCGGCACGGCTCTGCGGATCACCATACCGGACGGCTACTACAGCGAATTTGATCAGGCCATAAACCTGCTCTTTCGGGAGCAGACCCCCCGGCGGGTGATCTTCGGTCTGGACCTGAATGTGCTCATTCGGGACGAAAGCGGCCTGACCGGAGCTATGCCCGCCTATCTCTACAACCGCAACCCTCTGGATGATGTGAAATATCTGGTAAACAAGGACTCTCTCTACTACAGCTTCTACGCCTTGATGACTGCCCACCAGGGCGGCGGCCAAACCTTGGATGAAGGGTTTACGTGGGGACCGGATATCGTCTGGGGCCGCTACGAGACCCTGCGGACCTACCGCCGGCCGGACCGGCAGGCCCCTCTGCCCGCTGATGCGTACCTTGCCAATGCGGACGCCAATCTGGCCGTGGCGGAGCGCTGGCTCCAGGCCCACCCGGAGACGGAGTTTGACTTTTTCCTGCCGCCCTACAGCATCCTTTTCTGGGACCGCACCATCCGCCGGGGAGAGCTGGACGCCCGGTTCGCCGCCCTGGAGCGGATCTGCAGCGTGCTGCTGTCATACGAAAACGCCCGGCTGTACGGCTTTCTCTTTGACCGGGAAACGGTCACAAATCTGGAGCACTACTGCGACTACATCCATCACTCCGGCGCGGTCTGCCAGCGCCTGCTGGAACAGATGGCTGCCGGTGAGGGCCGCCTGACGGAGGAAAATCTTACCCAGACACTGGCGCAGTGGCGGGACTTTGTGGTAAACTACGACTACGAGGCCATCTGGGACCAGGATTTCTGGGACCAGTGGAACGCCACCCACGATGCGCCGCCGGTCTGGTATGAGGGATAAGGAGGAACGCGGATGGGGCTTTTTTTACACGTGATTTTGTTCCCCGGAGGAGACGAGGCGGCCTGCCGCGCCGCCCTGGAGCGGGAGGCCCTTGACCCGGAACTGTCCCTCCGCCCGGGGGAGTGCCGCTGGCAGACTTACGAAAAGGGCCCCGCCGTGGAGCTGAACGACTGGGCCAACGGCTATGAAACCGCCGGGCGGCTGTCCGGGGGCCCAGACGGCTCCGGGCTGGAGGGCCCAGTGCTGCTGGCCTATATTTACGACGATGACTACTGGGGCTATGAGCTCTGGCACAAGGGCCAGGAACTGGACCAGTTCGCCAGCGTTCACGACTACTTTGATGAGGGCTCCCCGCCAAACAAGCCCGGCGACGCGGAAACCGTGGCCCAGTGCTTCGGCGTGGAACCAGAGCGGATCGAGCGCTATCTGATTCCCTGGGAGGATGAGGACACCGGCAACTATGCGTATCACGCGGACCAGGCTGCCGCCGGGGACTCCTGGCAGATGGCGGACTTTCTGAACGCCCTGGGCTTTGACTATGACCAGCTCTGCCCGCCTCCCCCGGAAACGGAGGAGACGCCCAACCGGCCCGCCCCTGCAAGGCCGGGGCCTCTGGAAGTGCTTTCGTTGGCCTGGGCTCAAACGCGGAGGGCCGCCGACGCCCCGGTCCTTCCCAGCGCCCTGACGGACCAGGCTTACACCCTGCAGCGGGCGGAGGTCCTGGGGGAGGACTGCGCGGACATCCTTTCGCTTCTCCAGCGCGGGAAGTACCAGGACCTGACTTCCCGTTTGACGGAGGCCATCCAGGCCACGCCGGAGGAAGCCGCGCTGTACCTTATCCGGGCCTTCTGCTGGAAGCAGCTGGAGGGCGTGAGCGCCCGGAGCCGCACGCCCGACATGCTCCGGGACCTGACCCGGGCCCTGGAGCTGGAGCCGGACAACGTTCTGGCCCTCCGGGGCCGGGCCGCCCTCACCACCACCAGCCGCCGCTATCCCCAGCAGATTCAGGACCTGACCCGGCTGATGGAGCTGGACGGTGAAAACCGGGATCTCCACCAGGTGAGCCGGGCCTATTTCCACCACTGGCTGAAGGACGACGCTGCCGCCCAGGCGGACCTGGCGGAAGTCCTGAACCGGGGGAAGCTCTGGACGGTGGACCTGGTTTATCTTTGCCGGGAGCTGCACCTGCCGGGCTTTTAAGCCTCTCTCTTTGTATGTCTATCTTTCAGGAGGTTTCCTTGATTATGATTCAACAAGACCACATTCGAAATTTCAGTATCATTGCCCATATTGATCACGGCAAATCCACGCTGGCGGACCGGCTGCTGGAAAAATGCAACGCCGTATCCCAGCGGGAGATGGAAAGCCAGCTTCTGGACAACATGGACCTGGAACGGGAACGGGGCATCACCATCAAGGCCCGGGCCGTCCGCCTGAGCTACACCGCCAACAACGGCGAGGTCTATGCCCTGAACCTCATTGATACGCCGGGCCATGTGGACTTCAACTACGAGGTCTCCCGCTCCTTAGCCGCCTGCGAAGGCGCCGTTCTGGTGGTGGACTCTACCCAGGGCGTGGAAGCCCAGACCCTGGCCAATACCTATCTCGCCATGGAACACGACCTGGAAATTCTGCCGGTGTTCAATAAAATCGACCTCCCCGCCGCCGACCCCGCCAGAGCCAAGCAGGAGGTGGAGGACATCATTGGCCTGCCGGCCCTGGACGCCCCGGAGATCTCTGCCAAACAGGGCGTCAACATTGACGCGGTATTGGAGGCCATTGTCAAAAACGTCCCGCCCCCCGGCGGAGACGAACACGCCCCCCTCAAGGCCCTGATCTTTGACAGCCAGTACGACAGTTACCGGGGCGTCATTGTCTACCTGCGCCTGATGGAGGGCCAGCTGCGCCCTGGCCAGACCGTTAGGATGATGGCCTCCGGCGCGTCCTATCAGGTGGTGGAATGCGGTCACCTGCTGCCCCTGGGCATGGAGCCCTGCAGCTGTCTCCGGGCAGGCGAGGTGGGCTATTTCACCGCCTCCATCAAAAACGTGAAAGACACCCGGGTAGGCGATACCGTCACCGACGCCGCTGCCCCGGCGGCAGAGGCCCTCCCCGGCTACCGCCCCGTTCAGCCTATGGTCTACTGCGGCATCTACACCGAGGACGGGTCCAAGTATCCGGACCTGCGGGACGCCCTGGAAAAACTTCAGCTCAACGACGCCTCGCTGTCCTTTGAACCGGAATCGTCAGTAGCTCTGGGCTTCGGTTTCCGCTGCGGCTTTCTGGGCATGCTCCACATGGAGGTCATTCAGGAGCGGCTGGAGCGGGAGTTTGACCTGGATCTGGTCACCACCCTGCCCTCCGTCATCTACGACGTCTATAAAACCGACGGCAGCCTTGTCCGGGTGGATAATCCCCACAACTATCCGGATCCGGCGGCTATTGAGCGGGCGGAGGAGCCCTACGTCAAAGTCAGCATCATCAGCCCCAACGACTATGTAGGGAACATCATGCCCATGTGCCAGGAGCGCCGGGGGGAATTCAAGGATATGCAGTATCTGGACACCCATTTGGTGGAGCTCCATTATCAGATGCCCCTGAATGAAATCATCTACGACTTCTTTGACACCCTGAAGGCCAACACTAAGGGCTACGCCTCCCTGGACTACGAGCTGTCGGGCTACCGGCCCAGTGAGCTGGTAAAGGTGGACCTGCTGCTGAACGGCGACCAGGTGGACGCCCTGAGCTTCATCGCCCACAAGGACAAGGCCTATCCCCGGGCCCGGAAGCTCTGCGAGAAATTGAAGGAAAACATTCCCCGTCAGCTTTTCGAGGTACCGGTACAGGCGGCCATTGGCGGCCGGGTCATTGCCCGGGAAACCGTCAAGGCCATGCGGAAGGACGTGCTGGCCAAGTGCTACGGCGGCGATATCACCCGAAAGAAAAAGCTGCTGGAAAAGCAGAAGGAGGGCAAAAAGAAGATGCGCTCTCTGGGCTCTGTGCAGATTCCCACAGAGGCATTCCTTGCCGTGCTGAAGCTGGACGAATAAACCAGAAGGCCTGCCGCTGGATTCCGGCAGGCCTTCTGCTTGTTCGTGAAAATACAAAACGTATTATCCAAAAGTAATAATACGATTCAAAATGCCCTGCGTATCAAAACCCGGCATCGCCGCCCTTGCATCCCCTCGCCGCTGTGACACCGAAAATTCTTCCTTCTCCTCCCGGACTTGCTTTCCCCGGGAAAACCGTGTACAATAGAGTTCGACATGATTTTCCCCATTTTTCCCGACGGGTCTATTCCGCAGAAAGGAGGGTTTCTGATGCCCGGCATACTGGTGCACACGGCGGATGAAGGGGTTACCCTCACCGCCCCGGCCGTCCGCCGCCTGCTGGAGCGGGGCGACGGCGACGCAGCCCTGCTCTACCTGGCCCTCCTGCGCCACCACGGCAGCATCCCGCCCCGTTCCCTGGCTGGAGAGCTCCGCTGGGAGCGGGGACGGGTGGAGGCGGCAGAGGCCGTTCTGCGGGACTTGGGGCTGGTAGCTCCCCAGGAGCCGCCGCCGGAACCCGCCGACGAGCGCCCCGTCTACCAGCGCACGGAAATCGCCGGACGGCTGGAGGAAAACGCTGAGTTCCGCAGTCTCACGGCCGAGGTGGAACGCCGTCTGGGAAAGAAGCTTACCACCCCCGACGTGGGGACCCTGCTGGGGCTCTATGACTATCTGGGCCTGCCTGCCGACGTCATCTACCTCCTGGTCTGCCACTGCGCCGAGCGCCTGGCGAAGCGCTATGGCGAGGGTCGCCGGCCCACCCTGCGGCAGATTGAGCGGGAGGGCTACGCCTGGGCCCGCCAGGGCATTGACTCCCAGGAGGCCGCCGCCGCCTATCTGCGCAAATACACCCAGAAGCAGGGCGCTCTGCCCCAATACATGCGGGCCCTTCAGCTGGGGGACCGGCCTCCGGCAGCCTCAGAGGAGCGGTATCTTCTCAGCTGGCTGGAGTGGGGCTTTCCGCCGGAGACGGTGGCGCTGGCCTATGACAAGACGGTGCTCAAATGCCACGAGCTGAAATGGCCCTACTGCAACGGCATCCTCCGGCGCTGGCACGAGGCAGGCCTCCACACCCCGGAGGAGGTGGAGCGGAAAGATACCCGTCCGGCCGAGAAAAAATCGCCCTCCGGCGACAGCGGCAAGGCCTGGATGCGCAAATACATCGAACAGCGGAACACGGAGGAGACATAAGGCATGGCTTATGACGGAAAAATTCTGCGCCGGGCAGTCCAGCGCTTTGATGATGACCGCCGGGAACGGCAGAACCGCTTTCAGCAGCGGCGGGAAGGCATCTACCGCCGGCAGCCTCGCCTGCGGGAAATCGATGGGGAGCTGCTCGGCACCATGGGCCGCCTGATTGCCCAGACTCTGCGTTTTGGCGCGGACCCCTTCCCGGCAGTGGAAGCCCTGCGGAAGCAGAACCTGGGACTGCAGGAAGAGCGGCGGCTTCTGCTGGAGGGTCTGGGCCTGCCTCCGGACTGCCTGGAGGAGCACCCCGTCTGCTCCCTCTGCGGGGACACCGGCTACCGCAACGGCGGCATGTGCCGCTGCCTGCGGCAGTACTGCGCCCGGGAGCAGCAGAAGGAGCTGTCCCGGATGCTGGACCTGGGCAGCCAGAGCTTTGAGACCTTCTCTCTGGAGTGGTACAGTCAGGAGGACAGCCCGGAATTGGGCATCTCCCCCCGGGAGAACATGGCTTGGATCCTCCGCACCTGCCAGCGCTATGCCGCCTCCTTCACCCCAAGCAGCGGCAGCCTGCTTCTCTCCGGGTCCCCGGGCCTGGGGAAAACCTTCCTCTCTGCCGCCATAGCCCGGGAGGTCAGCGGCGACGGGTGGTCCGTGGTCTATGACACGGCCATTCACGTCTTTGAGCGTTTCGAGGCCCGGAAATTCGGCCGGGAACAGGGGGAGACGGTAGAGGCCGACGTAGACCGGGTTTTCCGCTGCGACCTTCTCATTTTGGATGATCTGGGCACAGAAACCCCCACCCCCTTTGTTCAAAGCGCTCTGTACAGCATTGTCAATGGCCGTCTGCTGGACCGGCGTCCCACCATCCTCAGCACCAACCTGAAGCTGGAGGACCTGTCCCGGCGCTATGGCCCGCAAACCGCCTCCCGCATGGAAGGTGAGTATCAGGTTCTCCCCTTCTTCGGCCAGGACATCCGGCAGCTGAAAAAGGAGCGGCGCTGAGCCGCTGCATCTCACAAAAATAGACGGCCCGCACCGGATTCGGTGCGGGCCGTTTTTTACTCCTCTGCAGGCGGAAGCACCACCACGGCAGGCGGCGTCTCCTCCGGCGCGGCGGGTTCTGCGGGAACCTCTGCCGGGCCATTGACCGGCACTTCCTCCGGGGTCTGGACCGGAGGCTGGGTCACGGGAAGATTCGGCTCCGTGGGGTCCGGTTCCGCCGGGGGACCGCTGACGGCGGTAGTAGGCGGCTCCTCCGTCTCATCGGCGGCAGGACCTACCAGTACCAGCCGGTTCCGGGACTTGTAATCGCTGATATCCTCCAGCTCGCTGGACACCAGGACTCCATCTTCATAGACATTGCGGAAGGTCCGCACCCGGTAGCCGGTGTAGGGCGTCACCTTCACCTGCCGCTGGCCGGGGGCCAGGGAGGGGTCCACCTGCTCCACTTCTTCAAATGGCGTGGTGGAGAGGGTCTCATAGGTCATTTTTACCGTCTTATGATCGGTTTTGGTTCCCCAAAGCTGAACCGTCAGATTCCCCCCGCTGTACTTGGCGGAAATCCGAACGGGGTAGGCGGTATTGTTGGTAAACTTGTAGTCCGGCCCGCCCCAGGAAACCGTTGCGTCCATGCCCCGGGTAATGTAGGCGGGGATGTAGCGGTGCGCATAGCGCTCCGTAATCTCCATGTTGGAAAGAAGGCAGGCATAATAAAGCGTCGAGGAGGGCTGGCAGACGCCGCCGCCGATCTCGTCCACCGTCTCTCCCTGCACATACGCCGGGGCAGCCTTGTAGCCCTTGGCCGCTGTGCGCTGGCCCACGGTTCCATTATAGGAAAAGACATCGCCGCTGTTGAGCACCGTTCCGTCAAAGGCCGCTGAGGCCAGCCGGACGTTGTTGATGCGGGCGGCCGTCCCACCCACATGGGTCGTACACTCACCCAGGAGATCCCGGAACAATACCGCCTTCAAATCCTCGGCGGTAATCTCCGGCTGCTGAATCTGGGCAGGGACCGTCACCGTCTCCCCTGGAGCGGCGGCGTTCAGCGCCTTCTGGGCGGCGGCCACGTCGAAGTCCGCCCCAGGTTGTTCGGGGATGATGGAATTTGTGGCCGCGTCGTACCCAGCGTTCTTCATCTCCCCGGCCACCTCGTCGTGAATCTGCTGCACGGAAACCGGCTGGGCCTCCAGGGTGTCAAAGCTGACGCTGGCCTTCTCCGCCCCTTGGGCTATGGCCTTCTCCAGGGCCTCCGCCAGGGATTCCGGGTCAATGGCAAGGCCATTGGCGGGCTTGGTGATGCGGATACTGGCGTCCTCCATCTCATAACGGCCGTTTTGCGGGGGCTGCCGCAGCTCCTCCGCCAGCTCTGCCACACCCTGGTCAAAGAGGTCCGCGTCCCGGTCCTCCGGACCCAGGTGCTGCGGCGTCAAGGCAGTCAGGGCGGACAGGGCGTTGCGCCCTTGGGCCAAAAATCCCCCCGCCTGCTGCTTCTCGAAGCTCCGCTGGGCAATGCCGGGGCACTGCTCCGCCGTATAGCCCAGACGTTCCAGCGTGACATGAGTCCCCTCTCCCGGCGCGTCCTGGGGCCAGCCCTCATTCTCCGCCAGCTGGGTACTATGTACCAGAATCGTCTGCTGAGGCAGCTGTTCCGCCAAAGACTCCGCCGCCTCGCCGGCCGTAAGGCCGCCCACGTCCACACCGCCAATGGTGTAATGGGGATAAAAAGTTGTCCGGCTGTTCCCCCAGGCACAGAGGCCCAGATAGGCGCCGGCCATAATGACTGCCGTCAGTCCCAGTGCAATCAAAGGCGCACTGGCGCCCCGCTTCACCCGGGCGCCGCCCCTTTGCTGTTTGACTTCACGCGTCGGTATCTGTTCCATGAAGTCCCCTCCTGCTGCCGCATAATCTCCGGAACGGTCCCACACAACAGACCGTACCAAATGTATTGTAACACATCCTTTCGAAAAAAGTGATTACAATCCAGTAACAAGAACCAGCTGTTTCGATACATTCCGGGAACAATTGCCTTTCTCCGGGGGACAGTCCCCCCTATTGTGTCCTGCCGCCTCCCGGCCTGCGGGGGATACGGATGGTGAGGATGATATCCTCTCCGGCGTCCTCCCGGCTGCACTGGGCGTCAATCCCCGCTTCCCGCACCAGGCGGAGGCCCCGGTCCACGCTGTTGAGGAAGAGGCGCACATCCTTGATGATGTAAGTCCGCCTCCCAGCTGGAGGCGCGGTCTGGAGCTCCGTCAGGCGGCGCTCGATGTACTGCTCGGTCTGGGCCACATTCAGCTGCCGGTCCGCGGCCCGGCGGGCGGCCGCCAGGCGCTCCTCGTCATCTTCCAGCCGCAAAAGGGCCCGGGCATGGCGCTCTGATAATCCCCGTTCCAGCAGCAGCGCCTGACAAGCGGGAGACAGCCGCAGCAGCCGCAGCTTATTGGCCACCGCCGAGGGCGACCGGCCCAACTGCGCCGCCGCCTCCTCCTGCGTCGCCCCGGACTGGCGGAGATAGGCGGCAATCGCAGCGGCCTCCTCGAAGTAGTGCAGATCTTGGCGCTGCAAATTTTCCACCAGGGCCAGCAAAGCAGACTCCCGCTCGTCCACCGCCGCCTCAATACAGGGCACAGTCTCCAGTCCCGCCAGCCGGGCCGCCCGGAGACGCCGCTCCCCGGCCACCAGCTCCCATCCACCGGGACAACGGCGGACGGTCAGCGGCTGCAAAATCCCATGGCGGCGAATAGAGGACGCCAACTCCCGCAGCCCCCCATCATCGAACAGCCGCCGGGGCTGGCGGGGATTCGGACGGATATCTGTCACCCGCAGACGCAGCACCCGTTTTTCTTCGCTTGTCCCCATGGAACCGCCTCCTTCCCGTTTTTCCCATTTTACAGGGCCTGTCCCGCAAAGTTGGGAGGAACCTGTCGAAGGTCCTCCGCGGAACAAAGTTTTGCTTGACGCGGAAGACACATGGGATTATACTGGTGTTTGCGTTTGTTGCGCAAGAAAATTTTTAAAATTACGCAAAGGGTTTATGCCATGAAAGTGACCATCAGCGACGTGGCCCGGCTGGCGGGTGTCTCCACCGCCACGGTTTCCCACACCATCAACAACACCCGCTACGTCTCTCGGGAAACAAAGGAGAAGGTCTACCGGGCCATTGAGCAGCTGGGTTATACCCCCGACGCCTCCGCCCGAAGCTTCCGCACCGGCAAGCGGAAAACCATAGGCTTTATTGTTCCAGATATTTCCAACCGTTTCTTCGGTTCCATCATTGAGTCGGCGGAAACGGTGCTCTCTGCCCAAGGGTATCACCTGATTATTGCCAACACCAAAGAGAACATGGAACGGGAGGAAACCAGCCTCCGGCTTCTCACTGCCGGGCTGGTAGACGGTCTTCTGGTTGCCAGCACCATGGATGATTTCAGCCGGTTCGACGCTCTGATTCCCGCCGGCTTCCCCCTGGTATTGGTGGACCGGGTCTTCGAGCGGAAGAAGTACTCCGCCGTCTGTGTGTCCAACTTCCAGCCCATCTACCGCAGCGTCTGCCGTCTGGCGGCCAAAGGCAAGCGCCGGATCGGCATTGTGGGAGGACTCCCCCGCCTATCCTCCACCATGGAGCGCATTGCCGCCTACCGCACCGCTGTGGCAGACTGCGGCCTGTGTCACGAGGAATGCCTCATCGTCTACGGCAACTCCATGGAAGACAGCGCCCTTCCCTGCCTGGACCGCCTGCTGGAGCAGCAGTGCGACGCGATTCTCGTCTGCCAGGGGCTGATGGCCTCCGTCACCATTGCCTATCTGCGAAAAAAGGGCATCCGGCCCCACCGGGACCTGGAGGTGGTAAGCTTTGTGGACTACAACACACAGCCCTACGAGTTCTATTACCACGAGGTAGACCGCATCATCCAGCCCGTGGAAGAACTGGGCCGGGCCGCCGGGGAGCAGATTCTCCTGCGGGTGGAAACACCGGACACGCCGGTATTCGAAAAAATCCTCGCCTCTGCCTACGAGCCCTACGAGGAGGAACCCGCCCCGCCGGAGATCCCCTGACAGCTTCCCCTTGGCGGGTTCACTTTCCCGCCGGGGGATAGGGGTTCTTCTCGTCGGTCAGCCCCAGAAGATAATCAGTGCTTGTCCGGTAAAAAACCGCCAGCCGAATGAGCACATCCGTAGGCAGGTCCCGTTTGCCCAGTTCATATTGCGAATAGCAGACCTGCGTACAATTTAGATAGCGGGCCACATCTCTTTGCAGTAAATCGGCGTCTTCTCTCAGGTCACGAAGTCTTCTATACATTTTGCGCAGCTCCTTTCCTTGCATCGGATTTACGCAAAAAGTATAGATAAAACAATTTGTTATATTGACAGATAAAGCAAAATGTTTTATACTGTTGCTGTCAGTCCAGGAGGACCGGCACTGTTTTTCGGAACCCGCCAGAGAGAAACCCGGAAAAATCTGCAAAAAGCTAAGGAAAGACAAACAAATGAATCTGTATTTCCCGTGGGTGATGGGACTGGCCTCCCAACTCCGCATCCCACCGTTCAAACAGAAGCGGCGGCCCTTTTCGGGCATTCCCGCTTTCCTTTTGGGCAGCGTCTGCATCCTCATATGGCCGCAGGATACGGCTCTCATCCTTTTCCAGCCAGCGGGATGGGTCCGCACTGCCCAAACCCTGTACGGTTGGCTGGCCGGCGGCTGAAGTTTCTGTCTAAAAAAAGCGCCCGAAGCCTTTGCTCCGGGCACTTTTGCTTATTCCTTCTCGAAAACGTCCTTGCCCATCTCACAAATTGGGCAGACCCAGCTCTCGGGAACCTGTTCCCAGGGCGTACCCGGGGCGACGCCGTTGTCGGGGTCGCCTACAGCAGGATCATAGACATAGCCGCAAGGGCAGACATACTTATCCATATGCTGTGCCTCTTACTTGAAGTACCGCTCCAGCAGGCCCTTGAATGCCTTGCCGTGACGGGCCTCGTCCCGGGCCATCTCGTGGACGGTGTCGTGGATGGCGTCCAGACCCAGCTCCTTGGCCTTCTTGGCAATGGCCATCTTACCGGCAGTCGCGCCATTCTCGGCCTCGACCCGCATCTCCAGGTTCTTCTTGGTGCTGTCAGTCACGACCTCGCCCAAGAGCTCCGCGAACTTGGCGGCGTGCTCGGCTTCTTCATAGGCGGCCTTTTCCCAATACAGGCCGATCTCGGGATAACCCTCCCGATGGGCCACACGGGCCATCGCCAGATACATACCAACCTCGGTGCACTCGCCCTGGAAGTTGGCACGGAGGCCCTCCAGAATCTCAGCATCCACGCCGGCGGCCACGCCGACCACATGCTCGGCAGCCCAGCTCATCTCGGCGCCCTGCTCCTTGAACTTCGCACCGGGGACACCGCACTGCGGGCACTTCTCGGGGGGAACATCACCTTCATGCACATAACCGCAAACGGGGCAGATCCACTTTTTCATACTAAAATCCTCCTTAGAATATTGAAAGCGCTTTCGCTTTGATTAGGCAGTGACTAGAGTATATCAGGTTCCAGGCAAGAGTGCCAGTTGCAAATGCGACAATCCGAAAAAATGATGAGAATTCATGATTTATTCAAAAAACTTCTGCCAGGGGCGGAGACCGCCGCCGCTCCGTTCGGAATGGATGATTTTCCCATATCTAGCGGCCGAGGTCCACATTGTCTGTATAAACCGCGTCAATACCTTCCGAATAACAGGCGTCGATTTCTTTTAGGTCGTTTACCGTATGCACAAACAGCATGACGCCAATTTCCTTCATCCTTTTCGTATACCGCCAAACTCTGCGCAGCTCCTTGGGGTAGGTATAGCCCAGCAGCGGATGCTCCGCCGCAAATTCTGTCAGGCTTTTTGTATCCCGTTTATCGGCGGGAGGCAGGTTATACAATGTGTAAAGGATATGCCGGAATCCAAGCTCCACAATCTCATCATATTCGTTGTCCTGATAGATCTGTATGATAAACCGGTCCATGAGATCCGGGCAGCACTCCGCGATCAATCCGGCGGCGGCAATACCATCGTCTTTCACGTCTGTTACAATGTAGAGGTCCGGGTGTTCGCGCATGAATTCCGCCAGGCTCTCCAGACAGAGCGGTGTGAATGCGCCATAGACGTCTGTCTGGAGCCATTCCTCCAAAGACAGCGGCGTTCCATCCCTAATCGAAGGAGACACGGCGCTGCTCCAATCGTGGATGCCCGCCAAATGTCCGTCGGAGGTCTGCATAAAGTCAAACTCCATCACCCGGTTTCCGGCGCGGTAAGCATTCACCAGCGCCTCGGCGGAATTTGTATAGGTGAAGAGCTTCCCGTCCGCCCCGGCGATCTGACCTCCGGCATGAACAATGCGTCCATCCCGGCGCAGGATGTCTTCCACCGGCGGAATCTGCTGCTCTGCGGCAGCCGGTCTGGGCCAATGTTCTTTCATCATCTTCCAGACACAGACTGCGGCCTCCCCACAGGAAAGGCGGTCATTTTCATGGAAGCCGCCGCCATCCAAAAGGAAGACGGTCCCCTCCGCTTTCGCCGGAATGGCCCGGGCAATTATCGCTGCGGCGTCACGCCGGCTGATGGGCCGCTCCATGTCCGCATACCCCCGGCTGCCCATCCGGAATCCGTCCGTGGGCGTAAAGCTCAGGTTCTCCCCGCTGTCCGCAAAGAGGCCCATGGTGTAGCCCGCCTTCACATAGGGGGCATAGGAGGTCTCGCCTGGCACGGCGGCTTCGGTCTCCAGCGGTCCTCCCGCCAGTGCCCCGGCCACCAGGCGAATGAACATTGCGCGGCTGACCGGGTCTTCCAGAGCGATGTCCTGCGGCAGAATCTGCGCTTGTTGAAGCGCGGCGGCTGCCTCTGCGGTTAAGTCCGCCGGGTAAGGATTGGGAGAGGCCCGCTGTTCTTCCGCTGTGCTTTCGCCATGTTCACCTGCCGGAAGATTCATCTCTTTGGTAATATACCGTTTGCCATAGATGGCGTCATAAATGACGGCGTCCCTCAGTTCCAGCAGTTCCAGCGCCTCCGGGGAGAGGCCCGCCTCCTCCGGGCTGACGCTGGGCCGCCCCTGGCCGTCCACAAAGTAGAAGCTGGTATGGGTAAGGCAGACCTGGGCGCATTTTTTCATCAGCCCCCAATAGCGGGAGACCGGCGTACCCGTCAGCTCCAGCAGCTGAGGACCGATGGCGGTGACGCTGCTGTCCCGCCGGGTCCCAGCCAGGCCGCTCAGCAAGGCGGCGTCGTTGGCCCAAATGAGGTAATCGGTAGAATAAAGGTCGTTGAACTGTTCCGGGGCCCAGTTGTAGGTCCACGTTCCCGGACACAGTCCCAGTTTTGTGTATGCAGTCTCGCCATCGGGCAAGGTCAGGTTAGGTCTGTGATCTCCGAAGAAGACCAGAATCGTGGGTTCGGAAACCTCCCGCAAGCTGTCCGTCAGCTCTCCCAGCGACTGGTCCGCCCGGACAATCCCCTCCAGCATGGACCGGAGTACATTCTGCTCTTCCGGTGAAAGGCCGTCTGCTGTCAGGGACACTTGAAACTGGTTTTGGAACTTCTCCGGTTTATAGGGCTGGTGGCTTTCCATGGTAATCCCATAGAGGAACGCCCGCCGTCCCTCCTCGTTGATCTTCTTCAGCCGGTCCAAAAGCGCACGGCAGAAATAGCTGTCCTGCATGTAATAACCGTCTGGAACACGCCGCGTCCAGGCGAGGTCCAGCGCCTCAATCTCATCGGAAAACCATAGGTTCTCAAAGCCCAGCAACGGGTAATTGCCCGTGCGGTTATACAGTTCATCCGTGTATGCGTGCAGCAGCTCCGCCTGCCAGCCGCCCTTTTTCGTGTACTGCTCCGCCAGGGAATCGAAATACTCGTAAACATCACTGTACATGGAACACATATCGGTCCCCGGCAGCAGGTCCGTGCTCCGCAGGCCGGTCAGCATAGAAATCTCAATGTTGCCGGTGCCATAGCCCAGGTGATGACTGTGGAAGGTACCGCTGATTCCCTCCGCTTCCAGGGCGTGAAAGCACTCTGCAGGGTCCCGGTCGTATGTAAGCCCTGGCAGGCGTGTGGGATCAAAGAAGGACTCCGAGAGGACAACGATGATGTTGGGGCTTTGTTCCGGGGCGGCGGATTCCCCCTCCTCCAGAAGCAATTCGTCTATTTTGGCCAAGACCTCCTGCATGTATTCTCCGCCGTAGCCCTCCGCAGGGGGCTTGTCCTGCACGAAGCCGTCCCGCCACAGGCTTAGCGTTAATCCGTGGCGCTCATGATTGACAGCGGCGTCCAGGCGCATGGTGAAGTCCAACCCCAGCTTTTCGCCAAACGTCCGTGCGGAGGAGGGCGCGAGCAGGGTCATCAACAGCAGCGCGCACAGACTGAACGTCAGAAACCTTACCCGCCCGCCCAGCGCCGTCAGGCGGCGGACCCAGGCCAGAAGCAGGACGCAGAACGCCAGACCGGTCAGTGCCAGCCAGAAGTCCGCCGGAGGAATCAAACTCCCCGCTACGTTCGCCACGGCCTTTATTTGTCCAATCATGCCGAAATCTGCCAACTCCAGGGGGGAGCCGTTGATTGTGATTTTGAAATAGTCCGCCAGGGCCAATAGTGCCCCGGCCAGCCCCACCAGCGCCCCGGAAAGCCACAATTTCCCCGTCAGCGCACCCAAGGCCGCCGTTGGCAAGGCGTATAACAGGACCGTCAGCAGCAGGTTGGCCGGATGCTCCAAGGACCAGCTCCACACGCCGGGCAGGGTTCCGCCGGTAATCCATTGCGCATTGACCGTGATAAGCAGTCCAATACCGAGAGAGGCCGCGGCAAACAGTATCCAGCGAAGGCAGGACAGGCCAATCGCCTGCACACGTTCTTTCAAAATAATCCCTCCAGATTTCAAAAGCTGTACCTTCCTGCAACCCGGTTCTGCCCCTGGAAAATATCGTGTGAGGTATTGAAAACGGCCCATTTTTGTGGTATTCTCTTTTTTAACAAAGAGGGATGTATTTTACAGGAATGTACACATTTCTGTAAAATCCCTTCCATTACAGCAGCTTTGTATTTTCGTAAATCTCCGCCCGGTAACGGAAGGTAGACAGGGGCATTCCGCACTCTTTTGCCGCCGCTGTTCCGGTAATGGTTCCGGCTTTCCACTGCTGATAGGCGCTGTAGTAGTTCTCCGGAAGCGGCCTGGGCGGCCGGCCGAACCGAACGCCCCTGGCCTTTGCCGCCGCAATGCCCTCCGCCTGCCGCTGGCGGATGCTGGTACGTTCGTTCTCCGCCACAAAAGACAGCACCTGCAGAACAATATCACTGAGGAAGGTCCCCATCAGGTCCTTGCCCCGGCGGGTGTCCAGCAGCGGCATGTCCAGCACCACAATGTCAACGCCCTTCTCCTTGGTCAGTACCCGCCACTGATTCTGGATTTCCTCATAGTTGCGCCCCAGCCGGTCAATGCTCTTGATGTAGAGCAGGTCGCCCGGCTTGATTTTTTTGACCAGCTTTGTGTACTGCGGCCGGTCGAAGTCCTTGCCGGACTGCTTGTCCAGAAAGATGTTCTTTTCGGGAACCGACATCTCACGCAGCGCAATCAACTGGCGGTCTTCGTTCTGCTCCCGGGTGCTGACACGGATATAACCATAGATGTTCGACAACTTTTCACCTCCGTTGTTTGATCTCCTCTTGATGTACGAAAGCCGCTTATCATCCGCATCAACGGATAAATTCTGTCCGCTGCCCCAAATCACGGATTACGCTCCTTCTGTTTTGGAAACGTGGGACGGACAGAATTTGACCATCCCATACAGGACTTGATTTCCTTTCGGCCGGTTTCCGCTTTTTTCATGCTCATGGGTAAATTTCTCCTCTCTTTTGGATGATTCTGCGGCAGAATAGGTACGCAAGTGTGTGACGCCTGTCCGCCGCCTTGCCGGTATCCGATTCTTTCACAAGGCTTGCATCCGGACCGTGTTTTGCGTCTTTCCCGAAGGCCGTTCCCGCCCAGGAATCTCAGCTTGGCGTACCGCTCACCTGGATGCGCTCCGATCATGCAGCGCTTCGCTGGAAAGCATATCCTATTTCGGCCAATCATGCAATTTTCGAGGTTCAGCGGGTCGTGTCCGGCACATTTCAGCGAAAAAATACCCCCCTTTCCGTACAGGAGGCCAAAAATCCCGCAAACACAGAGCTTTCAGCCCTGCGTCTGCGGGATGATGCGGCAATGGATGGGCAAAATCCAAGAAATCTCTTGGACAAAAAAGAAAAAAACGGGCTGGGTATCGAATGAATCGTTACCCAGCCCGTTTGCTGTAAAATTCGGATGTGTGCGCCGGTCCACCGCCAATGGAAGCCTCACACGATAACCGTTATAAAGTTTGGGGTCAAGCCCTTTTCAAAGGGCTTGCGGGGTGCAGGGGCAGAGCCCTTGCTTTTAAGACTCAGCCATAGCCTTGGCCTCGGCAATGGCCTTCTCCTGCGCGGCAGGGGGGCAGTCCTGATAGCGGACAAAGTGGAAAGTAAAGCTGCCCCGGCTTTGGGTCATGGCACGCAAATCAATCGCGTATGTACTCATCTCTGCCATGGGAACCTCGGCAGTAATCACCTGCGTGCCGTCCCCGGTGGGGTCCATGCCCATGGGGGTGCCCCGGCGCTTGGAGATGTCACCCATGACGTCGCCGGTGTAGTTCTCGGGCACAGTAACCTTCAGCTCGCCAATGGGCTCCAGCAGCACCGGGCTGGCCTCCGGCATGGCAGCCTTGTAGGCCAGCTGAGCGGCGGTCTTGAAGGCGATTTCCGAGGAATCCACCGGGTGATAGGAGCCATCATACAGCACGGCCTTCAGGTTCACTACCGGATAGCCCGCCAGGGGACCGTGGGCACAAGCCTCCCGCAGACCCTTTTCCACTGCCGGGAAGAAGTTCCGGGGCACAGAACCGCCAAAGACCTCCTCGGCAAAGACCATCTGCTCCTCGTCGGGGTTGTACTCAAACCGGACCCACACATCGCCGAACTGGCCGCTGCCGCCGGTCTGCTTCTTGTGCCGTCCCTGCTTTTGAACCGTCTTGCGGATTTTCTCCCGATAGGGTACCCGCGTGGGCTTCAGCTCCGCTTCCACGTTAAACCGGCTCTTCAGCTTGCTGACCAGCACATCCATCTGCATGTCACCGGCGCCGGAAACCACCATCTGATGGGTTTCGGCATTGTTCACCACCGTGAAGGTGGGATCCTCCTCGTTCAGGCGGTTCAGGCCCTGTGCAATCTTATCCTCCTGACCCCGGGTCTTGGGCAGGATGGCCACAGAATAGCAGGGCTCGGCAAAGGGAATGGGCTTGAGGGTGACGACTTTCCGTTCGTCGCAGAGCGTGTCGCCGGTCTTGATGTCCATCTTGGCAATGGCGCCGATATCGCCGCAGACCAGTTCCTTCACTTCGCTGTTCTTCTTGCCGCGGATGGTATACAGACGGCCCAGCTTCACTTTCTCGCCGGTGCGGGCATTGACCATGGGCATATCCGGCGTAATCGAACCGGAGAGGACCTTCACGAAGGAGTATTTGCCGTACTGGTCCGAAATGGTCTTGAACACGAACGCGGTGGGCACGCCTCCGGGAGAGACCACGAACTCTTCGGTCTCGCCGTCGGCCTTGGTTGCCTTGTGGTAGTTACCCTCCACAGGGTTGGGCAGGAGGTCGGCAATGTGGTCCATCAGCATCAGGGAACCCAGGCAGTTGATGGCAGAGCCGCAGAGGACCGGGAAGAGGCTCAGGTCCCGGACGCCCTGGCGCAGGCCCTGAATCATCTCAGCATACGTGAAATCCTCGCCGCCGAAGAACTTGTCCATGAACTCCTCGCTGGTTTCGGCTACGGACTCCTTCAGCGCGTCGTTGAACTCGGCGACTACGGCATTTTTGTCCTCGGGGAGATCAATTTCCACCCGCTTGAGATTCTGCATCTCATAAGCCCGCTTGTTCAGCACGTCGATAATGCCGGTAACCTTATGTGCGCCATCCCAGATCGGGACCACAATGGGGGCGATTTTCTTTCCAAAGCGCTCCCGCAGGGCCTCGAAGGTAGCGTTGTAATCGCTGTTGTCCTCGTCGGTCTTGGAGATGTAGATAAAGCGGGGCATATTCCGCTCTTCGCAGTACTTCCAGGCCTTCTCCAGGCCCACGGAAATACCGTCCTTGGCGGAGCAGACGATAATTGCGGCGTCGGCGGCCCGCAGGGCGGCCATAGCCTCACCGGCGAAGTCGAAGGCGCCGGGAGTGTCCAGCATGTTGATGCGGCAGCCCTTGTACTCCAGGGGGGCCACGGCGGTAGAGAGGGAAATCTGCCGCCGGGTCTCCTCCGGGTCGAAGTCACAGACGGTGTTTCCGTCGGCGGCGCGGCCCATTCTATCAATGGCGCCGGTCATGTAGAGCAGGCTCTCGGTCAGGGCGGTTTTGCCGCTGCCGCTGTGCCCCAGCAGACAGACGTTGCGGATGTTCTGTACTGAATAGCTCATGGTTGTTCCACTCCTTATCTTTGCGGTCTTTGCGGCGAAGCCGCAGACTCCAATGGTTGAATTATACAACATCTGACGGCGTTTTACAACAGGAATTTTGATGAATTGTACATTTCTCCCTGGGGGAAATTTTTGGGAACCCCTTTAGAGGAGTTTGTTTCTTCCTCTGCAAGGGTGGATTCGGTTTTTCCCCGAACGGGGAACGGGTTTCCTCTCCGAGGGGACATTGTGGTTTTTCCCCAACGGGGAATGGTTTTTTCTCTGATAGGAGGGGGTTGCTTTTTTCCCCGAAGGGGGAAGGTTGTACTCGCCCTGACGGGCGGGGAGGC
>JAAWLO010000132.1 GCA_022797935.1 Oscillibacter sp. | reverse complement strand
TGAACAAGGTAGACAGCTCCCATCTGGCCTGGATCATCCCGGACGCGCCCGAGGAGGCGTTCCGCATCATCGAGAACAGCGCCCTGGCGCTGCTGGCCCAGGCCGGAATCGACCGGGAGGAGCTCTACGGCGTCAGCCTGTCCTCCTCCGGCATTGTGGACTATGACAGCTTGACGCTGAAATACAGCGTCCACACTCCCAACTGGGGAGCAAACGTTCCGGTGGGGGACTTCCTCCGGGACATCTTCGGCCCCGGTCCGGCGCTCTTTGAGGAAAACGCCGGCAAATCCATCAGCCGGGCCATCCTCAGCGAGCAGGAGGACCCGAACCGGTCCATCCTGGTCCTGTTCACCTCCTGGGGACTCTCCGGGGCGCTGATCCAGGACGGGCGCATCCTGAACGGGCGGAACTCCCTGGTGGGGGAGATCGGCCACATGATCCTGGACCAGAACGACCGGGAGCTTTGCAGCTGCGGCAGCCGGGGCTGCGCGGAGCGGCTGGTGTCCGTGGCCCGGGTACGGAAAATGATTGCCGGGGACCCTCCGCCGGAGGGCTCTCCCCTATCCCGCCTCCCGGCGGAGGCGGTGGAGCTGCGGCACCTCTTCGCCTCCTCCCGGCAGGAAGACCCCTACGCCCGGAAATACGTGGCCTATATGGCGGACCGGTTCGCGGCGCTTTTGCGGAACGTGTCCCTGGTGTTCAGCCCGGAGAAGGTGGTCTTCGTGGGGGACTACGCCGTGGCGGACGAGTATTTTGACCAGCGGATACGCCAGCAACTCTCCTCCTTCCGCTACTTGTCCCTGAGCCAGCCCATGGAGATCGCCTACGACACCCGGTCCCTGACAGAGCTGGACACCCTGGGCGGTGCGGTGGCGCTGATCGACCACTATCTCTCCCGGCCGGAGCTGTATGAGGAGACAGGCTCCTGATGGCAAAGGATTCTTAAGCCTGCGCTATTTTAGCGGAATGTACAGGTCTCCCGCGTTACGAAAGCCCACGGAATTTTTTGATTCCTGTGGGCTTTCTTTTTCCCTCCGGCAAAAGCGCTGTTCCATATTCTACAGGTCCTGTTTATCAATGGCCCGCAACGCTGATTGAACGCCGAAAATGCCAGTCAGCGCAATGGAAACCATCCCAATTGCAGTATAGGGCCCCTCCACCTGATAAACCGACACCAGAGACACGGCCGTCCAGGGCATGAGGCTGGCGAGCGGAAGCATTTCCGTGGAGATATTAAATCTCCCAAGCAGTATAGCGGAAAAACCGAGTGCCGCCAAAGCAGAGGGATAGAACAGCTTTCTTTGCAGTACCGTTACCCAGAGCAGGGGAAGGAAGGATACAAAAGACAAAGTCCCGAATTTTGTGAACATGGCAATCACCAGTTTTATAACGCCGGTGCTAAATTGAGCGGGATATAAAAACCGGCTGCCCAGTATCGTTACAAGCTCTATATAGGCAAGCAGAGCCATATACCATATTTGTTTTATTATATTTTATCGTCGGTAAAAGGCAAGAGACTATGAATCGTTAGCATACTGTTTCCATTTTATCGAACACCCATCATTTGTCCAGAAAAAGATACAGCAGCTGTATCAGGATGGATCAGGACGATAGGCATTTTTGAACTTGCATAGTTTACCGTTTGCATGGTCCCTGATCGCGGATTCCGCTCCCCGTCATATACCGCCAGCAGACAGTCCGCATGGTCTGCCATGTAGCAGTTCCTCTGAACATAATTTTCACGCCCGGCACTCTTTCCTACGGTGATACACTCCGCACTGTGTCGGATCAGGAACGCCAGCCGCTCCCGGCTCCGGGTGTCCCATTGTTCATCATGTCCAGGAAAGGGCAGCACAACTACCAATTCAATATCACTATACTCCGGCTGCTCCTTCAGCCGGAGTATGATTTCTCCGGCCCATTGATCTACGCCAAGGCCCCACCTACCAGAAAGCGGCGGACTCCTTTCTCATAGAGCACGATAAATTGAGCGTGCATCCGTTTCTTCAGACGCTTGCAGCCATTGTTGTTCTCGTTGTACTTCCATTTGAACCGAGTCGGCCTATGGCCGGTGACGGCACAGGTACGCAGTTCCATATGATAATTAACCTCCTGTTGTAGATATAAAATGTGAACAGTTTATTTAATACGTCATTTTCTGGATTATATTTAAGATATTAGCATATATGTTGCGGAATGTCCACAACCTAACTCTGTTATGCTATAAGCAGAGGTGAGCAGTATGGACGCAAAATACATCCGGGACCGCATTACCGAGCTGCGCTTGAAGAAAAATGTCTCCGAGTACCAAATGAGTACAGACCTGGGCCAAAACAAGGGTTACATCCAAGCCATTTCCTCTGGCAAGGCCCTGCCCTCCATGGCGCAATTCCTGCGGATCTGCGACTACTTTGAAATGACTCCTTTGCAGTTCTTTGATTCTGAAGCTGTCAATCCGCAGCTCCTCCACCGGGCCATGGAGGGGATGCGGAGGCTGAGCGAAGACGATCTGATTATGTTGATTGGCTTCATTAACCGCCTCCAATCTGAAAAACGGACAGACGCTTAAAAAGCGTCTGCTTTTTCTTTTGCACTTCATAACCGCATTTTAATTATATATTGCCGCTTATAACACGTCAACAGCGTACTACAAATTATTTCCATGTCCGTCATATTTCGATAAAATAACCTTAAAAAGGCAGGTGGCGGCATGGTGCAGTTTGACAATGTGGAGCGAAAAGAGAACCTATCCTACGCGATAGGATACTACCGGAAGAAAAAGGGCTATTCCCAGGAGCAGATGGCGGAACGCCTGGGCATCAGCCGCCAGCATCTGGCCTCCGTGGAGGCGCCGGGCATGGACCGGGGCGTGTCCCTGGAGCTGCTGTTCAACATCGCGGCGGTGCTAGAGATCGAGCCGTACCTGCTTCTGAAATTCCGGCTTGAGAAATGAACGGCGGGCGCTCCTTTTGGGGCGTTCGTCTTTCTTTTATCCAAAAGGAAAAGGCGGAGAGAATTTCTTCTCCCCGCCTCCCGGTTTAATTACGCCGCCTTTTGAAATCGAATGTCCTTTGCCCGATTCTGAAGTTCCTGGCCCATGAATTTCAGCGTGCCGAACTCGTCGTCCAGCCCGTCCAGTTCCCGCCGGAGTACCTGCTCATAATGCCGCTTGCGCTCCTCCAAGCCCTGGATCTTCAAGGCCCAGCGCTCCAGCACAGCCGGGCTCTGGCACCCGGACTGAATAAAGTAGTCTGCCCGCTCCTGATACGCGGCGATCTCCTTCCTCACCGCCGCGTAGAACTCCTCGGTCATCTTGCCCCGCTGTTTTTCATCGTCAATGATGTAGAAGGAGTTGACCATCAGCGGGGCTTCCTTTTGGTTCAAGCCGCTCAAAAGGCCGATGAACTCCTCGAAAGTGTCCACCTTCTCCATGAAGGTCCGGGGGACGAAGTAGAGATAGCCGTTGATGCTGAGCTTGGTGGCCTCGATGGACCGCAGGAAATTGGCGCAGATGCCCTCCACCTGCTTGCGGTTGGCACATCGCTGGTAGAGCTCAAACAGCTCCTCCGCCTGGCGGCAGCATTTCCGCACGTCCACCACGTCGTCCAGCACCAGATTCTCACAGCGGAACGAGCCGTCCCGCTTGTCATAACTGATGTTTGCCAGCTTCTCATACTGGTTCGTCCACTGGTTCAAGGTATCCTTTACCAGCTCCCAGGAGAGGATATCAGACGTGCGCTTGTTGTCCCGGCAGTAAGCCAGATAGATGTGGGACTCTCCCATCCGGGTGACGGGGATGCGTTCCTGGATATCGCCGGTGGCAGAGCGGAAGGCGTCCGAGACAGACAGCCGCTTGCCGCCGGAGTAAGGGATGTCCAGGTCCTCGCAGAGCTTGGCCAGGGCGTCCTTCTCCACCAGGAGATTCGCCAGGGAGAAGTAGAGAAACTTCCCCAGCATGTGGTCCTTGTCGCCCTCGGCCGCACCGATAAAGTCCCGCATATTAAAAATATTATTTATGTTGTTTTTCCTTCATTTCTTTCCGCTCCTGATAGAAGTCGAACTGCTCCAGGCCGGGGAACTTCCACTCACAGCCCTTGCACCATGGGGGGGTCTGAAGCGCACAGGTCTTGCATTTACTGTTCATATTTCACCTCATTTACATTTCTGCCACTCTCCGGCTCAGGAGATAATCGTCTACCCCCTTGTAAGCCGGATTCCATGTGTACTTAAAATATTTGACGCCGGGAATGGTCTGCACCTCCCGGCGCATTTCTAGAACGGCTCTGCGCACATTCTCATTCGTCATCTGGTCCATGTCCATGGCCTCCACCACCTCCCGGACCTTCAGGTCCGCCAGGGTGTCCTTCAGTCCGTGGATGGCATTGACGCCGCCGACACAGACAAAGAGTGCGTCGTTGGCCAGGAAGCTGGCGGCGTCGCCCTTCAGCGGTCCCTCCGTGATGAAGGCCCGCTTACTGGCGGTATTTCCGGTGACATGAATCCAGGAATAGCTGCGGGTCCCGTCCGGCAGGCCCCGGCTGGAGAACCAGCGGTATTTGCGGTTCGGAGAATCCGCGTCGTCCAGCCGTATTTTGAGCCCCTGGATCAGCCCGTCCTTATTTCGGACGGGAATCAGAAAGCCATTAGGCCCGCTGACAGTCCACTCGCCGTAGTATGTACGAAAGTCCGGAAGGCCCAGCAGATCATGGCCGCTGGCCCGGAGCAGAGCGGCAAGAAGCCTCCGGCTCCGGTCTGTCTCCGGCATACTGCGGTACTGGTTTTCCTGGATACGCTCCGGGGAAAAACCCCGGCCAAGCAGGTTGTCTCTGTGCCTGCCCAGAAGCGTCAGGTGCTCCAGCATATCCGTATAGGCGGCGTGGCGCTGTTCTAGGGGAAGCGGCTGCCGCTCTGTATTTCGAGGCTCCGGCTGCTGAGGGAAGGGATACGTTTTTACCTCCTTAGACAGCTCTCGGAAAGCCTCCTTGTTGCTCATGCCCTTGAGTCGGGCGTACTGTAAATGGTAAGATAAAGTGTACCAATATCCGCCACAGAAAGGATACCAATCCACGCCACAAAAGGGGCCAAATCTCGCCACGAAGTATACCAGGTCAACCGAAGGCAGCCATCTGGTAAAATGAGAAGACACTCACCCAGATGGAGGCCAGAAAGGAATGAAGGGGTATCACGTGTACAGCAAGATTCAGCAATTTCGTTCGGCGGGATTCAGCCAGCGGCAAGTGGCGCGGCGGCTTGGAATCAACCGCAAGACAGTAAAGCGGTATTGGGAAATGCC
>JAAWLO010000131.1 GCA_022797935.1 Oscillibacter sp. | reverse complement strand
CTTGATTAGAGGCGGAGCAAGGGAGCGGGCGGAATCCTCGCCAGAGGCCGCAGGCCGGCGGCGGGGATGTAGCTTAGCGGACTTTGCGACGCCTCCGGCTCAGTCGTCTTTGTGTGTCCGGCGGAAGACGGCACGGTAAAGCCAGGTTACTGGAATGACAAGAGGAACCGTTACACAGAATTCACGGACCATAACAAAACCTCCCGTCTGCCAGGCCGCTTTCCCCGCCATCCACAAAAGAAGACAGCGAAAACTGTCCGTCAATAAAAACGCCGCCGCACTCCCAACCAGAGAACACAAAACACCGGCAGGAAGCCAGCTCTGCGCCAACAATCCGGCACAAAGACCTGCCAAAGGAAAAATCAAAGTATACAAACAGGGGATCGGTTCCGGCAGAAGCAAGTCACAGACAAGCCCCACCGCCAAAGCAAACACCGTCCCAGACATAGGCCCTTCAAACGTGGCGGGTATCGCGGCCAGAAGAGGAAACACAAAGGGCAGCACTCCCCAGATGGTCAGCCGCTGAAAGATTCCGCCCTGCAAAAAAAGACAAGCTGCCGTAGCCAAAGTATAAAGAACCCACTTAAAAATAGTCTCGTTTCTCGCCAGCATGTTGCCTCCTGTCCGGCCATCAAGTCACAATTTCAAAAGACTTAATAACAAATACCTCCGTCAAGGCATCAAAATCCACCGCCGGAGCTACAATGGCATAAGACGCCGCGCCGGAATCATCCACCAGAATCTCTTCCACAGAGCCTATGACCAAATCCGATGGATAATAGCCGTTCAGGCCCGACGTCATAACCAAATCTCCGCTGAGCAGATTGCAGTCCGCCGGAAGGAAGTCCAGACGAAGCCGGTTCTGCTCCATCAGGGAGAAATCCCCCTGGGCAACCCCAAGGTCCTTCGTCCGGAACACCTGCGCACCCAAGGATGTATCGGTATCCACCAGGGTCAGCACGGTGGACCAATTGGTGCCCGCCTCGCTGATGACGCCCACCAGACAGCCTGTGGCGTCAATGACGCAGTCACCCACCTCAACGCCAAGGGAGGTCCCCTTGTTCAGCGTCAGAGAGGAAGTCCAGTTTGTCACAGAATGCTGTGTCACGGCGGCGGCCTCGTAATCACTGAGGTCCCGGCGCTGCTGTGTCAGCTTCAGCAGGTCCCGGAAAAGCTCATTTTCTTTCAAAGCTGCTTCCGCCAGCCGGACACGCTCCTCCATTTCAGCAATGCGCTGTTTCAGCTCTGCGTTCTCCGCCTCCAGGTCTGTGGTATCCTTATAGTAATTCTGTAAATCATTAAACCAAGTGGCCACGGCGGTATAACCTGACCGAAAAGGGGAGGCCAGCACGTTTGCCAGGTTTGTCAAAGGAGAGGAATTGGCGCTGAGTACGGACATGGCCGCCAGAGCCACAGAGAGGACCGCGGCGGCAAAGAGAATCCAAAGACCGTGGTTTTTCAGGAAATTTTTCAATGCAATCACCTTTTCAGGAATTCGAGACCCGAGGAGAGAAGCGGCTGGAGACGAAAAAACGTAGGCTTGGAGTCTCCGGAAAACCAGGAAAAGCCCAGACCGTATCCCGCCGGTTTTCAGATTTCAAAACGGCCCTTAGAGAAGCGTGACGCCAAACCGGGCCAGCATTCTGGAAAGCCGCAGAACGGGAAGACCCATAACGTTGAAGAAATCTCCCTCCAGCCGCTCCACCAGCAGAGCGCCCCGTCCCTGAACGCCATAGGCCCCCGCTTTATCCATAGGCTCACCGGTGGCGATATAATTGCGCAGCTCCGTTTCGGAAGCGGGACGGAAGAAGACGCTGGTGGACTCTGTCTCCGTAAAGCGCCGCTGGCCCTGCCGGACGGTGACGCCGGTACAGACGGTGTGCTTCCGCCCCTGAAGGGCCGTGAGCATTTCCAGAGCGTGGGCTTCATTCCGAGGCTTGCCCAGACGGGCCTGGTCCAGAAAGACCATGGTATCGGCGGTGATGACAATGTCCTCCGGTCCGCAGAGAGCGGCGGCGGCCTCCGCTTTCTCCCGGGAAATATAGGCCACCACTTCCGGCGGCGTCAGCCCCTGGGGAAAGGATTCCTCCACCTCTGGTACCCGAACAATGAAATCCGTTATGCCGATGCGCTCCAAAAGCTCCCGCCGGCGGGGAGAGCCGGAGGCCAAAACAATCTGTGCCATAGCGCACCTCACCTTCCGGTGGAGCCGAAGCCCCCCCGGTCCGGTCCCTCCAGATGCTCCACCCGGGTGAAGCGGAGAGGGGGCTGGTTTTCCACAATGCGGAACTGACAGAGGCGGGTATTTTTTGGAATGGTCACATCCCGGGTGGCATAGGCGGGCCAGCGCCACTGGTCTCCGTCACCCCGGTAAGAGCCGTCCACAATTCCCATGGAATTGGCCTGCAGGATACCGTAATTCTGGAAGGTAGAGCTTCTGGGAGCCACATGGGCCTCCCAGCCCTCCGGCAGGGCGATGCCCACACCCAGTGGAATGAGGCGGAATTCGCCGGCCCGCAGGACCACGTTTTCCGCAGCCCGGAGGTCGACCCAGTCGGAACCGGGAACGCAGCAAAGCTCCTCCAATCCCTCCGTGAAATACTTGACTTTCAGTTCTTTTGTCTCTCTCATTATAATGCTCCAAGTGATTATATTTTGTAGGATTCTATAAGAAGTATCCCATTTGTATTCGAATTTTCGCTCCTCGGACTTATTCTACGCCCCGCAGATAGAGACCGCGTGTAAATTCACCGGCGGCCCCGGTCCCCTCCTGATAACCCCGGCAGACCTGAACGCACTCCGCCGGACTCTCTGTTGTGAAGCGGAGACGGGCATAGGCAAGGCCCAGATGCCGCCAGTCCCGTCTGTCCGCCAGCCAGAGACAGCGGCTGTTTTGAATTTCGGTCCGGTGGCCGAAGGCGGGGAGCAGAGGGAAGGCGGCGCCGGTGCGGTCCTGCAGGAAATTGGGCTCGTGACAGCGGCAGCCGCTGCGGGTCTGCATGAGACAGTTCTCCGTAATCATCAGGGGCAGACGGCCATAGATGATGGCTTCGGCGGGGAGGAGCTTTTGCAGGTCCCGCATCTGGGAGAAGCGCAATTCAAAAGACAGACAGGCGGAATCCAGCCCCTTGTCCCGCAGGTAGGCCAGGGCGTGGCTGTTGAAAACATTGAGGCCATAGTCGCCGTAAAGACGTAGCCCGCTGCCCCGGACCAGGGGAAGATGTCCCAGATTGCCCAGCAAAGCCCCTGTGACGCCCAGGTCCTTCGCCCGGTCCAGCCAGCGGCGGAGCAGGTCCTCGTCCTGGTCCCTCCAGACCCGGGGCAGCAGGGCGCACCACTCGGTCCCGGCCTCCGGCAGAGCGGAAAGCTCTGCCAGCAGCTCCAGAGGCACATACACCCTGGCGGGACGGAAATCCAGCAGTCCGCCGGTGAGTTGGGCGGCGCTGGCAACGGAGATGGTGAACTGGGGTTCTGCCTGGGCCTTGTCAATCTCCGGCAGGGGCGGCGGCGGAAAACATTCCCGCCGGGAAGGGGGCGCGGTCCGGACGGCGCTGAGGGCAGCCAGGGCGTCCCGGCGCAGAGCGTTGACGGCGGCGGCGGAGAGGGACAGCCCCGGTTCCACCAGAGCTTCTGTTCCGGCGCAGCGGTATGGAGTTCCGCCGGTTTTGCCCAGACGGGCGGCCAGGTCTTCTGCAGTCAAAGAACGGTTCCGGGCGGCTTCCGGCGGCGCACCGGTGACGGTGACGGTGTGACCGTCTTCGTCTTTTGCCGTCAGGAGAGTTGGAATTCCAACACCCTCCACCCGGCAGGAAAAGCGGACGGGAATACGCCGCTCCTCCTTCGAGGGGGGAGGGGCCTCCAAAAGGGCGGAAGCCGTCTCCGGGCGGAAGCCGAACATGCCGGAACCTTTGCGGCCCATCCAGTAGGCGTCTGTAAAGCCGGAGCGGGAAAAGGCCTGTTCCAAAAGTGCCTGTTCCTCTTCCGTGGGGACCCGCTTTTCCCGCAGCAGGCGAGCGTAGACCTCTGTAACGGCGGCGGCATAGGAAGGGCGGCGCATCCGTCCCTCGATTTTCAGACAGGCGACGCCCATGTCCTCCATCTGCCCCAGATAGGGTGCCAGACAGTTGTCCTTCAGACTGAGGGGACGTTTTTTCCCCGCGGGCTCGTTGACACCGTAGGGAAGGCGGCAGGGCTGCGCGCAGCGGCCCCGGTTGCCGGAACGGCCGCCCAGAATGGCGCTCATGGAACACTGGCCGGAGTAGCACATACACAGAGCGCCGTGGATGAAAACCTCGATTTCAGCGAAACAATTCCGGCAGATGGCGGCGGTTTCTCCGGCGGAACACTCTCGGGCCAGAACGACGCGCTCACATCCGTCCCCGGCGACTTCATTGGCGCCGCCGGAGGTGAAAAGACTCATCTGCGTGCTGGCGTGGAGGGGGAGATCCGGCAGGACCTGCCGGAGAAGGCGGAAAAGGCCCCAGTCCTGAAGAAGGACCGCATCGACACCCAGACGGGAAGCGGTTCTGGCGGCTTCCAGGGCGGCGGGGAGTTCCCGGTCGGAGAGGAGGATGTTGAGGGTGAGGAAGACCCGGACGCCGCGAAGATGGCAGTCGGAGATGGCCTTGGCGAATTCCTCCTCCGAGAAATTCTGTGCGCCCCGGCGGGCATTGAAAGCGCCCCAGGCGAGATAAACGGCGTCAGCGCCGTGATCGAGGGCGGCCTGAAGCGCGGCGGGAGAGCCGGCGGGGGCGAGGAGTTCGGGGGTCATTTATTGTTGCTGCCCCGGCTGTCGAGGCGCTGCTGCAGGCGAACGACTTCGCGTTTCAGTTCACTGACTTGGCTTTGGGCCTTGCCGGCCTCGTCGAGGTAGCCTTTGATTTGGCGGCGGAGCTGTTCAGCGGAGGCCTGGGCCTTAAAGAGTTCATCGGCGATATTGGCGGCGGTAAGGACGGCGGCGTCGGCGCGGCCAACGCGGGTGGAGTTAAGGATTTCGTCCATTTTGTCACCGACGTAGGCGCCGACCTTCTGCATGTAGGATTCGGACTCATCTGCGACGAAGGTGTAATCTTCACCGCAGATGGTAACGATGACATGATTTGCCATAAAAAAACCTCCCTCAAAAGGGGAAGGGGGGACCCTCCCAGAATTTTCAGCCTATTATATCATAGAGAAAGGCTGTATGCCAGAAGAATCCTGCAGAAAAATAAAAATTTTACAAAGAAATAGCAAAGAGGGATATCCTGCGGCGTCGGAAATTCCACTCCATTACGCCGCCGCGGCGCGGCGGCATCCATTCCGTTCCATTTCCTCCGCCGCCAATCAAGAGGGGACTGCGGTCCCC
>JAAWLO010000130.1 GCA_022797935.1 Oscillibacter sp. | reverse complement strand
TTGGCCAGCACGCACTTGCAGGAGGTGCACCAGTTCACCGGCATGGTGGTCTTATAGGCCAGGCCGTGCTTGTACAGCTGGAGGAAGATCCACTGGGTCCACTTGTAGTAGCTGGGGTCGGTGGTGTCCACGCACCGGTCCCAGTCGAAGGAGTAGCCCAGCATGTGCAGCTGCCGGGTGAAGTTCTCAATGTTCTGTTTGGTGATAATGGCGGGGTGGATGTGGTTCTTGATGGCAAAGTTCTCAGTGGGCAGGCCGAAGGCGTCGTAGCCGATGGGGAACAGGACGTTGTAGCCGTCCATCCGCTTCTTCCGGGCGATGACATCCATAGCGGTGTAAGGCCGGGGATGGCCCACGTGCAGCCCCGCCCCGGAGGGGTAGGGGAACTCCACCAGACCGTAGAACTTAGGTCTGCTGGTGTCGCCGTTCTTGCAGGCGAAGGTCTTCTCGTCCTTCCACCTGGTCTGCCACTTCTTCTCAATGGCGGTAAAATCGTACTTCAATGCAAACACTCTCCCGTATCGTCTGGCCTCAAAGGGCCGAATCGACAGTAATTCTATGTTATTATAGCGGAAAGGCCCCCTGATTGCAAGAGGTGAATCAAAAAGTCACTGTTCAACAGCGGCCACCCTTGAATTGTGACCGCCCGATAAACCGGAAGTTGAATAGCTGCTTCTTATTTAAGTTTTCTTTTTGCTTTTGATATAGATGCAGAGAAAACCGATGCCGCTCACAAAAAAACAAACGGCGGCTATGCAGAATAAAACGTTTGGAGTCTTTTCGGCTTGACCAGTTGCCGCAGCTACAAAACAACAGCTTGCTAAAAGATTCAAAAGAGCGGTAATAAGGGCCCACCTGTTGCGTTTCATGCCGTATTCCCCCTACAAATTATCCTTTATCGAACTGATTATAGCACAGGGCATCTGTCATATCAATGTTCCTCTGTAGAAATCGCCGGAGTTATATTCCAACAACACTTATTTCAAAAGAGACGGAAAATACCCGGACTTTCTTTTTACTCCCGGCTGTGCTATAATGGCCCCGTCAACAAATTTGCCCCAAGGGCAAGGAGGAGCATTATGGAAGCAGGCAAGCGCATTGTGGTCAAGGTAGGCACCTCCACCCTGACCCGGGATTCCGGCAGTCTCAATCTGCGGAGTATGGAGCATCTGGTTCGGGTACTGGCGGACCTCAGCGGCGGCGGACACGAGATCATTTTGGTGACCTCCGGGGCCATCAGCGTCGGCACCGCCCGTCTGGGTCTGCCGGAGCGGCCCAAGGAACTGCGGAAAAAGCAGGCCGCCGCCGCTGTGGGCCAATGCCGGATGATGCACATCTACGACAAGCTGTTCTCTGAATATAACCGCACAATGGCTCAGATTCTTCTGACCGGGGACGACGTGGAAGACCCGGAGCGGGCCGCCCACCTGCGGAGCACTTTTTCCGCCCTGCTGGAACTGGGCGTCATTCCTGTGGTGAACGAAAATGACTCCGTCTCCTCCGCCGAGATTGAGACAGGCCATCACAAAATCCTGGGAGACAACGACACCTTGTCCGCCATTGTAGCGTCCCTCTGCCAGGCGAATTTACTGGTGCTGCTCAGCGACATTGACGGCCTCTTCGACGCGGACCCCCGGACCCATCCGGAGGCCAAGCTCCTCCACCGGGTGACGGAGCTGACGCCGGAGATTCTGGAAATGGCCGGCGGGGCCGGAACCTGGCGGGGAACCGGCGGCATGGCGACGAAACTCTCGGCTGCCCGCATCGCCATGGAGGCCGGGTGTGATATGGTGATTACCAACGGACAGAGGCCCGAGGACCTATACGGCATTTTGGAGGGCCGGGACGTGGGAACCCGATTCGTGGCGGGAAACTCCTAATGCACGGGACAGACAGACGCATGGGAATCCGGCTTCAAGACGCCGGAACCGGTGCGGCGGCTCTCAAAATTCTGCGGAAGCACTTTCCAAATCTTCCTCTTTCGAAGCTGAAACACCGGATCACCGCCCGGGAGCCTGTATTTTCCTGCGATGGAACCATAGATGGCAGAAGGGTTTTGGTCAGGCTGGAAAAGGACCTTGCCCGGGCCGGGCTTCAGACAGAACTCTATGAGGAGTGGATCGGCCGGGACGGCACGCGGAAGACCGTGCCGCTGCCGGACGAATCCCTTTTGAACGCTCTGCGCCGCTACGGGGAAATCTCCCGGCAGATTGACCGGGAAATCGGCCAGGAGGCGGACGCCTGACCGTAGGTACCCGCAGGCGGCGTACCGCCGGAAAGGAGCACTCTATGACGGAACGGGAAAAGATGCTGGCGGGCCTGCCCTATGACTGCGGGGACCCGGCGCTTCTGGCCCAATGGCACAAGGCAAAAGATCTGGTGCGGGACTACAATCAGGCAGATTCCCAGGACCTGCAGAAAAAAGACGCGATTCTGACCGCGCTTCTGGGAGGCCGGGGAGAACGGCTTTGGGTTACCCCGCCCTTTTATGTAGACTATGGCTGCAACATCTTTTTCGGGGATAACTGCGAAGTCAATCTGAACTGCGTCTTTCTGGACAGCGGACGCATCACCGTTGGGGACAACGCCTTAATCGCCCCCAATGTGCAGATTTACACCGCCTTCCACCCCACCGGAGGCGCGGAGCGCATCGGCGGACCGAAGGAGGAAGGGGACTTTGCGTTCTGTAAAACCCAGACGGCGCCGGTGACGGTGGGGGATAACGTCTGGATTGGCGGCGGCGTCATCCTTCTGCCCGGCGTGACCATTGGGGACAACGTGGTAATCGGCGCGGGCAGCGTGGTTGCCAAGGATATTCCCAGCAATACGATAGCCTATGGAAATCCCTGCCGGGCGGTGCGGGAAAACCGGCCGGCCAATTCATGAGGGAGGTACGAATATGACTGCTTTACAACAGCAGGGCGCGGCGGCAAAGGCCGCATCCTACATTCTGTCCACCGCCGGAACGGCGAAGAAAAACGCCGCTCTGGAGGCCATAGCCCAAGCGCTGGAGCGGCGGCAGGAGGAGATTCTCTCTGCCAACCGGCAGGACTTGGCCAACGCCAGGGACGCCGGTATGCGCCCGGCGCTGCTGGACCGTCTGACCCTGGATGAAAAGCGGATTGCCGGAATGGTGGAGGGCGTGCGGCAGGTGGCCGCCCTGCCGGACCCCATTGGAAAGGTGGACCGGATGGAGCGGCGGCCCAATGGGCTGGTTATCGGACGGCGGCGGGTGCCTCTGGGGGTTATCGGCATCATTTATGAGGCCCGGCCCAACGTCACCGTTGACGCGGCGGCCCTGTGTCTGAAATCCGGCAACGCCTGTATCCTCCGGGGCGGGAAGGAGGCCTTTTGTTCCAACAGCACCCTGACCGCAGTGATGCGGGAGGCTTTGCAGGCGGCTGGACTGCCGGAGGACTGCGTTTCCCTGGTTCAGGACACCACCCGGGAGACAGCCAAGGAACTGATGCACCTGGAGGGCTATCTGGATGTGCTGATTCCCCGGGGCGGCGCGGGGCTTATCCGGGCGGTGGCGAAGGAGGCCAGTGTTCCGGTAATCCGCACTGGCGAGGGAGTCTGCCATGTCTACGTGGACCAGGAAGCGGACTTGGATATGGCGGCGGAGATTCTTTGTAATGCCAAGTGTTCCCGTCCTTCGGTCTGCAACGCGGCTGAGTGCCTGCTGGTGCAGGAGGACGCGGCGGAAGCCCTGCTGAAAAAGGCGGCGCCTCTGCTGGACGCCTATCAAACCGAGCTGCGCTGTGACGGAAAGGCCTTGGCGATTCTGGGCGCTCGGGGCGTGCCGGCGGCGGAGAGCGACTGGGACGCGGAGTACGGGGATTATATTCTGGCGGTCCGGACGGTGAAGGACCTGGAAGAGGCAATTTCCTTCATCAACGCCCATGGTACTGGCCACTCGGAGGCCATTGTCACCACGAATTACTTCAAGGCGCAGCGCTTTCTGGACGCAGTGGACGCGGCGGCGGTGTACGTCAACGCCTCTACCCGGTTCACGGACGGCGGGGAATTTGGCCTTGGGGCGGAAATCGGCATCTCCACGCAGAAAATGCACGCCCGGGGCCCTATGGGCCTGGAAGAACTGACCAGCTGTAAATACGTGATTTACGGTGAGGGGCAAGTGCGCTGAATGGAATTAACATGTCCGCCAGCCTGTCTGGATGTGATTGAGAAAGGAAGTATTACCATGATAAAAGACCGTGTTTTCAGTGGTGTGAAGCTGGGTTTTATTGGTGTGGGTAATATGGGCGGCGCTCTGGTCCGGGCGGCCCGGAAGAATGTGCCGTCCACGGATCTTTGTGTTGCCAACCGCTCACCGGAGAAAGCGAAGGCTCTGGCGAATGAGATTCCGTGCCGGGTGAAGTCCAACGGAGAAGTGGCGGCCTGGGCGGATTATATCTTCCTGGGTGTAAAGCCTCAGATGATGCAGGCGCTGCTGGAAGAGCTGTCTCCTGTGCTGGCAGAGCGGCAGAAGCGGTTTGTCCTGGTAAGTATGGCGGCGGGGCTGCGGACGCCGGAAATTCAGAGCATGGCAGGAGGAGCGTATCCCATTTTGCGCATCATGCCCAATACGCCTTGTTCCATTGGGGAGGGCATGGTGCTCTATACGCCTGGGCCCGGGGTGACAAAAGAGGACGTGCATATTTTCTTAGAGGCTATGGCAGGTGCCGGACGCTTTGCGGAGGTGCCGGAACACCTGATGGATGCGGGCAGTGCTGTGGCAGGCTGCGGACCGGCCTTCGTGGATTTGTTTATCGAGGCTCTGGCAGACGGCGGAGTAGCCTGTGGCCTGCCCCGGGGACAGGCGCAGGAATTTGCAGCGCAGATGGTCTTAGGTTCGGCCCGTCTGCTGCTGGAAAGCGGCAAGCATCCCGGTGAGCTGAAGGACGCAGTCTGTTCTCCTGGCGGAACAACGATTCAAGGTGTGCGAAAGCTAGAGGAGATGGGATTCCGCGGAGCGGTCATAAACGCCGTAGTTGCTGCCTACGAAAAGAATGCAAAATTAAAATAACCCCCAGCAGCAAAAAGGAAAAAGGGAAAACGGACGCATAGCCAACCCGCCATGCGTCCGTTTTGCATTTTCCAAACAAAAAAGAAGAAAGTTATCAAAAAGAAAAAAAGGGCGTAAGCCCGTCCCAAATCCCCGTCCCCCGTCCTTCGTCCCCCGCAGGGCAGGGGTCCCCGCGCAAACCAGCGGAGTGTTTGCGCGGGGAAAAGCGAAGGAATTCCCATCATAGCGCAGTTTGCGGCGAAGCCGGAAACGGAGCGGTGATGGGAATTCCTGAGCTGGCGCAGCGGGTGGGATTCGAACCCACGGTACCCTTGCGGGTACACCTGATTTCGAGTCAGGGCCGTTATAACCACTTCGATAC
>JAAWLO010000015.1 GCA_022797935.1 Oscillibacter sp. | reverse complement strand
GCCGATGAGGGGATTGATCTTCTCTTTCAGGAACAGGTTCATGATCTTGGCCAGGACCACGCCGCCGGCGGTGCCGAAGCCGAAGGCCACAATGCCCATAGCCATGATGGCAATGGTCTGGAGGCTGAGGAAGGTCCGGCCCGTGGCCGTTGCGCCCACGGACACGCCCAGGAAGATGGTGACGATGTTGATGAGCTCGTTCTGCACGGTTTTGCTCAGGCGCTCCACCACGCCGCACTCACGGAACAGGTTGCCCAGCATGAGGCAGGCGATCAGGGGGGCGGCGGAGGGCACCAGCAGCGCCACGAATACGGCGACCATGATGGGGAAGATGATCTTCTCCGTCTTGGAGACCTGCCGCAGAGGCTTCATGACGATTTTCCGCTCACGCTCGGTGGTCAGCAGCCGCATGATGGGGGGCTGGATGACGGGGACTAGGGCCATGTAGCTGTAGGCTGCCACGGCGATGGGGCCCAGCAGTTCCGGGGCCAGCTTGGTGGCGCCGTAAATGGCGGTGGGGCCGTCCGCGCCGCCGATAATGCCGATGGAACCGGCCTGGGCGGAGGTGAAGATGCCGGAGAAGCGGCAGCCCACGAAGGTCATGAAGATGCCCAGCTGTGCCGCCGCGCCCAGGAGCAGGCTCTTGGGGTTGGCGATCAGGGGACCGAAGTCGGTCATAGCGCCCACGCCCATGAAGATCAGGCAGGGATAGATGCCCAGCTTGACGCCCAGATACAGGATGTCAATGAGGCCCGCCGTGATGGATTGGCCTGCTGTGGCGGTGGCCAGCACCGCGTCGGAAACGCCCACGGCGGCCAGCTCGTTGAGGAATTCCTGGGTTACCGGTGCGCCGCCGATGAGATCCCAATGGATGTGGCCGCCGGCGAAGAAGATCTCGTGGTACATCTCCGCGCCGGGCAGGTTGGTGATGAGCATGCCGAAGGCGATGGGCACCAGCAGCAGAGGCTCAAATTTCTTCACAATGCCCAGGAACAGAAGGCCGCAGGCGATGAAAATCATCAGCAGGCACTTCCAGTTGTCCCCCTGGGCAAACAGCGCGAATCCCGAGCTGTTTACAAAATCCAGAATAGCTTCCATGTGTGTCCCTCCAGCGCCTTACTGGATGACGCAGAGCAGCGTGCCGGACTCCACCGCCGCGCCCTTGGCGGCATGGAGGGAAGCGACCTTGCCGTCGCAGGGGCACATGATCTCGTTCTCCATCTTCATGGCCTCCAGAATCATCAGCACATCGCCCTTCTTCACGGAAGCGCCCTGGCTGACCTTCACGTCCAGAATGGTGCCGGGCATGGGGCTGGTGACCTGCTCGCCTCCGGCAGGGGCGGCAGCGGCGGGCGCTGCGGCAGGGGCGGGGGCGGGAGCAGGAGCGGCTCCGGTCAGCTCCTCCAGCTCAATCTCATAGGCGGTGCCGTTGACGGTGACTCTGTACTTTTTCATGATGCTCTCTCCTTTTTCCTCTTCTTGTTACAGTTTCTTCATAGACACGATGCGAATGCCTGTGATGCTGGTGCCCAGCTCCTCCGCAACAGCGGCGGCCACGGCGGCGGCAATCTCCTGACGGTTCCCCTCCGGCGCGGCGGCGGGACCGGTTACGACGGGGGCGGGGGGCGTGACGGCGGAAGTATGGCCGCCCACAATCTTACCCATAACCGTCGTCAGGAGGATGAGGCAGATGAGCCCGAAGAAGACGGTGCCCATGCCCATCAGGCAGACAAATAAGCTGGAATATTCTGGCATATGCTCCCTCCTAAAAAATAGATGCAGGCCTATTGTATCAACTCTTTTCAAAAAAAACAATGGCTTTGCGAAAATTTTATCATTCTTTTATGAGGAGATTCCTCGCAGCAGGGCCCTCCCGGGGAAAAAGGCGGAGGCAGGGGCTCGACGGAAGGGGGGAAATGTGATATCATGGCGAAAAGTTTCACGTTGAAGGAGAATCCTATGCGTTATTCGTCTGTCTGTTCAGGCCGGTTTGTGGCCCGTCCCAACCGTTTTATCGCCCAGGTGGAGACCGGGGAGGGGATTCAGACCGTCCATGTTAAGAATACGGGCCGCTGCCGGGAGCTGCTGACGCCCGGCGCGGAGGTCTATTTGGCGCGGGGAATGAACCCGGGGCGGAAGACGGCCTATGACTTGATTGCGGTGCGGAAAGGGGACTTGCTGGTGAACATGGACGCCCAGGCCCCGAACCAGGTATTCGCCGAGTGGGTGACGCCGCAGCTGCCGGAGGGGGCAGTGCTGCGGCGGGAGTATTCATATGGGGACTCCCGGCTGGATTTTTGTGTGGAGAGCGCAGGAGGCCGCTTTTTGATTGAGGTGAAGGGGGTTACGCTGGAGGAGAACGGCGCGGCCCGCTTTCCCGACGCGCCTACCGAGCGGGGTGTGAAGCATATTCGGGAGTTACAGCGGGCGGCGGAGGCAGGACTGGGGGCGGCGCTGTTCTTTGTGGTGCAGATGGAGGGCATGAAGAGCGTAGCGCCCAATGATGAGACGCATCCTGCTTTTGGGGAGGCTTTGCGGGAGGCGGCGGAGAAGGGCGTTCAGGTGTGTGCCTGGGACTGCGCTGTGACGCCGGAGAGCTTGTCAATCCGCCAGGAAATTCCCGTCCTGGGCGTCGGAAAATCCGCTTCATTCCGCAGCCGCCCGCGGCGGCTCCATTGCGCTCCTTTCCCTCCGCCCTGAATCAAGAGGGGACCTTCGTCCCCCCTTGAGCATTCCCCCTCCCCTGCGGGGGGGGGACGAGGGACGGGAGGCGAAGGACGGGAGACGAAGGACGGGAGACGAAGGACGGGAGACGAAGGACGGGAGACGAAGGATAGGGTGTTGTTGTTAAAGCAGACGGCCTACGGGTTCGGCTAAGAAGACTTGCGTATATCGCTGCTTTAGCACGTCCAGAGCCCAAGCAGTTCCGGTTTCTTCCGCGAAGAGGCCGAATACCGCCGGACCAGAACCGGACATGGCGGCACTCAGCGCCCCGCAGCGGAGAAGGACTTCCTTTATATAGTCGATTTCCCGCCGTTCTTCGGGTTCCAGAACCCCCTCAAACACGTTGCCCACGCAGGCCGCTATGCCCTTCCCTTCTCCGCGCTCCAGGGCGGAACACATTCCCATTACATCCGGATGGAGGAGACTGCAGTTGAAACAGAGACGGGCAAACATCGGCCCTGTGGGCAGGTCGAACGCCGGCTTACAAATTACAAAACGGCAGTCCGGCAGAGGGGACAGGTCCGTCAGCAGGCCGCCCCGGCCTTCCGCCAAAGCTGTGCCGCCCCGGATGCAGAAAGGCATATCGCTGCCAATCTGCCCGCCGATGGCCTCCAATTCTTTTGGGGACAGGTCTGGGGCGTATCGTTCCCGCAGCAGCCGCAGCAGGGCGGCCACGTCGGCGCTGCCGCCGCCCAGGCCCGCATAGGCCGGGGTACGCTTTTCCAAAGTCACCCGCAGGCCCGGAAGGGGACGGCCCAAATGGGAGAAAAAGGCCTCTGCCGCCCGCTGTTCCAGCGTTTTGCCCGGGGAAAGACGGAGTCCTTGGGCGGACAGGGTGAAGCCAGTTCCGGTTTCCTCCAGGGTCACGATGTCGCAGAGACTGACCGTCTGCATGACCATACGCATTTCATGGTAGCCATCCGGACGGGGACCCAGGATATCCAGAGCCAGATTGATCTTCGCCGGGGCCTGCTGCTGTTGTTTCATGGTGTTCCCTCCTGTTCAAAATCCCAGTTCCTTCAGTTCCTGCACCAGGCGGATATAAAACGCCTCCGGAGAAAAGCCATTTTGCTTCCGCCGGCGGCGGCCTCCCACGCTGTCCTGGTGGGAGACGCCTTCCAGGGTTCCGCGGTAGAGGCCCCAGACGGCGGAGTCCGGAGAGACCAGACCGTCGGTAGGGGCGTCCGCCCGGGTTAGCCACAGCTGGAAGCGGTCCATAGGGTCCCAGCCCCCGCTCTTCAGCCGGGCGCCCCAACTCTGGTAATAGACCAGGGGATGATCCGGGTTTTCGGCGTTGAACCGGGACAGGGTCTCTGGCGTCAGGGCTTGGATGGCGGCCTGGAAATCCGGCTGCCGGTCGCCTCGGGCACGCCAGAAGGCCTCCAGCCTGCGGCCTGCCATGCGGCACACCCATTCCCGCCGGAGCCATTCCGCCGCCGATTTGGAGCCTCGGTGAGGCGTACAGATGGTGGTGAGGGAGGCGGCCCGGTCCCCGAAGCCCAGGGTGGAAATCAGATACCGGGCCTCCAGGCCGCCCTTGGAATGAGCAATCAGATTGAGCCGGTCACAGCCGGTATCCGCCAGAATGGCTTCACCCCGCCGGAGGAGGGCAGCGCTGTTGGCGGGGATGCTGCCCCAGGCGTCCTGGCCGCTGAGATACACTTGGGCCCCGTGGGCTTTCAGGGTTTCAGCCACAGAGCCCCAGTACGAAAAAATCCAGTCGTCCCGGCAGTTGAGGCCGTGAATCAGCATAAGAGGATAGCGCGTCCGGCAGTCCGGCATAGGGAACCTCCCTTCTGTTGGGAACTGGGATAGGGTGAAAGCCCAGCCTGCGGAAAGCCGCAGGCCGGGCTTCTGTCCGGTTATCGGATTTTCCGGGCTTCCGTATAGTAGCGCTTGTCCTGGGCGTGGCCCATGGAGAAGGTTTTCCGGGGAAGCACACCGTCGGCCATGACGGTCTTGAACAGCTGCTGTTTGCCCATAGCGGGAAGCTTGAAGCCAATACTCTCGGGCTGGCGGCCCAGGCGGTCGGTCACGTCCTCGCCGTGGATGTAGTCCACCTCGCCGCCATGCTCCTTTATATAGGCGTCCAGGAAGGCCTGGAGCGTGCCCACCGCCAGCTGCACCCGGGGTTCCGGCACGGTGAGGAAGCCGGTGCCGCCCGCGTGGGTATAGGCAATCACATGGCCCTGGCCCTGGCCCTCATAAGCGCCGGGGTAGAAGGCTTTCAGGGACTCCAGCACCGCTTCCGGCTGCACGCCGAAGACCACCCGGTGGATGGGCTCGAACTGAAGGGCGTCATCGTGGTTATTCACCACCTCCACCAGGGCGTACCGGGCGGGAAGACTGGCCCACGCGCTCTCCGGGGTGACCTTCTTCAGGTCCTCGTAGCACTGCTTGGCGGTGGCCAGGGAGTGGTTGCCGTCGCCCACGGCGAAGAGCAAAGGCGCCGCGTTTTTCACGCCGTACTTGCAGGCCTGTTCCTCCGGGGAGCAGAGGGCTTCCAGGGCGTCTGCCGCGGCGTCTGCCTGAGCCGCCGTCAGCTTCCAGCCGGTGAGGTGGCCGCCGTCCTGCTGGAGGTCGAATTCATACAGCTTTTCCATCTCGCTGGAGGCCCGGGCCAGGGGCTCGATGACGGTTTTCTCCGGGTCGTCAATGAGGAGCATGACATGGGGCAGCTCGATGGGAGCGTCCTTGCGGACCTTCACCCGGGGGGGGATGCGGGAGAGAACCGTGCCCTCGGTGGCCCGGATGAGGGCTCCGGAACCGGGGGTGAAGTCATACTGCTCCAGGTCCACCGCGCCGATAAGGCCGTGGCGGATTTTGCCGTCGGACTGCGTCCGCTCAATGTAGAAGAGGCTGTCTTCCAGAGTGCGGAAAAGACCATCGGACAGATAGCGGTCCATGGAGGCGTTGATGCCGGCAATGCGGTCTTCAACGTCCGGGGCGTTCAGGTCCGCCTCGGGGAGGATGAGCCGCAGGGTGGAGGGGGCGTCTCCCACGGTGTCCTCCACCGCCTGCCAGTACTCGGGCTGAGAGGTGAACTGGTCACAGGCTACCACGGACCATTTTCTCATGTCCGTGCCCTCCTTGGGAAGGAGGATGTCGGCGGGATGGAAGCCCAGCTTTTCGAATTTCGGATTCATTGGCGTCTCCCTTCTGGTTGTTTATTTGTTTCGTCCGCCTTCGTCAGGCGGCCGCCGGAATCGAATTTCTCCGGGCCCTAGAGTCTGTTTTCAAACCGTCAAAACGCCGTCTTGGGGTATCTGATTCCGCCAGGACTGCGTTGATTGGGCTGGAAATCCGTCAGGATTCCTGCGTCCAATCGCCTTGCCTGACGAAAAAATCTGCCCCCATCCGGCATTCCGCCGGTTTTAAAACAGACTCTAGGCAGCGGTCCGGAGGCCGTATGGTCAGAACCGCTTACAGCGCGGCCTTGATGGCGCTCAGCAAGTCGCCGAACTCCTCGCAGGCGGGAATCTGGGGGTAGTCCTTCTTGATTTGTTCGGTGCTCTTGAAGAGGAAGCCCGCCTTGCCGGCCTGAATCATGGCCAGGTCGTTGAAGCTGTCTCCGGCGGCAATGGTCTCGTAGCCAATGGACTGGAGGGCTTTGACGGTGGTGAGCTTGGACTTTTCGCAGCGCATCCGGAAGCCGGTGATCTCGCCGCTGTCCGCCACCTCCAGGGTGTTGCAGAGGATGGTGGGCCAGTCCAGCTTCTCCATCAGGGGCTTGGCGAACTGCTCAAAGGTATCGCTGAGAATGAGGACCTGGGTGAGGGAACGGAGCTCGTCCAGGAAGTCTTTGGCCCCGGGGAGGGGATCGATTTTGGCAATGGTAGCCTGAATCTCCCGGAGGCCCAGGCCGTGCTCCTTGAGGATGCCGAGACGGAAATTCATCAGCTTGTCATAGTCCGGTTCGTCCCGGGTGGTGCGGCGGAGCTCCGGGATGCCGCTGGCCTCGGCGAAGGCAATCCAGATTTCGGGAACCAGAACGCCCTCCATGTCTAAGCATACGATATTCATAGAACGATCTCCTTGTGTTGAGATTTGTGCGGGCACACAAACATGATTTTCATTATACCAGAGATTCTGCGGTTTGTCACCCTTAAAATTCCAGGGGCTTTCTTTTGAGGCCCGCGCTGCCGGATGAAGCCCCTTCTGCAGAAGCGCCGTTGCTTTGGATTCAAAGATGGTTTGCCCTTCGGACCATGTGGGATGCAATGGAAAAACGCGGAAAAGAGAAGTCAGAACACGGAACGGCCTTTACATAGCCGGAAAGACCTTATATAATGGAGAAAACCAGCAGAACAGAAGCCGAAAAGAGCCCTGAACCGCTGGATGCAACAGAAATTTGATTTTGTTTACCAAAAGGAGAATGTGAATATGCTGGAAGTTGGAATGAAGGCCCCGGATTTTACCCTGCCGGACAAGGATGGGAACTTGGTATCCCTGGCGGAGTTTGCGGGAAAGAAGGTGGTGTTGTACTTCTACCCCCGGGACAATACCCCTGGCTGCACCCGGCAGGCCTGCGCTTTTGCGGAGAATTATGGGGAATTCCAGAGACGGGGCGTGGTGGTCATAGGCGTCAGCAAGGATTCCGCTGCCTCCCATCAGCGGTTTGCGGAAAAGCACGGCCTGCCGTTTCTTCTGCTGGCAGACTCGGAACGGACCGCCATTCAGGCTTATGGCGTGTGGCAGGAGAAGAAGCTCTATGGCAAGGTGAGCATGGGCGTGGTGCGGACCACCTTCCTCATTGGGGAGGATGGCCGGATTGAGAAGATCATGCCCAAGGTGAAGCCGGACGCCAACGCGGCGGAAATTCTGGCATATCTCCAGGAGACGGGGACGCCGGAGACCTGAACCGAAATCCCATGAGGGGGAACTGGCTGACGAGGGACCGCGCACGCGGTCCCTCGCGGCTTATGCGATTTCCAGCAGCTCCCGCAGGCTGCGGATTTCGTAGTCTACCCGCAGGTCCTCCCGCCGGGGCTTGCCCGCTGGATTGAACCAGCAGCAGGGGAGTCCGGCATTGTTGGCTCCCTGAATATCTGTGGATAGGGAATCTCCGATAACCAGAGCGTTTTCCGCTGTCAGGCAGGGGAGACGCCGCCGGACGTAGTCGAAATAGGCGCGGTCCGGCTTGGCGGCCCCGGCCTCCTCGGAGATGAAGGTCCCGTCGAACAAATCCGCAAAGACACTGCCCCGGAGGCGGTTCCGCTGTACGGAGGCCACGGCGTTGGTGATGATATACAGGTGATGGCCCCGCTCCCGCAGTTCCCGGCAGACCGCCTCGGCGTGAGGCAGGGGATATACGCCCCGGCCCAGGGCCTCCAGGAAATCCTGGTTGCACCGGACAGGGTCCCGTTCCAGTTTTATGGCCTTCAGGAAACGGACACAGCGCTCCAGAACGACGAAGTCCTTGCTTACCTCACCCCGGTCGAAGGCTGCCCAGAGCTCTAGGTTAATCTCGTGGTAGATCCGGTAGGCCTCCGGCGTGTAGGGGATGCCGTGTATCTGGCACATCTTGGCGAAGGCCCGGCTGGCGGCTTTGGGGAAGTCAAAAAGGGTGTCGTCGGCGTCAAAGAGGAGGTAGGAATACCGCATAAACATACTCCTTTCGGAAGAACGGAGGGAATGTAGACGGTACGTATTGTATCATGCCTGCCGGGAAAAGGCAATCACCCATTCCCCTCCCCGCCCATACCATGAAACGAGGGGGGAATGTGAGATGAACAAGACCTTTGGCGTCCTGGGCGGAGACCGCCGTCAGGCAGAGCTGGCCCGGCTGCTGGCGGAGGATGGAAACACCGTTTGTACTTACGGCCTGGAGCGCTGGAAGAGCGGGGGCACGGACAGCCTGGAGCGGGCCGCAGCGGCGGATGTTGTCCTTCTGCCGCTGCCCCTCTGCCGGGGAGACGGCGTCCTGAACTGCGAGGAGGGCGCGGTGCCCACGGCGGACCTCTTCCGCCGCCTGTCGCCCCGCCAGCGGATTCTGGCGGGCCAGGTCCGGCCTCAGCAGCGCCGGGAGGCGGAAGCGCTGGGACTGACGGTAGAGGACTACTTCCTGCGGGAGGAACTGGCAGTGGCCAATGCCGCCGCTACGGCAGAAGGCGCGGTACAGGTAGCTATGGAACACCTGGACCGGACTCTGCTGGGTCTGGACTGTCTGGTGCTGGGGTTTGGCCGCATCGGAAAGCTGCTGAGCCGCCGCCTTCAGGGCCTGGGAGCCCGGGTGGCCGCCGCTGCCCGCAAGCCGGAAGACCTGGCCTGGATTCGGGCCCTGGGGTATCAGGCGCTGCACATTCAGCGGCTGGAAGAGCACCTGGGAACCTTTGGCGCCGTGTTCAACACAGTCCCCGCTCCGGTCCTGAAGGGGCCGCTTCTGGCCCAGCTGCCGCCGGACTGCCTGCTGGTAGATCTGGCCTCGGTCCGGGGGATTGCGGCGGAGGAGAAGGGGCCGGAGGTGATCTGGGCCCGGTCTCTGCCGGGGCGGCTGGCTCCCCGCACGGCGGCGGCAGCCATTCGGGACGCGGTATATTACATCCTAACGGAAGAATGAGGTGACCTGTATGCGGAAAGAACGGGTCGGTTTTGCGGTCTGCGGTTCCTTCTGCACCCACGAGAAGGTGCTGAAGGCCCTGGAGGCCTTGACGGGGATTTACGAGACGGTGATTCCCATTGTCTCGGACATCTCCGCCTTTACGGATACCCGCTTCGGCCGGTCGGAGGACCTGCTGGAGCGGCTGGAGGATCTGACGGGGCAGGATGTACTGCTGGATATCCCGGCAGTCGAGCCTATTGGTCCCAAGGGACTGCTGGATGTGCTGGTGATTGCCCCGGCCACGGGGAACACCATTGCGAAGCTGGCGGCAGGCATTGCGGACACAGCGGTAACCATGGCGGCCAAATCTCATCTGCGGAACGGCCGGCCGGTGGTGGTGGCGGTGTCCAGCAACGATGGTCTGGCAGCGGGTGCGAAGAATATCGGAGAGCTGCTGGTGCGGCGGAACTACTATTTCGTGCCCTTCGGCCAGGACAACGCGGTCCAGAAGCCCAGTTCCCTGGTGGCGGATTTTTCGAAGCTGCCGGAGACCGTGGACGCCGCTCTGCGGGGGGAACAGATTCAGCCCATGCTGCTGCGGTGAGGAAAAGGGGAGAGGCAAACGCCTCTCCCCTTCTTCGTTCCAGCGGGAAGTTACAGGGACTTCTCGTAGGACTCGATCATCTTCTTGACCATCTGGCCGCCGACAGAACCGGCCTCGCGGCTGGTCAGGTCGCCGTTGTAGCCCTCCTTCAGGTTGACGCCAACCTCGGAAGCGGCCTCCATCTTGAACTTGTCCATCGCGCTGCGGGCCTCGGGAATATTGAGCTTGTTGGTGTTCTTACTAGACATCTTGAATTTCTCCTTTTCATCTTCATCAAATCATGCGTTTGTGGGTCACTGGGTATCGCGAGCATAGTTTGACTCGAAAAGGCGCGAATATGCCGCTTTTTTGACGGTAATTTTTTCTTGGCGGCGGGTCATACCGGCGGTGCTTCCTTCGGGCCGCCGGGACCGGAACGGCAAATATACGCCAGCAGGGCTTCCCGCTCATTCGGCAGCGCGCCGTCCACCACCTGTTCCAGCAGCTGATTCAGCGCCGCACCTACCGCCGGACCCTGCCAGCCCAGGGCTAACAAGTCGCCGCCTTTTACGGCCAGCTGCCGGAGAGAAAAGCAGGCGTCCTCCGCCAGCAGCTGGTCCAAAAGGAGCTCGCCTTTGCGGATTTCCCACTGCCGGGACCAATAGGCCGGGTCTTGGGCCAGATTGTCTCCCCGTTTCAGAGCAAGCAGCAGCCGCAGGTCCTCCTCGCCCAGCGCCCGGAGCGCCCGGCGGATGCCTTTGCCGGTCCGGGGGATGTCCCGGTCGTGCCACTCCACCAGCCGGACCGTTCGCTCCCGGAATTCGTTTGGAAATTTCAGCCGCCGGAGCATGGCGTCCGCCAGAGCGGCGCTGGCCTTGGCGTGGCCGTAGAAATGACCGGTCCCCTGGGTGTCTATCGTGAAGGTGGAGGGTTTCCCGATGTCGTGGAGCAGGGCGGCGCAGCGGAGAACCGGGATGGGCGGCGTCTCAATCAAGGCGGCGAGACTGTGCCGCCAGACGTCGTAACAGTGGTGTATATTCTGCTGGTCAAAGTCCACCATAGGCAGAATTTCCGGCCAGAAAACGCCGGGAATGTTCGGGTGCCGCTCCAGTGCCTGTCCCGCGCCGGGGCCGCAGAGGAGTTTGACCAATTCCGCTTGTATGCGCTCGGGGGCGATGGCCTCCAGAAGCGCCCGGTTCCGCTCCATAGCGCCGCCGGTGGCCGGGTCCTCTTCCAGACGCAGCACAGACGCAAACCGGAGGCCCCGGAGAATCCGGAGGGCGTCCTCCTGGAACCGCCGGTCCGGGTCTCCTACGCAGCGGAGGCTGTTTCGTTTCAAATCCGCCCGGCCTCCGAAGGGGTCCCGGAATTCCCCGCGGAGGTTCAGCGCTATGGCGTTGACTGTGAAGTCCCGCCGGGCCAGGTCTTCCTCCAGGGAGGCGGTGAAGGCGACGGAGTCCGGCCGCCGGCGGTCGCGGTAGGTTCCGTCAATGCGGTACGTGGTGACTTCTACAGGGCCCTCCGGTGTTCGGACGGTGACGGTGCCGTGCTTCAAGCCCGTGGGCCGGGCCTGGGAACCGAAGACGGCCAGCGTTTCCTCCGGCAGGGCGGAGGTGGTCACGTCCCAGTCCTCCGGAGTCCGGCCCAGCAGGGTGTCCCGAACGCAGCCGCCTACGCACCAGGCTTCGTGGCCCGCCGCCTCCAGGGCTTTCAGAATGGCCTGTGTGTAGTTCGGTATTTCCATAGCGTCCCACTCCCTTGCTTTTTTCCGTTTCGTGGAATAGAATCGATTTGAAATCCCCCGGCATCATGCTCTTCAGGCGGGTGAATCCATGATTATTTGGCTGCCCCTTTGGCGCGGGAAAGACCCAGACGGCCTATGCCCTCCGGCAGCGGCTGCCGGGGGCCAATTTGTACGACCCGGAACATGTTGGCTATTTTCTTCGCGCGAATCTTCCGCCCAAGCTGCGCCCGGCGCATGGCTTCCTAGGAAACGCAACTGCGCTCCGCGCACCGGCGGCCCCCTGGTCCGCCGGTTGAAAAGGAGTGGGTACTCCCTTTCAACTGCGTTGACTATACAAGCAGGAACTATTATGAGGAGATTGTTGGGCGGCTGTCAGAGAAGTATGACGTCCGGCACATGATTTTATGCGCCAGCCGGGAGACCCTGTGGAAACGGCAGGCGTCCAGACTGGAGGGGCGGCGTTTCTGGGCGGCGCTTCAGATGGACCGCTGTCTCCGGGCCTTTGCGGAGGACATCGCCGGACACAGGCTCCAGACCGAGGGTCTGACCATTGACCAAGTAGTGGAACAAACAGCGGAACTGGCCGGTTTGACCCTGGCTAAGACTGCCGGGGCGGCCTGCGGAAGGCCCTTGACCGGGCGGCGCTTCAGATCCGGCATATCCGATAGCACAAGGTTTTCCTTTCGCCGTTGCATTTCCCGGATTTCTATATTATAATAAAAGACTCCAGTGGATACAATCTTTTTTAAGTTCCGTTTTCTGGAAAGGAAGCTGATTTCCATGATGCAGAATAAAAAGCCTATCAGCGATTTTTTTGTTCCCGGCACCCGGGCCCACCTGGTGGGCATCGGCGGCGTGTCCATGTGCCCGCTGGCGGAAGTCCTGCGGGACAAAGGACTCGTCATTCAGGGGTCGGATATGGCGGAGAGCGATACCGTGAAGCGCCTCCGTTCCCTGGGCATTCCAGTGGCCATTGGCCATAACGCCGACAACCTGGGGGACTGCGGCCTGGTGATCCGCACCGCCGCCGTCCACGACGGCAACCCGGAGATTGCCGGGGCCATCGCCCGGGGCATCCCCGTCTACGAGCGGGCCCAGGCCTGGGGAGCCATCATGCAGCGCTATCCCAACGCCCTCTGCGTGGCGGGAACCCATGGGAAGACCACCACGACCTCCATGTGCACCCATGTCTTCATGGCGGCGGAGGCAGACCCTACGGTTATGATCGGCGGGACCTTGCCTCTTCTTCACTCCGGCTACCGGGTGGGCCGGGGGGACACCATCATTCTGGAGTCCTGCGAGTACTGCAACAGCTTCCTCAGCTTCTACCCCACGGTGGCGGTGGTGCTGAACGTGGAGGCGGATCATCTGGACTTTTTCAAGGACCTGGAGGATATCAAACGGTCTTTCCGCCGCTTTGTGGAGCTGGTGCCTTCCGGCGGCAGCGTCGTGGTGAACGCGGACAACGCCGGCGCCCGGGACATGGCCCGGGGCTTGGAGACGTTTACCTTCGGCCTGGAGCCGGGAGCGGACTGCACTGCGGTCAATCTCCGGGAGGATAAGGGCCGTCCCGCCTTCGACGTTCAGGTCCGCGGCCAGTTTTACGCCCATGTGGAATTGAAGGTCTATGGGCGGCACAATGTGTCCAACGCCCTGGCGGCAGCCTCCGCCGCTTACGTCCTGGGCATCCCCGGGGAAGCCGTGGAGACGGGCCTGGGGGCCTTCACCGGGGCGGGGCGGCGCTTTGAGTATAAGGGATGCTTCCAGGGGGCGGAGATCTACGATGACTATGCCCATCACCCCGACGAACTCCACGCCCTGCTGACCACCGCCAAGGGCCTGGGTTACCGGCGGCTGCTTGCGGCCTTTCAGCCTCACACCTACTCCCGCACCGCCAAGCTCTTCGACCGCTTCGCGGAGGAGCTGCGTCTGGCAGACGTGGTGGTGCTGGCAGAAATTTATGCCGCCCGGGAACAGAATACCCTGGGCATCTCCTCGGCAGACCTCTGCAGGGAGGTTCCCGGCGCCGTCTACTGCTCCACCCTGGACAAGACGGCGGAGGCACTGCGGCGTCTGGCGCAGCCGGGGGATCTCATCCTCACCATCGGCGCGGGGGATATCTACCGGGCCGGTGAGAAGCTCTTGACAAAGGACTGATTTCATATGGAAATTTCCCCGTACTATCAGAATACCCGGCCGGAAGGACCGCTGCTGCCCCAGGAGGAGGCCGCCTTTGCCCTGCTGGAGGACCTGGGCATGGACTATGGCCGGGTGTCCAGTGAACCCGCGGACACCATGGAGAAGTGCGCCGCCGTCAGCGGGGTTCTGGGCGTGCCTATTTGCAAAAACCTCTTTCTCTGCAACCGGCAGAAAACGCAGTTTTATCTGCTCTGTATGGGTCCCGACAAGCCCTTTCACACCAAGGATCTCTCGCACCAGATCGGCTGTGCCCGGCTGTCCTTCGCGCCGGAGGAAGCCCTTTGGGAACGGCTCCGCTGCACCCCCGGCTCGGCCACGATCCTGGGACTGATGAACGACCGGGACCACCAGGTCCGGCTTTTGATGGAGCGGGAGGTCTATGAGGCGGAATACCTCAGCTGCCACCCGTGTATCTGCACCAGCAGTCTGAAGCTGAAGACGGCGGATGTGCTGGAAAAGCTGCTGCCCTTTACAGGCCACACGGTGACCGTGGTGGAGCTGTGAGCCCTGCCGGTGCGCTTGAAGGGGTAAATTTCCGGAATAGGGATTTACTTTTCCCGGCCAGTGGGATATAATGAAAAAGTATGCCGGAAGAGCCTGCGGGCCTGTTTCCGGGACCTGATGGAGGGAGGATGAGACATGAAGTCAATCAAGTCAAAAATTCTGATGGGAATGCTGGCGGTGGTAATGGCGGGCGCTGTGCTTATCGGCGTTATTACCGCGCTGTTGAACGCCAGGGGAATTGACGCGCTGATGGAAAAGACTCTGGGCCCCGCCACGCAGATAGCGGCGGACGCAGTCCAATGGCGGATGGACGGCTATTGGACGGCCCTGCAGGAGGCTGCCGCCTCGGATATCTTCCGGAATGCCGCGCCCATGGATCCGGAGTTGGAAACGGTTCGGGAGGAGATTGCCCAGCGCAACGGGTTTCTGTACACCGGGAAAATCGATGCCTCCGGTATGTCCTCCACCGGCTACAGCTATGCCGGCGAGGACTATTTCCAGCAGTGCAAAAGCACGAAGGCTCCCTATATCTCCAATATCATGGACGATGGAAAACAGATGATTTTCCTCCTGGAGGTGCCCATTCTCACCAATGGCCGCTTTGACGGTGTGGTCTATGGCGGCATCAGCGCGGATTTTCTCACGGATATCGTGGTGAACTTGGCCATGGGTAAGGATGGCGTGGCCTATGTGCTGGACCAGCGCGGTAATGTGATCGGCCACCGGGACAGCACGGTGGTGGAAGAGGGCTCCAATATGATTGCCGCCGCCCAGTCGGACGCCAGCGTGGCGGATGTGGCCGCTGTGAACCAGCGTATGGTACAGGGGGAAACCGGCTTCGGTACATACCGTTTTTATGGGGATAACAAGTTCGTGGGTTTCGCGCCCATTGGCGGAAATCAGAATTGGAGCATTGCGTTGGAGGCCAGCCAGCGGGAATTCAAGTCTACCCTGGACCAGAGTATTCTTCTGACGGTGCTGGTGGTGGTGCTGGTGGTGCTGGCATCGATTCTGGTGGCGGTTCCCCTGGCCAAATCCATTTCCGGCCCCATTGGAACCTGTGTCCGCCGCCTAGACCAACTGGCGGAGGGAGACCTGCATACGCCGGTGCCGGTGGTGTCTTCCAAAGATGAGACCGCCCATCTGGCAAAGGCGCTGGACACTACCATCCTCCGCCTGAACGAAGTGGCGCAGGATGTGACCGGTCAACTGGGGCAGATGGCGCAGGGGGATTTCCGCCAGCACGCCGGAGTTGCGTATGTGGGAGATTTCCAGGCACTGGAGGCTTCTATCCGCACCATCCACAGCTCTTTGAAGAAGACCTTGCTTCAGCTGAGCCAGTCCGCTGGTATGGTGGCCGGCAGTGCGGGACAGGTGGCCAGCAGTGCGCAGTCCCTGAGCCAGGGAGCCACGGAGCAGGCCAGCGCCGTGGAGGAACTGTCCGCCACGGTGGCCGATATCTCCGCAAACGCCAGGCAGACCGCCGCCGCTGCCGAAGAGGCGGGCCGGTTTGTCAACCTGGCGGGGGCCCAGCTGGGTGTCAGTGTGGACCACGTGAAGGAATTGAATACCGCTATGGAGAAGATTTCCTCCTCCTCGGAGGAGATTGGGAAGATTATTTCCACCATTGAGGATATTGCCTTCCAGACCAACATCCTGGCCCTGAATGCCGCGGTGGAGGCCGCGCGGGCAGGCAGCGCCGGAAAGGGCTTTGCCGTGGTGGCGGACGAGGTGCGCTGTCTCGCGTCCAAGTCCGACGAGGCCGCCAAGGCAACCAAGGACCTCATTGAGGGCTCGATCGCCGCCGTTACCGAGGGCGGACGGGTGGTGGGCCAGGTGACGGAAGCCCTGGACAAAACCAGCGGCCACGCCGCCAACGTGACCGCGCAGATGACGGTGGTGGTGGAGGCCATTGAGAACCAGACCACCGCGATCTCGCAGGTTACGGAGGGAATTGATCAGATTTCCAACGTGGTGCAGGTGACCTCTACCACGTCGGAGGAGAGCGCCGCTACCTCCCAGGAGCTGTCGGACCAGTCCCGGATTATGAAGGAGCTGGCAAGCCATTTCCGCCTGGAGTGAGCAATGGATAAAACAAGAGGACCGGCCTGGGGCCGGTCCTTTTTTGCGCAGAGGCGCCCTCCAGCTTTGGAAGGCGGCTGGTTTCACAGGGACAGGGAGGGGGCGCTGTAGGCGCGGCCCGCCAGTTCGCTGTTGAGCATGTACAGGCTCTTGGGGTCCGAGCCGAAGAGCTCCATCTTGGAGATCAGGTTGTTGGCGTTGGTCTCCTCCTCGCCCTGCTCCTTCACGAACCAGTCCAGGAACTGCATAGTGCGGAAATCCTTTTCCGCGTAGGCGGCGGCGTAGAGCTCGTTGATGAGGCTGGTGACGTAGAGCTCGTGCTCCAGACCGGCCTTCAGCACATCCATGTCGCTGTTCAGCGCCTTGTCCGGCTTGGCAATGGCCTCCAGGGTCACCTTGGCGCCGTTGTTCTGGAGATACTGATAGAAGAGCATGGCATGGTCCCGCTCCTCCTGCGCCTGGATTTTGTACCAGTTGGCAAAGCCATCCAGGCCCCGGGCTTCAAAGTAATTGGAGAAATCCAGATAGAGGTAGGCGGAATAAAACTCCTTATTGACCTGCTGGTTCAGCAGGGCGGCGACGTTTTCACTCAGCATGAAAAATGCTCCTTTCTATTTATTTCTAAGAGTATAAAGGATTTCCAGGAGAAAAGCTAGTGCAAAAGCAACATTAAAACAGAGAGATTTGGCTGGTGTCCACCATGCCGGCAAAGGCTCCCAGGGCCTTGAGCTGCTCCATGTGGGTCTTGGAGAGCTTGCTGCAGCAGTCGGCGAACTCCTCGATGGAGAGGAACTGCTTCCCCTTCCGCTTTTCCACCGTGTCCAGGGCCGCCGCCTCACCCAGGCCGTGGACCGTGGTGAAGGGGGGCAGAAGGCCGCCGTCGGTAATCACGAACTTCGTGGCGTCGGAGCGGTAGATGTCAATGGTCTCAAAGTGGAAGCCCCGGAGGTAGAACTCGTAGCAGACCTCCAGCGTGGTCATCAGGTTCTGCTCTACGTTGGTGGAGTCCTTGTTCTTCTCAATCTCCTGGATTTTCTTTTTCACCGCGTCCTTCCCCGCGCAGCAGTACTCCGCGTCAAAGGCCTTGGCCCGGATGGAGAAAAAGGCGGCGTAGAAGGCCAGGGGGTGGTGGACCTTGTACCAGGCGAGGCGGAAAGCCATCATGACATAGGCCACGGCGTGGGCCTTGGGGAAGAGGTAGCCGATCTTCGCCAGGGACTCGATATACCAGCCGGGGATGCCGTGTTCCTGCATGGTTTTCTCCCAGCCCTCTTCAAAGCCTCCCTTTTTCACCTTGCCCTTTCGGACGGCCTCCATGATCTTGAAGCTCATTTTAGGGTCCAGACCTTTGGAAATCAGGTAGAGCATGATGTCGTCCCGGCAGCCTACGGTCTCCAGAACGCTGGCGGTGCCGTTGAGGATCAGCTCCCGGGCGTTGCCAGCCCAAACGTCGGTTCCGTGGGAGAAGCCGGAAAGACGGATGAGGGTGTTCAAATCCTTGGGCTTGGTGTCCAGCAGCATCTGCCGGGTAAAGCGGGTGTTGAACTCCGGAATGGCCACCGCTCCGGTGGGCCCCAGGATTTCGTCGTTTTCGTAGCCCAGGATTTTGCTGGAGACGAAGATGGACATGGTATCTGGGTCGTCCAGCGGGATGTCCTGGGGGGCGATACCGGTGAGATCCTGAATCATGCGCACCAGCGAGGGGTCATCATGGCCCAGCATGTCCAGCTTCAGGAGGTTGTCCTCCATGGCGTGGTATTCGAAATGGGTGGTGATGGTGTCGGAATCATCGGCGTCCGCCGGGTGCTGGACGGGACAGAAGTCCTCCATGCACATGTCGTCCGGGACTACCACCAGGCCGCCGGGGTGCTGCCCCGTAGTCTTCCGGACTCCCACACAGCCTAAGGTGAGGCGGTTTTCCTCTGCCCGGCCAGCGGTGATTTCGTTTTCCTCCAGGTATTTTTTTACGAAGCCATAGGCGGTCTTCTTCGCCAGGGTGCCGATGGTTCCCGCCCGGAAGACCTGGGTCTCGCCGAACATCTCAATGGCGTGGCGGTGGGCCCGGGCCTGGTACTCGCCGGAGAAGTTCAGGTCGATATCCGGCACCTTGCCGCCGCCGAAGCCCAGGAAGGTCTCGAAGGGAATGTCGAAGCCGTCTTTCTCGTATTTGGTCCCGCACTTGGGGCAGACCTTGTCCGGCATATCCGCGCCGCAGCCGTAGGACCCGTCCTGGATGAACTCGCTGTTCCGGCACTGGGGGCAGCGGTAGTGGGGCGGCAGGGAGTTGACCTCCGTGATGCCGGACATGTAGGCCGCCAGGGAGGAGCCCACGGAACCCCGGGAGCCCACCAGATAGCCGTTTTCCAGGGAGCGCTGCACCAGCTTCTGCGCCGACATGTAGACCACGTCGTATTTCCCCAGGATGCCGCCCAGTTCCACGTTCAGGCGGTCAACGATGAGCTGGGGCGGATGTTCGCCGTAGAGGCGGCGGACCTTGTCCCAGACCAGCTGGTTCAGCTCCTCTTCGGAGTTCTCCAGCCTCGGCGGAAAGAGCTCTTTCGGCAGCAGCTCAAAGCTCTCGACCTGGTCCGCTACCAGCCGGGTGTTGGTCACCACCACTTCATAGGCCTTCTCCTTCCCCAGGTAGGCGAACTCCTTCAGCATCTCTTCCGTGGTTTTGAAATAGATGGGCAGGGGCGCGTTGGCGTCGGGGAGTTTTTTTGACGCCAGGAGGATGTGCCGGTATACCTCGTCCTCCGGCTCCTGGAAGTGGACATCGCCGGTGGCGCAGACGGGCTTGCGCAGGGTCTCCCCCAGGCGGACAATGGTGCGGTTGAACTCCCGCAGGTCCTCTTCGCTCTGAACGTCGCCGTCCCGGAGCATGAAGGCGTTGTTGCAGAGGGGCTGGATTTCCAGATAGTCGTAAAAGGAGGCAATGCGCTGGAGCTCATCCCAGTCCTTGTGCTCCTTCACCGCACGGAACAGCTCGCCTGCCTCGCAGGCTGCCCCGACAATGATGCCCTCCCGGTGCTCCACCAGCAGGGTCTTGGGGATGATGGGCACCCGCTTGAAGTATTGGAGGTTGGAGGCGGAGATCATCTGATAGAGATTCTTCAGGCCAACCTTGTTTCGGGCCAGGAGAATGATGTGCTTGGGGTAGCGGTTGGACTTGCTTCCCAGGGGGCGCAGCTTCTCCATCTCCGGGTTGATTTCCTGGAGGGTGCGGACGCCCTTTTCCCGCAGCATGTCCCAGAAGGGAATCAGCATATAGCCTACAGTGGCCGCGTCGTCGCTGGCCCGGTGATGGTTGAAGGTGGGGAGGTCCAGGCGGTCCGCCACGATATCCAGCTTGTACTTCCCCAGGTCCGGCAGCAGGTTCTGGGCCAGAATCAGGGAGTCGACATAGGTGGGCCGGAAGTCCAGGCCCGCCTCCCGGCAGCCTTTGCGGATAAAGCTGACGTCGAACTCCGCGTTGTGGGCCGCCAGAGGCCGTCCGTTCACGAATTTCAGGAAGTCTGCCAGGGCCTCCGCCGGCGGGGGCGCGTTCTTCAGCATCTCATCCGTGATGCCGGTGAGGCCGATAATCTCCGGCGTCAGCCGGCGGCCAGGGTTCACAAAGGTCTGAAAACGCTCCGTGATTTCTCCGTTTTCCAGCACCACCGCGCCGATTTCCGTAATGGCCTCCCGGTCTACCTTCAGGCCGGTGGTCTCAATGTCGAAGCAGACGATGCCGCCCTCCAGGGGGCCGTCCAGGGGACCGTGGACCACAATGCGGTCGTCCAGATTGTTGAGGAAATAGCCCTCCACGCCGTAGAGAATCTTGATCTTGTCTTTGGCGGCGTGCCACGCATCGGGAAAGGACTGGGCCACGCCGTGGTCCGTGATGGCAATGGCGGGATGGCCCCAGCGGATGGCCTGCTGGATGACCTTCTTGGTGTCGGTGAGGGCGTCCATGTTGCTCATCTTGGTGTGGAGGTGGAGCTCCACCCGCTTCTCCGGGGCGTTGTCCATCCGCTCCTCGTGTTCCAGCGTATTGATATGATGGGGGTTCAGCTGGATGTCCTTGCCGTCCCAGGTGAGCTCCATTTTGCCTTGCACCGTCAGCCAGGTGTCAAATTCCCCGTCGAGTTTGATGCTGCTTTCCAAGTTCTGGGCTTCCTTGGCGTTTAGGTTTTTCTGAACGGTGACAGAGGCGGTGCCGTCGGTCATGTCAAAGCTCACCCGCCATACGCCGGGCCGCCAGGTTTCCCGGCTCTCGAAGGAAAAAACCTTGCCGGCCACCGTGGCGGTGTCCGTTTTGATGCTCAGATCCTTCATGGGCATGGGACGGGCCTTGATGGGATTGCCCATCAGTACCTTGCCCTTTTTCGCTGGGGGAGCCTTTTTGGGGGCGGGCGGGGCCTTGGGTTCGGCGGACGGGGGGGGCGGAGGCGGCGGAGCGGCCTGGGACAGGTCCAGCTCCGCCGAGGAAAAGCCATATGATGCCTGAATGGCCTGCCGCAGTTCCTCCTTTTCCGCCGGAGGAAGGGGGCGCTCCAGAATGAGCTGCAGGCGGATGGCCGGCGCCGTCAGGTCAATGCACCCGCCGGATACCTGGGCTCCGGCCAGCCCCAGGCGCAGTGCCGCCGGCAGCCGGAGGGCGGAGAACATTTCGAAAAAAGGAATCTTGTTTGACATAGCAGCCTCGCTTTTGCATTGGGAGTTTGAGGAAGGAGGGACTCAGAGTTTCTCGATTTCCGCCATCAGTGCGTCCACCAGGCGCTCCTGGGGAACCTTGTACAGCACCTGCCCCCGGCGGAAGAGCAGGCCCTCGCCCTTGCCGCCGGCAATGCCGATGTCGGCGGCGGCGGCTTCGCCGGGGCCGTTGACGGCACAGCCCATCACGGCCACGGTGATGTTCTTTTCACAGTCTGCCAGCCGCCGCTCCACCTCCCCGGCAATGGGGATCAGGTCAATGCGGGTCCGGCCGCAGGTGGGGCAGGCGATCAGGTTTACCCCCTCCTTCCGCAGGCCGGCGGCCTTCAGAATCTTCTTGGCGGCGTAGACCTCCTCTACCGGGTCGGCGGTGAGGGTTACCCGGATGGTGTCGCCGATGCCCAGGCACAGCAGGCCGCCAATGCCCATGGCGGATTTTACCATACCCATGGAGGGCGTGCCGGCCTCGGTGACCCCCAGGTGAAGGGGGCAGTCCGTCTCCTGGCTCAGCAGGCGGTAGGCCGCCATAGTCAGCGGCACATCGGAACACTTGACGGAGATACAGACCTGGTCGAAGCCGAAGCGGTTCAGCAGGCGAACCTGCCCCAGGGCGCTCTCGACCAGGGCCTCGGCGGTGACGCCGCCGTATTTTGCCCGCAGCTCCTTTTCCAGGGAACCGCCGTTGACCCCCACGCGAATGGGGATGTTCCGATGGCGGCAGGCGTCCGCCACGGCCTTGACCTTCTCCTCCCCGCCGATGTTGCCGGGGTTGATGCGGATGGCGTCGATGCCCCGCTCCGCGCAGATGAGGGCGTATTGGTAGTTGAAATGGATGTCGGCAATCAGCGGAATGGAGATGCGCTCCTTGATGCGGTCCACTGCCTCCGCCGCGGCCTGGTCCGGGATGGCCACCCGGATGAGCTGGCATCCGGCGGCTTCCAGGGCGTGGATTTGGGCCACGGTGGCTTCCACGTCGCTGGTTTGGGTGCTGCACATGGACTGAATGCTCACCGGCGCGCCGCCGCCTACGGGGACGCCGCCGACCTGTAACCGTTTTGTCATGGCCTTCGCCCCTTTCTCATTGAAACAGCTTCCAGACGTCCTGGAAGGTTACCGCCAGCATAATGCCCATCAGCAGGACGAAGCCGGCTGTGTTTACCGCCGCCTGATACTTCTCCGGCAAGGTCCGCTTGAACAGCAGCATGCCCACCGCGTCTACCAGCAGCAGAAAGATCCGTCCCCCGTCCAGAGCGGGAATGGGCAGCAGGTTCATCACCGCCAGATTGACGGCAATCAGGGCGGCGAAGTAGGCGATATTCCGCACCGCCAGCCGCACGGTCTCCGAGGCCTCGCCTACCTGGGTGAAGGCGGAGACGATTCCCACCGGGCCGCTGAGCTCCTGCACGCCTACGCCGCCGGTGACCAGCTGGTAGAGGCTGAACCACACCTGCTGGACAAAGTCCAGGGCCTGGAACCAGGTGTACTGTATGCGGGAGGCAAAGGTGGCGGGAACCGTCTGGACTCCCACGGACAGGCCGAAGCGGCCCGATACGCCGCCATAGGTCCCCCGGTAGAGGGGGAGGTCCTCCAGTACAATGTGCTCTCCGTCCCGTATGACCTCCAGGTCCATGCCCTGGCCGTCGTTGAACTGGAGGAACAGGGCCGCGTCTCCCCGGAGATAGGTCCGCCAGCCGTCCACCTTGTAGAAGATGTCCCCCACCATCAGGCCGTTTTCCCCCTCCAGAGGAAAGCCCTCTTCAAAACCGGCGATCTGGTCCACATAAAAACCGGTTGCTCCGGCGAAGAGGAACAGGATGATGACCACCCCGGCCACGAAGTTCAGAAAGGCTCCGGCGGCCAGGATGACAAATTTCTTCCAGAAGCCCTGGCGGACAAAAGCCCGCTGGTTTCCGGTGTCCTCGTCCTCTCCCTCCAGGGCGCAGAAGCCGCCGATGGGAAGCAGGCGGAGGGAGTAGACGGTTTTCTCGCTTTCCCGCCGCCACACCTGGGGACCCATGCCGATGGAAAACTCCGTCACGTCCACGCCGCACAGCCGGGCCGCCAGAAAGTGCCCCAGCTCGTGAATGGCAACCAGGAAGCCGAAGATGAAAATTGCCGCCAGAATATAGAGTATGCTCATGGAACCGCTCCTTCTTGGGATGATTGCCGGACGAACTGCCGGGCCGCGCGGTCCGCCTCCAAAATGTCCTCCAGACTGGGGGACGCCGGGGCGGGCGATTCCGCCAGGGCCTGGGCCGTCCGGCGATAGATATCCTGAAAGCCTACGCGCTCCGCCAGGAAGAGGCGGACGGCCTCCTCGTTGGCGGCATTCAGTACGGTGCAGGCGGCGCCCCCCCGCTTCGCGGCCTCCTCTGCCAGCCGCAGGCAGGGAAAGGCGTCCCGGTCCGGCTCGGCAAAGGTGAGGGGAGGACAGCGGAGAAGGTCCAGGGGCTCCGCCGGATTTTCCGCCCGGCAGGGATAGGTCAGGGCGTAGCGGATAGGCAGGCGCATATCCGGCGTGCCCAGCTGGGCCAGCAGGGCCCCGTCCTGGAACTCCACCAGGGAGTGGACGATGCTCTGGCGGTGTATCACCGGCCGCACCTGCTCCAGGGGCAGACGGTAGAGCCGCATGGCCTCAATGATTTCCAGGCCCTTGTTCATCAGCGTGGCGCAGTCCACGGTGATTTTCGGCCCCATGCGCCAGTTGGGGTGGCGCAGGGCGTCGGCGGGGGTGATGGAGGCCGTCTCCTCCCAGCTTCTGCCGTAGAAGGGACCGCCGGAGCAGGTCAGCAGCAGGCGCTTCAGTTCCCGCCGGTCTCCGCAGCCCTGGACACACTGAAAAATGGCGGAATGCTCCGAGTCCACCGGAATGATCTCCGCCCCATGCCGTTCCGCCGCGTCCATGACCAGCTCCCCGGCGCAGACCAGGGTCTCTTTGTTGGCCAGGGCAATGCGCTTTTTTTCCCGGATGGCGGCCAGGGTGGGCTTCAGACCCGCCATGCCCACCACGGCGGTGACCACCGTGTCCGCCTCCGGCAGGGCGGCGGCCTCCTCCAGGGCGGCGGCGCCACCCAGTATTTTGACGTCCAGGTCCGCCAGACGGACGGCCAGGTCCCGGGCGGCGGTCTCCTCCACCATAACTGCCAGACGGGGGCGGAATTTCCGAACCTGCTCCTCCGCCAGAGAGATGCTGCCGTGGGCAGTGAGGGCCGCCACCTGCAGTCCCAGCTGTTCCGCCACCTCCAGGGTCTGCCGGCCAATGGAGCCGGTGGAGCCTAAAATTGCGATTGTCTTCGTCATGTCTCCCTCTCTATTCTATGGCAGTAAGCTGAAAATAATCTCCATTACCGGGGCCACAAACAGCACGCTGTCAAAGCGGTCCAGCACGCCGCCGTGGGCCAGGAAGAGACGCCCGTAGTCCTTGATTCCAAATTCCCGTTTGATGAGGGAGAAGCTGAGGTCCCCAATCTGGGCTACTGCGCCGCAGGCCAGGGCCAGGACCGCCATGGGTCCGTACCCGATGGCGGAGCCGCCGGAAAAGCGCTCCATCACCCAGACAAACAGAAGACCGCAGAGTACGTTTCCCGCCAAGCCTCCGACCGAGCCCTCAATGGTCTTTTTGGGGCTGACCTTGGGCGCCAGCTTGTGCTTGCCCAGCGTCAGCCCGGCGAAAAAGGCGAAGGTATCGCAGGCGAAGCTGAGGATGAAGGGCAGCAGGAGATACGCGCGGCCCACGCCGGAGGCGTTCAGACGGAGGAAGGCGGAAAACGAGTAGCCGATGGCGATGCTTCCAAACAGCCCTGCCATAATCTGATGGAACTTCACTTGGCCGCCCTTTTGGATGGCATAACCGAAGAAAACCAGCAGCGCCAGCAAAAAGAACCCTTCCGCCATATCCGGCATACCGAAATACCAGGTCACCGTCAAACCCGCGCAGACGCCGCTCATAACCGCCAGGTCTCTCCGGTCTTTTCCGCTGACGCACTGCTGTAGTTCCACGCCGCCGATGCTTGCCAGAATCACCAGGGCCAAGCTCATCGCCATAGGGGGTGCGGCCAGCACCACATACAGCAGCGCCGGCACGCCCACGGCAGCCACCAAAACTCTCGATTTCATGGGACCTCCTGTTACTTCACGCCGCCAAAACGGCGGTCTCTCGAATGATAAGCCGCGATGGCCTTGTCCAGCTCCGCCTCGCCGAAGTCTGGCCAGAGGGTGTCCGTGTAGTAAAACTCCGCATAGGCGCTCTGCCACAGAAGGAAGTTGGAAAGCCGCAGCTCCCCGCTGGGGCGGATAATCAGCTCCGGGTCCGGAATCCCGGCGGAATCCAGATAACTGGAAAAGACCGCCTCGTCCAGCTCTCCGGGCCTCCGCTTCCCGGCGGCGCAGTCCTCCGCGAACTGCCGCGCGGCCCGGACGATTTCGTCCCGCCCCCCGTAGTTCAGGCAGACGTTGGCCTGGAAGTCGTCCGGAGAGAGGTGCTCGGTGATTTCGTCCGTCTCCCGGGCCAGAGCCTGCAGCTCCGGGGAAACCGGCGTCATGTCCCCGAAAAAGTGAAGCCGGATGTGGTCCCGCTCCATGGTGTCCACCGCCTCCAGCAGATAGCGCTTCAGCAGGGCCATGATGGCGGCCACTTCGGTTTCGGAACGCTTCCAGTTTTCCGTGGAGAAGGCGTAAACCGTCAGGTATTTCACGCCGATGTTCTTGCAGTAGGTGGCGATTTTCCGGAAGTTCTCCGCGCCGGCCTTGTGGCCCGCCGTCCGGGGAAGGCCCCGCTTCGCGGCCCAGCGGCCATTGCCGTCCATAATAATGGCAATGTGGCGAGGCGGCAGAAGCCGCCCCGCCTGGTTTCCTGTACCTGTCATCAAACCGCCATCAATTCCTTCTCTTTTTTCGCCAGCAGCTCGTCCAGCTTTTTGCAGCTCTCGTCGGTGAGCTTCTGGAAATCCTTCTCCACCTGCTTCAGCTCGTCCTCGGTGATCTCGGACTTCTTTTCCTGCTTTTTGAAGTTGTCCATGGCGTCCCGGCGGATGTTCCGCACGGCCACCTTGCCGTTCTCGGCGTATTTGCGGATCTGCTTTACCAGTTCCTTGCGGCGCTCCTCCGTCAGCTGGGGAAAGGCCAGACGCAGGGCCTTGCCATCGTTCTGGGGGTTGATGCCCAGGTCCGAATTCTGAATGGCCTTCTCAATGGCCTTGAGAACCGAGGCGTCCCAAGGGGAGATGAGCAGGGTCCGGGGGTCGGGGGAGGAGATGGCGGCAATCTGCTGAATGGGGGTGGGGCTGCCGTAGTAGTCCACCAGGATGCGGTCCAGAACGGAGGCGTTGGCCCGGCCCGCCCGCACGGAGGCAAAGTCGGCGGCGACGGAGTCAATGCTCTTGTGCATCTTGTCCTCGTATACTTTGTATTCGTCCTTTAACATAGTGGAGATACTCCTTTCCAAATATCGGGCGTCTTGCCTCGGGGGAGGGTTATTCCTTTACAATGGTGCCGATCTTTTCGCCGCAGAGGGCCCGGAGAATGTTCTGCGGGTCCTTCAGGGCGAAGAGAAGAACGGGAATGTGGTTGTCCATGGAGAGGGACGTGGCGGTGGAGTCCATGACCATGAGGTGCTGGGAGAGAACGTCGTTGTAGCTGATGGTGTCGTATTTTACGGCGTGAGGGTCCTTGAGGGGGTCGGCACTGTAGACGCCGTCTACATTTTTGGCAAGAAGGATGACGTCGGCGCCGATTTCCGCGGCACGGAGGACCGCGGCGGTGTCGGTGGAGAAATAGGGATTGCCGGTGCCGCAGCCGAAGATGACCACACGGCCTTTCTCCAGGTGCCGGATGGCCCGGGAACGGATGTAGGGCTCGGCAATGGAGCGCATCTCAATGGCGGTCTGCACCCGGACGGGGATGTTTTTCTGCTCGCACACGTCGGCCACGGCCAGACCGTTCATCACCGTGGCCAGCATGCCCATGTGGTCCGCCCGGGTCCGTTCCATGCGGTCCCCGCCGTCCTTGAGACCCCGCCAGAAGTTGCCGCCGCCTACGACCAGGCCCACCTGGACGCCCAGGTCCAGACACTCCTTCACCACGTCGCAGACACGGCCGATCATCTCAAAATCCAGGCCGGTATGCTTTTCGCCGGCCAGAGCTTCGCCGCTGATTTTCAGCAGTACCCGCCGGTACACAGGTTTTGCCATAGCGTAACCTCCCTTTATCATGTTTCGCAGATGTTGCAGCGCTTCTATTCTAACGCATTTTTCCGCTTTTGCATAGGGGGTAGACCGAATTTTCCCAATACCCTTGAATTTGGGGGCTCTTCATCTGGGAAAGCGTCGTTTTTTCCCGCTCTGCCGGGGCGGAGGGACCGGAACGCAGGGCTGAACCGGTTCCTGCGGGTTTCCCAATCCGGCCGGAACCGTTTCCCGCGCCAGCCGGACTCCGGCGGCTCAGCAGGGCTCCAGCCTGGCCCGAAAGGAGATGGACCGGGGGGTGTCTATGCCGTCGAACCGGATGACGTGGGCCCGCTTGCCCCGGTCCACATCTACTACGGTGCCCAGGCCGAACACGGCGTGGCGCACCCGCTGCCCCACAGGGAGGACGCCTTCCTCCTCCGGCGAAAGGGCCTGTCCGCTGGCGGCGATGTGCCGCCGGGCCGCCTCTAGGACCCCTGCCGGGGGCGGAGGCAGGCAGACCAGCAGGTCCGGGTCTATGTCCAGCAGAAAGCGGGAGGGATAGAGGGGGGAACGGCTCCGCTGGGAGGCCTGGGACAGATACAGCCCCTGCTTGGCCCGGGTCAGGGCCACGAAGGCCAGACGCCGTTCCTCCTCCATGGCTTCCAGAGTCCGGGTCCGGCGGGAGGGGAAGACGCCCTCGTTCATCTGGCAGAGGAAGACGTAGGGAAATTCCAGGCCCTTGGCGGCGTGAATGGTCATCAGGCGGACCCGCTCCTGCTCCCCCTCCCCGGCGCCGGTGAAAAGGGCCGTGTAGGTCAGGTAATGTTCCAGGGTGGTTTCCTCGCCGCAGGTGGCCTCGAACTCGTAAACGGACTGTTTCAGCTCGGCCAGATTGTCCAGCCGCGCTTGGTCGCCCTCTGTACGCAGAACCGCTTCGTAGCCGCTTTTGTCCAGAATGTCCGACAGGACCTCCGAGACGGTCCGCTGGGCGTACTCCTGGGAGAAGCGCCGGATGAGGGCGACAAACGGGGCGGCCTTGGAGCTCTTGAACAGGTCCTCCTCCAGATTGGCGCACAGGGCCTGGAAGAGAGAGCAGTGATGGGCCCCGGCGTAGGCCTGCAGGGCGGCGATGCGGCGCTTGCCCACGTTCCGCCGGGGCTGGTTGACCACCCGGAGGAAGGACAGATCGTCCTGATAGGCGATCATCCGCAGATAGCTGAGCGCGTCCTTGATCTCCGCCCGCTGGAAGAACTGGACGCCGCTGTATATCGTGTAGGGAATCTTCTCCCTTAAAAAGGCATCCTCCAGGGTGCGGGTGACATAGTGCGCCCGGTAGAGAACGGTGATATCTTGATAGGGAACCCCGGCCTCGCGGAGGGCCTGAATCCGTTCGGCAATCCACTGGGCCTCTGTCTCCGGGTCTTCGGCGTAGCGGCAGAGCACCGGTTCCCCGTCCGGCAGGGTGGGACGGAGTTCCTTGGGAATGCGGTGGACGTTTTTCCGGATGAGGGAGTTGGCCGCCGCCAAAATCTGGGGGGTGGAGCGGTAGTTCTCCGTTAAAAAGATGGTTTTCGTGCCGGGAAAGCGCTGGTCGAAGTCCAGCAGAAAGCGGACATCCGCGCCCCGCCAGGAGTAAATCGTCTGGTCCGGGTCCCCTACAATAAAGAGATTTTTGTGGTATCCGCAGAGAACTTCCATCAGCTGGTACTGGGGCTGGTCGATGTCCTGGAACTCGTCAATCATGATGTATTCCAGGCGCTTCTGCCACTTCAGACGGATATCCGGGAAGGTCCGGAAGATGTGAAGGGAAAAAAGGATGAGGTCGTTGTAGTCCAGGCCGAAACATTTCTTCTGCTGGTAGAGGTAGCCGTAGAAGATGATGTCGCCGGTCTCCTGGGCGGCGTCGTACTGGTCCTTTAAGTCTGCCAGGCTCAGGGAGATGAGCTCCTGGTAGTAGTCCGGATGCTTCACCAGCTTCCGGATTTCAATCAGGTCCCGCGCCTTGCCGTAGGTCATGTCCCGCAGGGAGAGGCCCCGTTCCTCGTAAATCATCTGAAGCATAGCGTCAATGTCGCCGTTGTCCAGCACCAGGAAGCGCTTGGGGTACTGAACGGCGGAGCTGTCCTCCTGGAGGATGGCGGCGCAGAACCCGTGGAAGGTGTTGATATAGCCGGTGTCATTGTCGCCGGTGAGGCCGTGGATGCGCTGGCGCATCTCTTGGGCGGACTTGTTGGTAAAGGTGACGCAGAGGATGTTGCCCGGCAGAATGCCCAGGTCGTTTACCAGGAAGGCGAAGCGATGGGAGAGGGCCCGGGTCTTGCCGGAGCCCGCCCCGGCAATGACGCGGACAAAGCCCTCTGTGGTGGTGACGGCTTCCCGCTGGGCAGGGTTGAGGGATTGCAGCAGGTCCGGCATGGCAGGTTCCTCCTCTCTCCGCTGCCGGGATGGATAGAAGCAGTATAGCAGATTTTTTCCCCGCAGGCAAGCGCCGCCTTGCCGGAAGGAACGGACTGTGTTATCCTGAGAGGCGAGAATAACCAGATACCGGTAAGAATGGAGGAAGATGCTGTGCGGTTTGCGTATCTGATTATGGGTCAATTTCACGCCGCCGTGGACCAGGCGGAAATCTGCAATGACCAGGACTGGGCGCAGCTGGCCGGCGCTGCGAATCTGGAGGAGGCCGTGGAGGCGGCACGGTGCCTGCAGCGGGAAGGCGTGGAGTGCATAGAGCTCTGCGGAGCCTTCGGCGAGGCGGGAGCCCGGAAAATCATCGAGGCCACGGGAAACCGGATTCCCATCGGATTTGTCACGCACCTGCCGGAACAGGAGGCGGTTTACCGGGCGGCTTTTCCGGAGGGAGGTCCTGGGGACGGCTGAGGAAAATATTGTTTCCGCTTTGGCATTTACTTTCCAGCGGTTTTGTGATATGCTGAAAGCTATTCTGCTGACCAAGCGCTACACTAATGGAGGCAATCTATGAAACAGCTCTTTCACCGCGCGTTGTCCCTCGGCCTGTCCCTGGCGCTGCTCTGCGCCTTGGCGGTTCCCGCCCTGGCCTCCCCCGCTTTGGGCGACGATCTCACCGCCGTGGACACCCCTCTGCACCAGCAGACCCAATTGTCCACCAACGTCTTTTGGAGCACGACCTATTCCGATTACCGGACGGAAAACCTGATTACATACACCCCCAACGCCGCCGTCACGCCCATGGTCACTTATGGCGGTGTTCTTACGGACCGCTCTACGGTTTCCAACACCGCTCAGGCTCTGGAGGCGCAGGGCTACCGGGTGGTGGCGGGCATCAACGGAGATTTTTACAACGTCAACAACGGCCTGCCCATCGGCATTGTCGTTACCCAGGGACGCCTGCGCTCCAGCGACGGCGGCTACCATGCCATTGGCTTCCGGGCCGACGGCACCGCCATTTTGGGCAAACCCGGCGTCCGGGTCTCGGCGGCCTACACTGCTCAGGACGGCACCGGCCAGCCCCGCTATGACGAGTTGGGGAATCCCCTGCTGGACGAGCTGGGCAATCCGCTGCTGGACGGCACGGGCCAGCTGCTGGAGCGCGGATTCACGGTCACCGCCGTCAACAAGGCCCGGACAGAGGCGGGAATTTTCCTCTATACCTATGACTTCAACGCGGCCCACACCACCGGCAGTACCCAGCCCGGCGTGGATGTCATCTGCACCATTCCCGATGGAGAGGGCCTGACCATTGGTTCCACGCTCACCGTTCAGGTGGAGCAGGTGACCGAGGCCTCTGCCGCCACGGCCCTGGCGCCCAACCAGCTGGTCCTCAGCGCCAACGCCAAGGCCGGGGAGGAGGTTCTGGCCTCCCTCCGGGCAATCCCCGCCGGAACGGCGCTCAGTCTGACCCTCACCCCCGCCGACCCCAGCTGGAATGACGTGGCGTATGCGGTGGGTTCCCTGTATTCGCTGGTGGAGAACGGCGCGGTGGCCTCCGGCCTGCAGAACGGGGCCGCGCCCCGCACCGCCATTGGCCAGCGCTATGACGGGAGTTTGATTTTCTACACCATTGACGGCCGCAAGTCCGGCCACTCCATCGGCGCCACCATGACCCAGGTGGCCCAGCGGCTGGTGGAACTGGGCTGCGTAACCGCACTCTGCCTGGACGGCGGCGGGTCTACCACCCTCTCCGTCACCCAACCCACGGCCTATGCAGCCAAACGGGTCAACACCCCCTCGGACGGCGGAGAGCGGGCGGTGTCCAATCAGGTCTTCCTGGTGGCCACCAACCAGCCCAGCGGCCAGCTGAGCCACTTCCACGTCAGCGCCGGCCACAGCTATGTCCTGGCGGGCAGCAGCGCCGCGATTTCCGCCGCTGCCATTGACACCAATTTCATTCCCATGGACAGCAGTTACGACCTCTTTGCCAGCGCCGGAACCATAGCGGACAACTTCCTGGTCACCCCCTTGGAGGGCGGGGATATCACCGTCACCGCCCAGGGCCCGGACGGCCAGGGCGGAACCACCATCGTCCACGCCATTGCCAACCCAGATGGTGTGGCCATCCGCAATGAGCAGAATACCATTCTCACCAGTCTGAATGTCTCCCCCGGGGCCTCGGTCCAGCTCCACGGCTCCGCCGCCTACCATCATCTGCCTCTGAAGGCGGACCCGGCGGCCTTCAGTTGGACCGTGGAGGGATCCATCGGCGCCGTTGACGCGGCGGGCCTCTTTACCGCCGGTACGCCGGGCAAGGGCAGAATTATTGTTTCCGCCGGCGGCCAGACCGCCAGCATTGAGGTTACCGTCTCCGATATGGCCCTGGAGAATGTGGAGGACTTTGAGGGCGAGACCAGCGCCTTTGACGGCGTCCTGGGTGAGAATCTGGAATTCCGTCTGGACAGCGCCACCGTGCAGGCGGGCCGGGGCTCCGGACGGCTGGACTACCGGCTGGACCAGACCGGCCAGGCCGTCTGGCACTTCTTCACGCCGCTTCTGGTAAACGACCTCTACACCCAGCTGAACCTGTGGGTTTATGGGGACGGCTCCGGCAATACCCTTTCCTTCCTGACCGGGGATGGCCAGCAGACGGCAGGGGCGGCGCTGGACTTCCAGGGCTGGAAACAGATTTCCCTGGAGAAGCCCTCTTCCGCCATTCAGGGCTTGGTTCTGTCCGGCAGCGGCAGCGGCACGGTCTATGTGGACCAGCTCACCGCGTCCTACAACGGTATTCTGGATACAACGCCGCCGGTGGTCACCGCTCAGCTGAATCAGGATGCCTGGACCGTCACCGGCACGGTGTCGGACGCCGTGGACGGGGTTCTCCCGGCGGAGGCCGTGTCGATCCGCCTCAGCGGCGTCCCCGCCGGGGAGTATGACCCCGCCGCCGGAACCTTTACCGTGGCCCTGCCCAACCCGGGGGAGAACCGCCCGGCCTGCCGGGTCACCGTCACGGCCAAGGATTCTTCGGGCAACCTTGGCCGGGCGTCGGTGGACATTCCGGCCCAGGGACAGAGTCACCGTTTCACGGATGTGAACGGATACTGGGGAGCGGATTACGCCGATTTCCTCTATGACGCGGATATTACCAAGGGCTATGAGGACGGAACCTTCCGGCCCAACCAGAACATCACCCGGGCCCAGTTCTCTGTGATGCTTTACCGTTATCTGAAGCTGGAGGAGGCGAAGTACGCGGATGTGGAACTGCCCTTCGCAGACCTGGCTTCCATTCCCGACTATGCCCTGCCCGCCATCCGGGCGCTGTATACCGAGGGCATTGTCAACGGTTCCGAAGGGGCGGACGGCCAGACCTATTTCCTCCCCTCCAACAGCCTGACCCGGGCCCAGGCGGCGGCGATGATCGGCCGGACCCAGGACCGGGGCTATGCCCTGGCGGACCTGAACTTCACCGACGCCGGGGAGATTCCCGGCTACGCCGGGTACTACATCCGGGCCCTGGCGTCGCAGGGAGTCATCAGCGGCTACTCGGACGGCAGCTTCCGGCCCCAGGCCAACATTACCCGGGGACAGATGGCAAAAATTCTCTACAATTTGATGTGAGCGCCGCCGGAGGGCGGCCATGAACAAACACTCCCCAGGCTTTTTAGCCTGGGGAGTGCTGTTTTTTGAAATGGAACCGTCTGCCGCGTCTGGCGGATGAGAAGTAAGCGGACTTAGAATGGCCGCTGTTTGCTTCGTTCTATGGAATGAGGCGGGAACTTACAGCTCGATCATCTGAAGCACTGCCCGCTCTATGAAAAGTCCCTCTGAGCAGCTGAGGACCAGAGAGAGGGCCGCCTGTGCCGGACCGGCCTGCGGAAGGAGAAGCGTGCTGTATTGCAAGGTTCCGGGGCGGCGTTCGGGGCACCGGGGCGGGAAGTGCAGCGGCAGCAGGTCGGGATAGGCATCCCGGGGCGTGCGCCGGAGAAGGATGCTTCCGCCTTCTCCCCGGGGCGGGGAGCCGCAGGTATTGATGGTATAGCGAAGCAGGTAGGTTTTGGAGGCGTCCAGCTGGATAAGGGACGGGGCGCTGTCATTCCAGCGGATGGCACAGCCCTGGCTGCTGCATCGTTTCCAGGGCAGGGCGCATCCGCTGCCCCAGACAAGACCGCTGCATGAGCTGAGGAGTTCTATGGAGCTTCGTTCCCGGCAGGGCGGCGGGCAAGGCGGGCAGGGGCCCGGGTCAGGGGGGCAGGGCGGGGGACTGGGCGGACAAGGACCCGGGTCGGGGGGACAGGGCGGCGGGCAAGGCGGGCAGGGACCCGGGTCGGGGGGACAAGGCGGGGGACCGGACGGGCAGGGACCCAGGTCAGGGGGACAAGGCGGAGGACCGGACGGACAAGGACCCGGATCAGGGGGACAGCCTCCGGCCTCAAGGGCCAGAGCCAGCTTGCCCTTGAGGAGAATCTGGGTCTGGGTTACGGTATCCAGAAGTTTGTTGACACTGCGGTTGACTTCCAGGATTTCCTGTCCCTCGGCGCAGGGAGGCAGAGCCTTCAGAAAATACTGAAGTTTCTCCCCTTCGGCGTTGAGAATGTGGCTGAGGGCCAGTTCCTCCATGGCGATAGAGGCAATAATCATGGTCAGGGCCTCTTCGCGGGTCATATCCGCCCCGTGGGGCGGGAAGGATGGCATAGACATAGGAGTACTCCATTTGATTGGATTGTACGGCCAAGGCCGCTGGTTTAGTCTATGGTAAAATCCCTGTTTGTGCGCCTGGGTCTCTGGGCACCGGCGGCGGGGAAAGCGCATAAGCTGTGACAGGCGGCCGCCCAGCGGAACGGCTGCCCCGCCGGGAACGGGAAAAACCGCTGTTTCTGGGAGCAACGCTCTAAAAGGAGTTCTATCCCTTATGTCTATACCCATTTTTCCCGCGGCTGATCCTGCCATTGCGTGGGACGGCGCGGTAAATCAAATTCTCTCCTCCATTGCCATGGAGGAACTGGCCCTCAGCCATATTCTCAACGCCGGGGGCAAGAAGATTCCGTACGTTCTGAGAACCCTTTCCGGCATCACCAGGCCTGGAAGGTTCCCGTGGAAGAAGTGCTGGCCATCAACAACAGCGTGCAGGGCCTGATGGAATCCGCTGTGCAGAATCAAATGTTTCGGAAAGCAAAGATGAAAAGTGCGCTGACGGCGTCCCCCATGCCGGGAGCCACGGCCCCCATCATCGGCGTCAACGTTGCCGCTGCGTATGCCGCTAATACCTCCGGCTCTGTGCTGCTCGTAGTACTGGCCGCTATTCCCGTGCCTCTGCCAAACAGTCAGATCCTTCCTGCCGAGATTCTTCTGGACATCACCGCCGGAACCACCGTCATCCTTCAGAGGTTCCCCAAGACACTGGACGGTAGCTGTATTGATCAATGGCGGAGCTGGTGCTTCTCTGGCCAGTATTCGTCTGAGCGAAGTGTAAGTGATTTGCCGAAGTGCGGAGTGCAGCCGGGGCACGCTCTCCCGGCGGTTTCTGCCGGAAGAAAACGGCTGACAACGAAGGGAAGGAGACCCTGTTATGGTGAGCGTAAGCCTATGTATGATCGTTAAAAACGAGGAAGACGTACTGGCCCGCTGCCTGGAGAGCGCGGCGGGGCTGGTGGACGAGATTGTGGTCGTGGATACCGGTTCCGCCGACCGGACGAAGGAAGTGGCCGCCCGTTTTACGGACCGCGTCTATGACTACGTCTGGAAGGACGACTTTGCCGCCGCCCGGAATTACGCCTTCTCCCTGGCGGAGAAAGACTACTGTCTGTGGCTGGATGCCGACGATGTCATCCAGGAGGCGGATGCCGCCGTTTTCCTGGAGCTGAAGCGGACCCTGGACCCTGGAACCAACGTGGTCATGGCCCGGTACAACACCGGTTTTGACGACGCCGGGAATGTGACCTTCTCCTATTACCGGGAGCGGCTGATTCGGAACCGGGCGGGTCTCCGCTGGGAGGGGGCGGTTCATGAGGCCATCACCCCCGTGGGACCGGTGGTTTACAGCGAGTTTGCGGTCAGCCACCGGAAAACCCGGCCCGGAGACCCGGACCGAAATCTTCGGATTTTCGAAAAGCTCCTGGCCCGGGGAAAGACCCTGGATCCCCGGCAGCAGTTCTATTATGGACGGGAGCTGTACTACCACAAGCGGTACGAGGAGGCCTTGGAGGTTTTTCAGGCCTTTCTGACGGAGAATCGGGGCTGGGTGGAGAACAACATTGACGCCTGCTGTCTCTGCGCGGGCTGTCTGGAGTGTCTGGACCGCCCCAGGGAGGCCCTGGAGGCCCTGTTTCGCACCTTTTTCTATGACGTCCCCCGCGCGGAGATTTGCTGTGAAATCGGCCGCTGGTTCATCCGGCAGAAGCTGTACCAGCCGGCGGCCTACTGGTATCTGACGGCGCTGCTCTGTGCCCGGGATGACCGCCGGGGAGGCTTTGTCTGCCCGGATTGCTATGGCTATCTGCCCTGCATTCAGCTCTGTGTCTGTTACAGCCATATGGGCCAGCAGGCCAGGGCGAAGCAGATGAATGAACTGGCGGCGGCCTTCAAGCCGGATTCCCCCGCTGTGCTCCATAACCGGGCTTATTTCGAGGCCTGTTGACCCGCCGTCCTGCCGGAAGGCCGGACCGCGAAAAACCCCCGGCGGAAAACCAAGTTCCGCCGGGGGCCGTTTTATTTCTGGGTGGGGTCCTCCTCTGTGGGACTGGGAACCGGATGCTCCTTGTGCTCCACAATGGCCCGGATGAGCTCCACGGTGCCGCCCAGGCCCAGGTAGCTGCTGTCCAGACAGAAGTCGTAGCTGTCCACTGCGCCCCAACGCCGGGAGGAGTAATACTCGTAGTAGGAGGCCCGGCGCTTGTCGGTTTTGTTGATGAGGGTCCGGGCCTTTTCCGGGGGCAGGTTCTGCCGTTTGGCGACCCGGCGGATACGGTCGGCCAGAGGCGCGTGGATGAAGAGACTGAGGTGGTTGGGGTTTTCTGCCAGGGCGTAGTCGGCGCAGCGGCCAATGATGACGCAGGGGCCCTGATCCGCAATCTGGCGGATGGTGTTGAAGGTGGCCAGGTAGACCTGCTGCTCCAGGGAATCTCCGGCGCCGGTGCCGGGCAGGGCAAACATGTAGGAATCCATGGCAATGGAGTAGAGGAGGCTTTTGGGACGCTCGTCAAAATTCTCCAGAATCTTCTGGCACAGGCCGCTTTTCTTGGCCGCCTCCTGAAGAATTTCTTTATCGTAAAAGGGAATGCCCAGTTCCTTTGCCACGCGGATGCCCACTTCCTTGCCGCCGCTGCCGAACTGTCTTCCAACGGTGATGATGGTTTTCATGACGGTATCCTCCTTTCCAGGATAAAATAATTATACTCCATTTTCAGGAAGCCGTCAAATAAAAAGTCCTGCCAGTTCCGGCGGGCGGCTGAATTTTTCCGCAGGCTGCCGGAAGAGGGAAAAACCGCCCCCATGCGTCCGGCACAGAGGCGGAAGAAAAACGCTCACAGACGGGCCTTGGGCGCTGTGGGCATGACGCGCTTAGGGTCGGGCCAGGCGTCGGGTCCATCGGTCTGCGCCACGGCCTTAAGGTCCTGCATGGACTGAGAGAAGGCGTGCATAGCGTGGGCCATGGTGTAGAGCTGCGGATAAGTCTCCATGCAGCGGGGCTTGGGGTTTTCCCCCTCGAAGGCGTAGACCCAGTCGTTTCCAATGCTGCACCGGACGGACAGATAGCGGGCCACGGCCTCATTGAAGGCGTCCCGCTCGTCCTGGTCCGCCTCTGCCCGGCCGGCGTACTCAATGTAGGACAGCAGGGCGTACTCGGCCTTGGAAAGGCATTCGTTGACCTGGCAGACGAGGTAGTGGGCGATCACGTCCCCGGCGTAGCTGAGCATTTTGTCTGCCCGGAGGTATTGCCGGGTAAACTCCTTGGCATGGCGCAGGGCAAAGGTGGCCGGGTCGAAGTTCAGGGCCCGGCAGACGGCCAGCATCAGTTCTGGACGGAGCTTCATCTCGGAAACAGGCACAGGGTCCGGCATGGAGTGCGCCTCCTTTTGCGGCAGAATGGACAAGAATAGGACAAATATTTGGCCATACTTTGTCGATTCCATGATACCACGCCCGGCCGGTCTTTGCAAGTCCTTTCTTGCCCTCAGATTTCCCGCCGTCCCTCCAGGGCCCGGGTAAGGGTGGCCTCGTCGGCGAATTCCAGGTGTCCGCCCACGGGGATGCCATAGGCCAGCCGGGTCACACGAACGCCGAAGGGCTTCAGCAGGCGGGCGATGTACATAGCGGTGGCCTCCCCCTCGGTGTCGGGGTTGGTGGCCATGATGACTTCCCGGACGGTTCCCTGGGAGACCCGTTCCACCAGGGATTTGATGGACAGGTCGTCGGGACCCACGTGGTTCATGGGGGAGATGACGCCGTGGAGCACGTGGTAATGGCCGCTGAATTCCCGGCTGCGCTCAATGGCGGCCACGTCCCGGGGGTCGGCCACAACGCAGACGGTTTCACCGTCCCGCTTCGCGGATGCGCAGATGGGGCATAGGCCCCCGCTGGTGAAATTCTGGCACACCGGACAGCAGGTGATGGTGCGCTTTGCCTCCACAATGGCGGCGGCGAATTCGGCGGCGTCTTCCTCCGGAAGGCCCAGAATGAAGAAGGCCAGCCGCTGGGCGGATTTGCTGCCGATGCCCGGCAGGCGGGCGAATTGCTCGACGAGTTTTTCCAGGGGGGCGGGGAAGTATTCCATAACCGTGGGCTCCTTTTCTCCCCCGAAAGGGGGAGGCGTTTCTCGCTCCCGCGAGGGGAGGGTTTGGTTTTTCCCCGAACGGGGAGGTTTGTACTTGCCCTGACGGGCGGGGAGATGCCAGCCAGGATGCTGGCTGGTTCATTGCACCCCCCATTTTCTCTTTTTGGTTGCGCCAAAAAGAGAAAACGGGCCGTGCACGGTCCAAAAGAGAA
>JAAWLO010000129.1 GCA_022797935.1 Oscillibacter sp. | reverse complement strand
TTTGGAAAAATTGTGAGCGTAAACTTGTTATTTCTGCTCAGATTCTTACTTTCGCCCTCATTGCCATCCTCATCAGAAGATATTAAACAGGCTCTTAGACCATGCCGCTGAATTTGCCGTCCGGGAAGATATTTTGGTGGAGCTGGAAGCCTTTGACCTCCCGGCAGATCAGGCGGCGGCGCTGCTGGCGTCCCCCACTTCGCTGGCGGATATTTACCGGGAGTGGGGCAAGGCGGACACCCATTACATGGATGACATCCGGGACGTGATCGAAAACTGCGCCGAGGACATGGCCGACAGGAGCAGGGACCGTCCCTCGGTGCTGGAGGGCTTGAAGCGGCCTGCACAGCCGGGGCCGGAACGGAAAGCGCCCAGGTCTCCCAGCCAGGAACGATAGACGTTGCTTTGTGTGCCGTTTCCATTGCGTTTCGCGGGCAAAAATGGTATAATATCTCCATGGATTTTTACTGTGGAATAGGGAGGACGCCATGGCAAAACGAGACCTTTTGACGAAAATTGACCGCAACGCGGCGGCGATTCGCGCCTATCGTCCGCTCTCCGAAGCAGAGGTGCGTGAGCTGGACGCCTACTATAAGATCGGCACGACTTACAGCTCCAATGCTTTGGAGGGTAATTCCCTGACCATCTCCGAAACAAAGGTACTGCTTGAGGACGGTATCACCGTAGGGGGTAAACCCATCCGGGACTGCTATGAAGCCACCGGCCATGCCAAAGCCTATGACTATATGCTCACCATTGCCCGGAGTGGTGAACTATCCATCACGGAGGATGTGATCTGCCGCCTGCATCGTCTATTTTACCATGGCATCGACCCGGACGCCGCCGGACAGTACCGTATAGGACAGGTATTCATCACCGGGACGGAGTATGTGCCGCCCGCTGCGGAGGATGTTCCGGCGTGTATGGAAGCATTTGTGGCGGAGCTGCCACGCAGGAAAAAAGAGATGCACCCGGTAGAATTTGCCGCATATGCCCACCGCCGTTTGGTGGACATCCACCCGTTCCAGGACGGCAACGGGCGCACAGCGCGGCTGCTCATGAACCTGATCTTGATAAACCAGGGTTATTGCATCGTTTCGATTCCCCCGGTGTGGCGGCACGACTATATCACCGCTTTGCAGCAGGCCCAGCGGGAACGGTCTCCCTCGGATGAAGCCTTTGTGAAGCTGATTGCCGAGTGCGAGCTGGAGGCCCAAAGGGACTACTGCCGGATGTTTCACATCAAACTCCCCTCCATACAAAAGGATGGGCAGGAGTTATAAATCTTGATATAAATATCAGCAGTCAGGAGATCAAAACCTCCTGGCTGCTTTTTACGCAGAAAAGGAAGGAGTTCAAACGCCTGATTTTGCTTTCCGTTTCTGCTTCTGCGCTGCCTTTTTCTGGCGCTTCTCGTCGATCTCATGAAGCCAGTCCTTCACCGGCGCTTTCCATGGTTCGCTCTTGTTAGGGATATTTTTGATAAGGCTGCGTGGATTCAGCCCCAGCCGTTTGGCAAGGGCGATGTCCTCGTTATTCAAGCGGCATTTCTTTTTCGCTTCTGCCCACATCTCGTCGCTGTACGCCATACCACATCACCGCATTTCTAATTTTCTGCTATTGTATCACATCAAATCCCAAAAGGGAATGGAGGAATATCAAAATGGACAAGACCCCGATTTATCAATATCCCGCAAGCTATGCCCGTGAACATGGTGAATTGGAGCAGTACCGGGCGTCTATGAAAGCCCATACCGCTTGTAAGTGCGCCATCGACGATGCCATCCGCGACGGATGGGACAATATGAACTTTACCCCCGGTACGGCCAGGAAGGTGTTGACCCAATTCAGCCCGGAGCGGGTATTTTTTGTGCTGGCATATACAGTCCGGGAACGGGAGTACGACACCCGGATTACTGGCCATAATCAAAGCTGGGCCAAGACCGTACCATTGTACGGAATGAAAAGCGGACGGGGGGACTGTACGCTGGAAAGCCATTCCGCAAAGGTAGACCTGTTTATTGATGCAGTACAGCATGAATATCTTTTGTCCCTGCCCCTCAAACGGGAGGACATCAAGGCGGAAGCGCAGAGAATCCTGACGGAGTTCCAGAAGGCACAGGGGCCGAACAGCCCCAATGGGACGCACTATATGGCCCAAATCTCCCAGGATTTTTTGATGCGGGCAAGCACAAAGGATCATGACCGGCTCGTGGCTATGCTGCCCTTCCAATCCCTGGCCTTTTCTTCCATGGTTGGCCGTAATGGATTGTTTGCCCTAATCTCGAAGGATGAGAACCGCACCAAGCCCCTGCGCCTGCGCAAGCCCTCGGTGCGGAAGAAGCTCCAGGAGCAGCCGGACACGCCCAAGCCCCCCAGCAAGGGCAAGGCCACGGGACAGGAGCTGTAACCGTGGCTAATTTACAGCGGGAGGTACAGTTAAAGTTCCGCGTCACCCCGGAGGAACGGGCGCTGATTGAGCAGAAGATGGCCCAGCTCGGCACCACCAACATGGCGGCATATCTGCGCAAGATGGCGATTGACGGCTTTGTGGTCAACCTGGAATTGCCGGAGCTGGGAGAGATGGTGTCCCTGCTGCGGCGGTCCAGCAATAACCTCAACCAGCTCACGCGCCGGGTGCATGAGACGGGGAGATTCTATGACGCCGATCTGGAAGAACTTCGGCAAAACCATGAGCGGCTGTGGGACGCGGCACAGAGCATTTTGACTTCGCTGGCGAAAATTCAGTGAACAGGGGGAGGGCTGTCCAGTCGAACCGCCCTCCTAAAATTTATTTACATGATGTCGAGCAGTTGGAAAATCACAGCTTGTTGTTCTTTGTTCAACCGCGACCAGCGTTCCAACAATTCAACCTGAGATTCCGTCAGTGATACGGGCGTTCCCTGTTCCGCAAAAAGTTGAGCTAATGTGATGCCAAATGCCTGACATATTTTTTCAAGTGATGGAACCGTGGGAATCATGTTCTTTCGATACCAAGAGGAAATCGTGGACTGCGGCAAGCCAGATCGCTCGGCAAGCTGATATTCCGTCCACCCTCTTGCTTCTCGGTTTTCCAAAATGACAGCCAAAATGTCTTTCAACGCGCCCACCTCCTGTGCTTGTATTCTTCGTTAATTATGCTTGTGTAAATCATTGCAATTCAATAATTTCTTTCGTATAATAAAAACGAAATATGCAAGCATAGGAGGGAGGAAGATGAACGTCACATTCTGCGGCCACAGCAAGATCAATCAGACGGCTGGATTTTCAAAGTGGCTGGACATGATACTGCCCTCGCTCATTGAGGGTGGAGCCACCACATTCTACCTCGGCGGCTATGGGGCCTTTGATGGTCTGGCTGCGGCGGCGGTGCGGAAGCAGAAGGAAACCTATCCCCACATTGAGCTGATCCTGGTGCTGGCTTATCTCAACCGGGACATTGACGCTTCCCGATATGACAGCACCACCTATCCGCCATTGGAAACGGTGCCGCCCCGGTACGCTATTGTGAAGCGCAACGAGTGGATGGTGTCCGAGAGCAGCGTGGTAATCTCCGGCGTTACTCATAGCTGGGGCGGTGCGGCCAAGACCCTGGAATTTGCCCAGCGAAAGAAAAAGGTTATTTTCCAATATCCCACCCAGGCGGGGAAAGAATAAACTTGTGCATCCGGGGACCACCGCATCCTTGCAAAAAATCATGTTCGGCGCTATGCTGGTATAAGAAAAAATCAGGGAGTGATTTCTATGCTGTCTTTTGAAAAAGTGTTAGAGGTTTTTGGGGACTATCTGGCCCAGGACAAAGCCTGCGAGGTACTGACCACCAGCCGGGGGATTATGGTGGTGGATTGGGAGAGCTGCAAAAATAATTGGGTGACGTCCCAGCTCTGCCCCACCCCCAAAAAGCTGCTGAGTGTGCTTCGCCCCAGCTATGAGGAATACCAGGGGTATCTTCTCACCGATGGCTACAAGCGGGATCTGACCGATCAGGAGGAACAGGACATTAAACGCATGGGCGAGGAACTCGCCGCCCGGTGCAAGGAAAGCTGAACACGATCTAAGCGGACAGCCTGCGGTTCAAAACGTGGGCCGTCCATTTTCTCAAAGGGGGTGCATCCTATCGCTACCACTCGCATCATGCCCCTGCACGTCGGCAAAGGCCGGACGATGAAAAAGGCCATCAGTGACATGATCGACTATGTGGAGAATCCGCAAAAGACGGACAACGGCAGACTGATCTCCAGCTTCCAGTGTGACAGCCGGATCGCGGACGCGGAGTTTTTATTTTCCAAGCGGCAGTACATATCCAAGACCGGCAGGCGGCGTGGGGCGGATGATGTGATCGCCTATACCATCCGCCAGTCTTTTGTCCCAGGCGAGATCACGCCGGAGGAAGCCAACCGCCTGGGCTGTGAGCTGGCCCGCCGATTTACCAAAGGCAACCATGCGTTCATCGTCTGCACTCACATTGACCGCCACCACATCCACAATCACATCATTTGGAACTCCACCAGCTTAGACCATACAAGGAAGTTCCGAAATTTTTGGGGCAGCACTCGTGCTGTCCGCCGTCTCAGCGACACCATCTGTATTGAAAATGGGTACTCCATTGTGGAGAATCCAAAAGGCCAGGGCAAGAGCTACGACAAGTGGCTGGGCGGTAAACCACCCAGCCACCGAGAGCGGCTCCGCATGGCAATCGACGCCGCCCTTGCTCAAAAGCCCGCCGATCTGGATGCGTTGTTGGAGCTGCTGAAGCAGGCGGATATTGAGGTATCGCCACGGGGAAAATCCATCCGGCTGAAAGCGCCAGGGCAGAAAAGATTTGTCCGCCTGGATGGGGACAGCCTGGGTGCTGAGTACGATATTTCCGCGCTGCTGGCCGTCCTCGCCGGGGAGCGGACGCACACGCTCCAGACGCAAAATGTCCACCGCGCAGATCCGCCGAAGGTCAATCTGCTGGTGGACATCCAGGCCAAGCTCCGGGCCGGAAAGGGCGCGGGCTATGCGCGGTGGGCCAGTGTTTTCAATTTGAAGCAGATGGCTCAGACGATGAACTATCTGACGGAGCATGGGCTGCTGGACTATGCCGATCTCGTGAAAAGAGCGGATGGTGCTTCCGCCCGTTACAACAAACTCTCCGCACAGATCAAGGCGGCGGAGCAGCGCATGGCGGAGATCGCTGTGATGAAAACCCACATCATCAATTACTCCAAGACCCACGACGTGTATGTGGCCTATCGCAAAGCTGGGTACTCTAAAAAATTCAAGGCCGAGCATGAAAGTGAGATACTTTTGCATCAGGCGGCAAAGAAATTTTTCGATGAAACCGGGCTGAAAAAGCTGCCCACGGTGAAGGGCTTACAGACCGAGTACGCCGCTTTGCTGGCTGAAAAAAAGTCCGCCTATAGTCCTCTATTGTAAAACAGCCCTGGGCCAGCAGCTCCGCTTGGGTAGCGGCATAGCTGCTCCCGGAGACAAAATCGAACATCACCGTATTATCGGAGAGGTACAGCAAGGACTTGTCCGCATTGAGGTAATGGCCGCGATTGTCATA
>JAAWLO010000128.1 GCA_022797935.1 Oscillibacter sp. | reverse complement strand
CGAAGGCGGGGACGGAGTGGAGTGGATTTCGCCCCGACGACGGGCCGTGCACGGTCCAAAAGAGAAAAAGCGCTAAGACTGAACATACGGGGGATTCCAAAACGGGGGCGCGCCGGTAGTCACCGAGCGGTCCTGTTTATATATTTGCCCACGACGGGGGTTTTGTACTGCTTTGCGGCGGGGGATGAGGGCGTCGTGCTCCTGTCTCACGCATTTTTAGGGATGTTGTTGAAGCCTCGTTTTCTCCTGTTCCCTCGTCTTTCGTCCTTCGTCTCCCGCAGGATATCCCTCGTCTCTCGTCTTTCGTCCTTCGTCTCTCTCTTCTTTCGTCCTTCGTCTCTCGTCCCTCCCCCCGCAGGGAGGGGGAATGCTCAAGGGGGGACCGCAGTCCCCTCTTGATTAGCGGCGGAGGAAATGGAACGGAATGGATGCTGCCGCACCGCGGCAGCGTAATGGAGTGGAATTTTCGACGCCGCTGGGTCCTGAGAAAATTTTTCCACCAAAAAATCAAAAGTTTATCCGTTTCTTCTCTTGACATTCCCCCTGGTGGAAGGTGTATTCTTTTAGCAACCCCAAAGTGCGCCCCCTCTCTTCCGGGGGCGGGAAAGGATGAAAAATGAATCTCTACAAAAAACTAGGCGCTCTCCTCCTCACCCTGGCCCTCTCCCTCAGCCTCACAGTTCCTGCTCTGGCTGCGGAGGAAACAAAGGACCTGGAGACCGCCGCCCAGGAGGCCGCAGCCGCCGCCCTTACCTACGGTTCCGCCACCCAAGTGGCCTGGGCCCTCTGGAAGGACGGTGAAATCATCACCTCCGGCGGACAGGCCGCCCCTGCGGCTCAGGGCCAGCCCATGCAGCCCGCCAAAGGCAGCGTTTACGGCATTGGCTCTGTCAGCAAAATCTACACCACCGTGGCGGCCATGCAGCTGGCCGAGGCCGGAAAACTGGATCTGGATCAGCCTGTGGTCAAATACCTGCCCGCCTTTCGGATGGCGGACCCCCGGTACAAAGACATCACGGTCCGGATGCTGCTGAACCACTCCTCCGGCCTGATGGGCTCTTCTATGGGGAGCGGCCTTCTCTTCGGTGATCCCAGTGAAATCGCCGCAGACCAGCTTCTGGACCGTCTTGCCGCTCAGCGCCTCAAGGCCGACCCCGGCGCTTTCAGTGTATACTGCAATGATGGCTTTACCCTGGCGCAGCTGGTAGTGGAAGCCGTTTCCGGCATGGAATTCCTGGATTATCTGGACGCCAAGATTTTTACTCCTGCCGGTCTGGACAAGACCTGGGCTCCCGCCGGTGTCCCGGAACAGGACCGCGCCCCCATCTACCAGCCCGGCGAGAGCCGCCCCCTGCCCATTGAGTGCCTGGGCCTTCTGGGCACTGGCGGGCTCTACGCCACGGCAGAAGATCTGGCAGCCTTCGGCGGCGCTTTGACAGACGAAACCCTGTTGAAGCAGTCCTCCCTGGACGCTATGGCCGCCCCGGAATACGCCAAGGGCTTCTGGCCTCAGGCTGAAACACCTGATGCCCTGGCCTACGGTCTGGGATGGGACAACGTCGCCTGGTATCCGTTTGCCCAGAACGACATCCTTGCCTTGGTGAAGGGCGGCGACACCGGTTATTATCACGCCGGACTCGTCATCCTTCCGGAACACGGTATGGCGGCGGCCGTACTCTCTTCCGGCGGTGTGTCTACTTACAACGAAATGGCCGCCTCTCAGCTGCTCATCGCCGCTCTGGCGGAAGAGGGCGTGACTGTGGATCAGACTCCCCTGACCCTTCCCGCCGCCAAGCCCGCCGAGATGCCGGAAGAGCTTCTGGACCATGCCGGCTTTTATGGCTCTATCTACGCTTATCAGGTGGACATCACCTCCAACGGCAAACTGACCATGTCCTATGCCGACATGCCGGATGTTCCCCCGCAGACCTTTACGTACTCGGATGACGGCACCTTCCGGGATGCCGAAGGCACGGCCTTCCTCCGTTTTGAGAAGTCCCCCAGCGGTGATCTCTATCTCTATCAGCAGGTATTCTCGCAGCTCCCCGGCCTGGGCGGCCTGCCCACCGCCAACTATGCCGCTATGAAGCTGCCGGAAAACAACATCACGCCGGAACTGCAGGCCCACTGGAAAGATATCCTCTCCACCAGCATCCTGCCCTTGAACGAGCGCTACAGCTCTCAGCTCTACCTCTCCCTCGCCGCGCTGTCTGTGACGGAAGAGGATTTGGAGAACAGCAAGACCATTCCCGGTTATTCCGGCGCCCTGCGGATTGAGGACGAAAATCACCTCCGCTACGTCGTAAAAATCCCCGGAAACGTGGGCCGGGACGGCTCTGACCTGGAAGCCCGGAGGGACGAAAATGGCGTTCTCAGGCTGTATCAATCCAATGGCGCAGTCTACATGGAAGAAAAGGCCGTCCCTGTTCTCTCCACCGGCCAGGACAACGCCTCCGCCTGCACCATTCAGCCGGACGGCTATGCCCGCTGGTACCGCGTGGGAGACGCCGCCGCCGGCAAGACCATGACGGTGGACTTCCCGGAAAACGCCGGATTCTGGGTCTATGACAGCCACAGCCAGCTCCTTGCCTCTTCCGTTCTCTGGGACAGCCGCTCCGTTGAGCTGCCGGAGGACAGCCTGGTGGTTTTCGCCGGAGATCCCGGTGCCCGCTTCTCTCTCCAGTTCCAATAAGCGAAAAAAGCCCGCCGCCGTGGTACACGGCGGCGGGGCTTTCTTATTTCAGAAGCTGGTCCACGCAGGAGCGCATCTCCTGCTTTGTCCGGGCGCCGCGGGCCTGATCCACCAGGGCCTGACGCTCCGCCTCCGGCAGGGCGGCAAACCGCTCCATTGCCTCCGGCTTCTGCGCCATAGCCAGCCCCAGTCCCAGGGGCAGCTCCATATCCAGGGACATTCGATTCATCTGATTCACCTCGGAATCAGTCTGCCCGAAATTTTCGACTTTATCCGGCAAAAAACAGGTTCAGCAGAACGGCCAAATCCCGAAGATCCAGATAAGTCGTACCATTCTCCTTCAGGCAGGGCTGGCAAAGAATCTGGGTATCGTCCGCCGTCTTGGCCTCCTCTGCGCCGGGGAGCACGGAGAACAGGGTTTCCCCGTTCCGGCTGACTACCGCGCCCAGTTCCTTGTCCCAGCGGACCTCACAGCCCGCCGCCTCGGCCACGGCCCGGATGGGAGCCAGATGATTGCCGTTTTCGTCACGCTTGCAGGAAATCTGCTCCGTCTCGTTGCCGTTGACGCTGGCCATGATGTAGCCGTGGCTGGCCACCATAGCCGTCAGATAGCCTTCATAAGCGCAGGGGAATACCACAACCTTCTCCGCCGCACCGTTCGTATCCTTCCAGACCAGCACTTCCGTACCAGGCACCAGATCCTCCATGCGTACCATCTGCCGGGTCAGCCAGGGCATGTAGGCGGTTTTATCCGTTACTTCCAGGGTGTCGCCGTTCTGAAGGGGAATCTTTGTATTGCCTTCGCCGCCGGCCGGCTTCACAGCCGCACCGGACACCACACCATACTCCGGCACAGCTGCATCCGCAGGGACATTACCCACTACCATTTTCGCAGCAACCTGGGGCGGCAGGCTCAAAGTCGCAGCGGATCCAATCCAGGCATAGAGGACATCGCCTTCCTTCACATCCTTCAGGTCCATGGGCAGGCCCGTGGAGGCGTCCACCACCGGCACCTCACCCACGTGAACCACCACTTCATTCAAGTGGTCATCCTTGTTGTCGTTTTTCAGAAAAATGCCATCGCCGTCCCAAGGAGAGACCTTGCCCCAAATCCGGGAATAGGGCGGAACCGGCGTGGGCTTCGTTTCCACAGCCGCCGTGGAATCCGTTTCCGCAGCGGGTTCCGCCTCAGCGGCAGAAGCTGCAGCACACAGGGAAACGCAGGCCGTCAGGGCCAGCAAAAGGCTCAGCAGTTTTTTCATGTCAATACCATCCTTCACTTGTTATTTGTTGTTCTATCATTCATGCCTTTCCGGCATGGGGAAACCAATCAGCCCGCAGGCTCCTCCACAGCGGTCTCCGGCTTGGGTACGCCAAGGGCGGCAATGTTCTCCTCCGTCAGAAGCTGAATGGGAATTTCGATTTCTGACGCGCCCTCCAGATAGATTTCCCGCCAGTTTTCGTAGTCCGGGCCGTCTACCGGGTCCACGCTCCACGTGGTGTAGAGACTGCCGTCCGGCGCAATGCGCTCACCGGTATACCATTCGCAGCCTGTGAGGAGGAAATAGACCAGACCATCCCCGTCGGCGTCAACGTCCTCCGGAAAGGCGCCTGGAAAGTTCTCCTCTGTGCAGGCCCGGTCCCAGGCGTCCACCCCGGCCGTCTGCAGAAAAACGCCGTTATCCGCATCATACCGATAGAGGGTGTAGGGCCAGAAACGCCCGCCCCAACCCTGGTTGTGGGACCATTCCGCCTGCACCATACCGTTGTCATAAAAGGTCAGTGCGGGAAACTCGCACAACCTCTGGTACACCGCGCCGCTCTCATAGCCGTAAACCAGGGCCATCATGCCCGCCGAGGAGGCCTCGGTCCAGTAGAGGATCAATTCGTCCAGCCCGTCGCCGTTCACATCACAAAGGGCAAATTGGTTTCTGGAGGCAGCTTCTGTCCCCGACCAGTCCAGCTGCGTGCTGTCAGGCAGGACGCCCTTTTGATAAACATCCCAAAGGAGCTGACCGAAGGCCTGCCGCCGGGCGTCGTGTGCCTGCTGGTCCGGATTGGGCGGTTCCTCTGTCTCCGTTGGGGCGGTGCCGGACGGCTCCGCCGTGTCTATGGAAGGGCTGGATGTACCACCGGGCCCGCCGCAGGCGGAGAGGCTTCCCAGGAGCATACCGGCGAGAAACACACCGCAGAGCAGACAGATAAAATGCTTCATAATCACGCTTCTTTCTGTAGGGAGGAATCGGTTTCAGTTATATAGACGAACCAAAGATGGATTTTGTCACAGCTTTTAGAAAAAAATTTTTTCTCAGGCAGTCCTAACCGTATATACCGTATCTTACTATCATATACTAACGGAAGCAAATGTCAAGAAAGGAGTTTCATATGGAACAGCATTATCCCTTCACACTGCCCCCTCTTCCCTACGGCTATGACGCTCTGCTGCCGGAGCTGGACGAGCGGACATTGCACTTTCATCATGACAAACACTTCAGCACCTATGTGGAAAATCTCAACAAGCTGCTGGAAAAACACCCGGATTATCAGGATTGGCCATTGGAGCGTCTGACTGGGGACTGGCGGCAGCTTCCGGAGGACATTCGGCAGGGAGTCCGGAACAACGCCGGAGGCGTAGCGAATCACGATCTGTATTTTCAGACATTGGCGCCGCTTCCGGCCACGGAACCGGAAGGCGCCTTGGCGGAAGCGGTCCGGCGAGACTTTGGGGACCTGAGCGGCTTAAAGGCGGCCATGAAGACGGCGGCGCTGGGGCAGTTTGGGTCCGGCTGGGCGTGGTTGGCCTGTGGTCAGGAAGGGCGTTTGTCGGTGGTTAAGACTGCGAATCAGGATACGGTACAGCCGCTGATTCCGCTGACTGGCTGTGACGTGTGGGAGCACGCGTATTATCTGGGGTATCAAAACCGGCGGGGCGATTATTTTGAAAGTTGGTGGCGTCTGGTCAACTGGCCGCAGCTTTCAGAAGTGTACTGCCGTCTGACCGCAACCTGTCCGCGCCACCCATAGCGGCGTCGGAAATTCCACTCCATTACGCCGCCGCGGTGCGGCGGCATCCATTCCGTTCCATTTCCTCCGCCGCCAATCAAGAGGGGACTGCGGTCCCCCCTTGAGCATTCCCCCCACCCTGCGGGGGG
>JAAWLO010000127.1 GCA_022797935.1 Oscillibacter sp. | reverse complement strand
TTATAGTCAACGCAGTTGAAAAGGAGTACCCACTCCTTTTCAACCGGCGGACCAGGGGTCCGCCGCTGCGCGGAGCGCAGTTGCGTTTCCTAGGAAGCCAGGCGCAGACAGCCGCTATGCGGCTCGAACCGCCGCCTTTGCGGCGGTTCGTTGAAAAGAATCCCACGGGATTCTTTTCAACTGCGCTGGCTATAACTTCATAGTATACCACAGCCCGCCTGGAAATACCAGTCTATTTTCACCGGGTTCCTTTCCCCCGCCTCTGCCGGAACGGGAAGGAAACCCGGCGGAAACCGGTTTTCCCGCCCCTCTGAAAAACTCACACAGGCTGGCGAAAAACCCGTTTTCGCCAGCCTGATGTCTTCCCTTCCCTCCGGTTTATTTAATCACCAGAATGGTAGAGGTCTCGTTGATGTGGCCCAGGAAGGCCTCGCCGGCGGTGGAGAAGCCAATGCTGGGATACCGGCCAAAGAGGGCGCAGTAGGGCTCCACCTGCTGTTCGCTGAGGATTTCCAGGGTGCGGTAGAGGCAGTTGAAGTTCACCACACCGGCCACGGGAGCGGGGATGCCCGCGTCCAGGGCGGCCCGGGTGTCGTCCACAATATTGCCGATTTTCAGCACGTTGATCTCCGTGCCCTCGGGGATGCCGCAGTGGAGGGTAATGCCGCCGTCCCGAATCTCGTTGAAGGTCCGGACGAAAATCTCCTCCCCGGCCACCATGCCCAGGGGGTTGGAGACGAAGTAATCCGCAATCTTCTCCTGGGGAACGCCCAGAACCTCGGCGTAGACCTCGCCGCAGGGGCGGTTGTCAAACTCGTAGAGAATCCGGTTCTTCAGGTCGGACTTGGTCACCAAGAGCTTCCGCTCCGAGAAGATGTGGGCGCTCTGGGTTTTCAGCACGTCGTAACCCTTGACAGTCTTCAGCATGGCCAGCACCGCCGCGCCGGAATAGGCCTTGCCGTTGGCGTACACCAGGGACTCGCCCCGGTCCCCCGCGGAGGAGGATCCGCCCACAAAGAGGATATCCGTGGCGGTGCCCAGGCGGTCCATGAAGATCTCCTCCGCCTTCGCCCCGGACTCAAAGAGGACGATTCCCACATAGCGCTCGTAATGGGTGAGAAGCTCCTCCTCGCCGCCGTAATAATCCCGCATGCCATCCAGCACCGGGCAGAGGTCCGGTTCCCCGGCAATGTCCTCCACCACCCGCACGCACACGTCCTCCACGCTCTCCCGGTCCATAGCCATGAGGCTGACCGAGCCGCTGGTATAGCTGCCGCCGCAGTACTCGCTGTGGGAAGTGGAGCCGATCACCGCGCTGTCGGGAAAGGCCTCCTGGAGGGCCCCGCAGGGTCCCTCGTATTCACTGGAGGCAAAAAACAGCAGAAGCTTCGGCTGAAAATCCGCCAGGGACTCCCGGGCCTGCCGGGCCACGTCCTGGCTGTCAGTTCCTTTCAGGGAGAGAGTTCGAATGGCCAATGTAAATCCCGCCTTTCTAGCAAATAATCATCAATCGTCAAATTGGGGGTTCCGCCGGGGGGGCGCGCCGTCTCAGACGGTGACGCCGAATTCCTTCGCCACTTCCCGGACCTTCTGGGCTACGGCCAAGTCATCCGGAGACGTCAGGGTATACTTGTCCACCGCGATTCCCTTCAGATACATCTTTGTCTTGATGCTGCTGGCAATCACCGTGTTTCCCTTGGATTTCTGTGTGATGATGGTCTGGATCATGCGGTACACCTGTCCTGCCAATGAAATCACCTCTTCTTATAATCGTTCAGGGCCCTGAGCCCTGCCACAGAGTATCGTCTTTAGTGTATCATAGGGCGGAAAGTTTTGTCATTTGGATATTCCGACAAAGATAGCCCTTGAGAAAACGGTTGAATTCAGCTGTTTTGACGGGACACGAGCTTCCGGCAGGAGGAGCTTTTTGACAGCCGAATACCGCCGCTCTATCATGGCGTTGAGGCGGCGGACATGCTTGACAAGGGTGAGGCGCCCGCACAGCTGATGACACAGCAGCGGCAGGGTATCAGATGTCTCTCTGCTGATACAGTCAACGCGGTACCGGTATCCGGCGCCGCCGTTCTTTTTCCCGGTCCGGCTCCCGCCGCAGGACCGGAAAAACCGCATCACCGGCACGGACCGCCGCCTCCGCGCCAGAGCCTGCCCGGGGACCCCCCCCAGGAAAAATCGCTCTTGACAAGATTCGGCTCCATCCGTATAATGGAAAACAGCGCAGGTCTCCCGTTTTTCGGAACGGGAGCTAAGAAGGAAGCCGGGTGCAAATCCCGCGCGGAGCCGCCGCTGTAATGGGGGGACGGAAGCGAATATGCCACTGGCGCGCCGCGCCGGGAAGGCCGCTGACGCAAGGAACCCAGAGCCAGAAGACTTGCCTGCCAGACTGTTCCCGGTTTCCACGTGCATTTGGAGCGGAACAATCCAGTTGGGTATTGACAAAACGGGTCATTCCTGTGTTTTTTGCTGCACAGAGATGGCCTGTTTTTTCTTTCTCCGCCGCTGCGCCGGATGAAGCGGAAACCACACCCTTTCCCCCGTCAGGCGGGAACGGATGCCACCATCGATTCTGAAAGGAGTCTCAGTCATGAAAAACCGGATGCTGTCCCTGCTGCTTTCCGCCCTTCTGCTCCTCTGCCTGGCCGCCTGCGGGCAGGCGGAGACCGACCCTCCGCCTCCGGGCGCGGCTCCTTCCGCCCCGGACACCGGCACGCCGGAGGACACGGATCCCTCCGCCCCGGACGCCGGCACGCCGGAGAACGCCTTCCCCTTTACCCTGGTCACCAAGGACGGTCAGGAAGTCACCTTCACCCATGTGCCGGAAACCGTGGTGGCCTGCAACCCCAACGCCGGGGACCAGCTGATGGCCCTGGGACTGGGCGGTAAAATCATTGCCACCGCCTTCAACAATTCTCCCGTCAACCCGGAATGGCGCGCGGAATACGAGGCGATTCCCGCCGCGGCGGACACCGCCATCTCCCTGGAAGCCCTTCTCGCCCTGGAGCCGGATTTTGTCTATGGCCGCTCCAGCTCCTTCTCCGACAAATACAACACCGCTCATGACACCCTCAGCGGCTACGGCGTTATGTCTCTGTCTTCCATAGAGGGCTATACCGTGGGCGCGGATGTGGATGTGGTCTACCAGGATTTTTACAACCTGGGCCGCATTTTCCAGGTGGAGGACCGGGCGGAAGCAGTGGTCCAGGCCATGAAAGACCAGATTGCCGCCGTGGAGGAGGCCGTCGCGGACACAGAACCGGTCCGGGTATTTGTCTATGACATGGCCCAGGAGGGCGGCGCTTATACCTGCGGCAACAACTTCACCTCCAAGCTGATTCAGCACGCCGGCGGAGAGAACATCTTCAACGACCTGGACACCACCTGGGCCACGGTCAGCTGGGAGGAAATCATTGCCCGCGCGCCGGAGGTCATTGTAATCAACGACTACGAAGGCGCCAGCCTGGAACAGAAGCTGGCGGAGCTGACGGAAAATCCCGCCCTGGCCACCATTCCAGCCATTCAGAACGGCCGCATCACCTCCGTCACCCTCTGCGAGTCCTTTGCCTGCTCCATGACCGGCAGCACCATTGAGCGGTTTGCCCGTGCCTTTCACCCCGACTGCTTTTCGTAACCGGTATGCGGAAGCTTTGCCGCGCGGTGAAAGCGCATACGGCTGCCGCCTGCCTTTTCCTGGCGGTTCTGCTGGCGGCGTCCATCATCCTGGGAATCGCCATAGGACCGGTTTCCATTGCCTTTGAGGATGTGTGGCGCGTCATAGGGAGCCGTTTTCTTGGGCGCTTCGGCCTGGGGGAGCCGCCTGCCGGCATCCGGGAGAGCACGCAGAACATTGTGTGGTTCCTCCGGGCGCCCCGGGTGCTGCTGGGTATGCTGGTGGGCGCGGCCCTGGCCTTGTCCGGCGTGGGAATGCAGGCCTTCACCAAAAATCCCCTGGCGGACCCCTATGTGCTGGGCATCTCCTCCGGCGCGTCTCTGGGCGCTGTGCTGGCCATGCTGGTGGGCATCTGGCTTCCCACGGGAAAGCTGACCGTCTCCGCCGGGGCCTTCGGCGGGGCGCTGCTGTCCATTCTGCTGGTCTGCGTCCTGTCCCGCTCCGGCGGCCCGGTCACGCCTGTCCGGCTGATTCTGGTGGGCGTGGCCGCCTCCGCGCTGTTCGGCGCCGCCACCAATTACCTGGTCTATACCGCCCCCAACGACGCCGCCATCCGGGAGGCCACCTTCTGGATGCTGGGCGGGCTGGGCAGCGCGGACTGGACGGACATCCCGCCGCTGGCCCTGCTGCTGCTTCCCTGCAGCCTGGGCATGCTGGCCCTGTCGAAGCCGCTGAACGCCATGATGATGGGGGACAGCTCCGCCGTTACCCTGGGCGTGGACCTGAACCGGGTCCGCAGGCTGCTGATTCTCATGACCGCCCTCCTGACGGCTGCGGCGGTATCCGTCAGCGGCTGTATCGGCTTTGTGGGGCTGGTCATTCCCCATATGGTCCGCTCCGTTGTGGGCCCGGACCACCGGAGGCTGATTCCCCTGGCCGCTCTGGTGGGTTCCATTTTCATGATCTGGGTGGACGTGGGCGCCCGGATGCTGCATCCGCCGGCGGAAATTCCCGTGGGGATTCTGACCGCCTTTCTGGGTGCGCCGCTGTTTTTGTGGATGATTCGGGCGCGCCGCTACGCCTTTCAGTAGGAGGGACGGTTATGCTGTCAACAAAACAGGTTGCCTTCGGCGTCTCCGACCGGCCGATTTTGCGGGGCATTGACTTCCAGGCCGGGCCGGGAGAATTTGTGGGCATTATCGGCCCCAACGGCAGCGGAAAATCCACCTTTCTCAAGCAGGTATACAAGGTCCTGCGGCCCCAGGGCGGCGAGATCCGGCTTCTGGGAGCGGATTTGCTGTCCATGAGCAACTGGGATATGGCACAGAAGCTGGCTGTGGTGGTACAGGAGCACGAGTGCGGCTTTGACTTCACCGTGGAAGAGGTTGTTATGATGGGCCGTCAGGCCCGGAAGCGGCTGCTGGAGGCGGACAGCCGGGAGGACCGCGCGATGGTGGACGCCGTTCTGGAACGGACCCGGCTGGCCGGGCTGCGGGAGCAGGGCTTTTCCACCCTCTCCGGCGGGGAAAAGCAGCGGGTGCTGATTGCCCGTGCGCTGGTTCAGCAGACCGATGTGCTGATTCTGGACGAGCCCACCAACCATCTGGACATCAAATACCAGCTTCAGCTGATGGATTTGGTCAAGGCTTTGGGCTGTACGGTGGTTGCCGCGATTCACGACCTGAATCTGGCGGCTATGTACTGCGACCGGCTTTACGCCCTGAAGGACGGCCGGGCGGTATGCAGCGGCACGCCCCAGGAGCTGCTGACGCCGGAACGCTTATCCGCGCTTTACGAGGTGGACGCCGAGGTAATCCCCGGCCCGGACGGAAAGCTTCGGGTGTTCTTCCGCTCCGGCCGGTGAATGGACACACCACCTGTCTGCGGCGGGTCTTTCGGTACAGGAAGAGATTTCTTGACAACCCAATCCCGGCACCGTATAATAAGGGCGAGGTGATCGCATGAGCAATGAAGAACAGATTCTGCAAATACTCCAAGGCATTGCAGGCCGGCTGGACAGGCTGGAGACCGGACAGGCTGAAATCCGGGAAGACCTTTCCTCGGTAAAGGAAGACGTTTCCTTCTTAAAGTCAGACCTTGCCTCGGTAAAGGAAGAAGTCTCCTCGGTGAAGGAAGAAGTCTCCTTGATGAAGCAAGACCTTGCCTCGGTGAAGGAAGAAGTCTCCTTGATGAAGCAAGACCTTGCCTCGGTGAAGGAAG
>JAAWLO010000126.1 GCA_022797935.1 Oscillibacter sp. | reverse complement strand
TTCTCTTTTGGACCGTGCACGGCCCGTTTTCTCTTTTTGGCGCAACCAAAAAGAGAAAATGGGGGGTGCATTGAACCAGCCAGCATCCTGGCTGGCATTCCCCCGCCCGTCAGGGCAGGTACAGACTTCCCCCTTCGGGAAAAAGCAAAATCCTCCTATCGGAGAAAAAAACCTTCCCCTGCGGGGAAAAAGAAGGTTCCCCTCACGGGAAAACCTCCCCACCCGACCGGAGGTCATTCTCCAGGCGAATGCGCCTCGCCTGCTCACGATAGAGCTCCGCCCTGGCCTCCTCCACCTGGTCCTGAAGGTTGATATCATCCCAAAGGACGTCAAAGGAAGCCTCCTCCCCCCGCAGCTGGAACCAAAGCCTGCAAATCCGCTCCACCAACGGAGTCAGCGTCCGCCGCAGGGCGGTAATCTCCGTGGTGAGCATATCCGCCTGCTGGGAACTCATCCGCTCCGTGGAGCTCCAGCTCAGCCCCAGCATGAAGGGGGGAATCCCCGTCTTTGCCACCAGCTGCTCCAGAATCTGCCGAACCGGGATTTCGCTGTCCAGCACCGGCGCATCCGCGCCGATTACCTGAATCCGTACATCACCTGCGGCGACAAAGTCCCGCACTGCCCCCCGGCGGCTCTCCCGCATGGCCCGGGACCACTCTCCCGCCAGCATCCGCCCCCGTTCGGCGGCGCCGTCCCCGCCGGGACAGGTTACCGCGAAGCGGATGTTCCCGCACCGCTCCCAGTTCACCCCCACGGCGTGGTAAATCTTCAATAGAATATCCGACAGGAAGGGCAGTGACCGCAGCAGCGACACCCCATAGGGATTTCCGGTCTCCGGATTCAGCGGCGTGAAGAGAATCAGATCCTGATAGGGCAATTCCTCCATCCGCCCCGCTTCATTGGGCCCCCAGACCGTGAACTCCAGGGGATGCCGCCCCTCCCGCAGGGCAATGTCCTCCGCCCGCCCGCACAGCAGCGCCGCAATTTCCCGGCTCCCCGCCGCCAGCACAATCTCCCCCACCGCCTGCCCGCAGGTCAGCAGAGAGTCCAGGTAGCAGTCGAGAAAGGCGTTCAGTCCATACTGCCCCCGTCCTGTGGGCACCGTCCGGAGAAATTCCTCCAGCGCCCGTTCCGTTTTCCCGTTCCGGCACAGAACCCGGACTCCGCCCGTCAGCCGCACCAGCTTGTAAATCGCCGCGTCCACCACCGGCACCGCCTCCCGGACCGCCCGGTAAAGCCGGGCCTCCCCCTTCCGCAGAGGCGCGTAATCCTGCAGAAGCCCGAAGGGATGGCTCTCCCAATTCCGGAGCTGCACCGCCGGAGGCGGTGAATCCTCCCGGCGCTTTTTCCGCCCAAGACCCATCAAAGGCCCTCATCTCCTTTCCAACGTTCCACCGCCAGCACCGCAAAGGCGTCCGTCTCCTCCCCCGCCAGGTCCATGGCAAAATACCGCAGGTCGTCCATGGCGTGGTCCTCCCGCTTCAGGGGGGCGTCGCCGTCTCCCCGAGGGTCCCAGCGGTACTGTGCCATCTCCCGCAGACAGTCCGCGCAGGTGCCGCAGAGCACAATCCGCCGCTGCCGCAGGAGGTCCGCCGTCACCCGGATGCCGTCCCGCACCTGGTTGCTGGCCCGCGCCACCGGGAAGCCCCGGCGGCGCAGAACCTCCAGAAAACTGGCTGCCGACGGGTCCACAATCACCCGCTGTATCTTCCGCCCGGCCGTCAGGCGCTCCAGGTCATCGGCGTATTCCGCGTCCGTCTTCTGGGCCCCCTGCTGCCGGGAGTCGTAATAATATTCCGCCGTCCGGTACCAAATCCCGTCCCGCAGGCCCCACAGGCCAAAGGAAGCCGGATTCACCGTGCCGTAGTCCGCCGAGACCCGCCAGGCCTCGTAGGGTCCCGGCGGAGGCAGGGGTTCCGGGTCCCGTTCCGTATCGTAGAAATCATAAATCCGCCCCTGGGCGGCGGTCCATTCCCCCAGGACAAACCGCCGGTAAAAGGCCCCCGAATAGTTCCGCCGGTACCGCTCCCGAACCCGTTCCGACAGGGCCGGGTTGTCGTCCATGGTGAAATGGAGGCGGAGCGCCCGGTGCTCCCGGGCCTTCCGCACCCACTCCTGGTAAAACCAATGCTGGGGACCCTCCGGGTTGCAGTTGAACCACAGGCGGCTCCCCGGCACGCTGCACCGGGCAATGGCCTGCTCCACAAAGGACCGGGGCATCAGGGCCGTCTCGTCCAGCAGAACGCCCGCCAAGGTGCTGCCCTGAATCAGGGCCGCGCTGGACTCGTCCCGCCCACCGAAGAGCAGAAACCGGTTCTCGTGGCCCCCGAACCGGACCGTTACCAGATGTTCTCCCCGCCGTTCCCGCAGGTCCATCCCCAGGCTCCGCAGAAAGGGGGAGAGCTCCGCCAGAAGATTCCGCCGGACCGAGGAAATCGTCTTTCCGCAGAGGCCGAACTGCCGTCCGTCAAACCGGGCCTGGGCCCAGAGAAAGAAGGCCAGCCCCATGGAAAAGGTCTTCCCGCTGCGGACCGCCCCGTCGCAGATCAGCGCGTCCCAGCTGGGATCCATCCACCATGTCAGAACCCGCAGCTGCTTGGGGGAGAAGGTCAGGCCCTTACGCGCCATCTCCGTCTCCTCCCTCCAGCTGTCCTGCGGCGTCCGCCAGGGCCTGATAGAGGTCTTCCGCGCCGCCTGCGCCGTCCCTTTCTGCCAGGAGATGGTAAAGCGTCTCCAGAGCCCGGACCCGGTCCGCCAGCTTGACTTCCACGCCGCCCTTGTCCGTCACCCGCAGCTCCGACACGGCGGAGAGGTCCAGCGTCCGAGGGTCCGCCTCGCCGGGCCGCAGAGCCAGCAGGGCCGCGCCGTTAGCCCGGCCGAAGGCCAGCTGTGCCAGACGCCGCAGAACATCCTCCCGCCGCAGGGCGTCCGTGCCTGCCGTCCGGAGACGGTCCAGCTGCCGCAGTACGCTCCGGCTGGACAGCAGCGCATAGCCGTCCGCCCCCAGGCCCCGGGCCGCCTCCTCTGGGTCCATGGTCCGCAGAAAGGCCTGGCAGAAGCGTCTGCGCTGTTCCTGTGTATTCATGTTTCCAAACACCTCCTTACAATAAAGGGGCTCCAGAGGGGGAAAGTTGCATGGAAGCGTGCAACAAACCCGAAAATTTTTTTATTTTTTTCAAATTCCCCATGTCACCGGCAAAAAAACGGCAGCAAAAAGCCGGCCTCCCAGGGGGAGACCGGCTCGGATACCTTATTTAATTGATTTCTGAGAGTCCGGGCGGACAAAAAAAGAAGCGGGCCGGTTTGGAAACCTGTACCTTTCCAAACTGAAAACAAGGGCTTAAAAAAATTTCCGAAAGGGGCTTAAGTTCCGGAGAAGTCTGGCCGAAGATATGGTTGTAGGGCACAGGAAAGCTTGTTCAGGAAGGTACAGGTTTCCGAAACGGAACCGGAAAGGCGGCAGACATGGGGACGAAAACGGGCGGCGTTTATACTACCCTTCAGTTCCGCCTCCATCCCGCGCCGGACCAAACCCTCCTGCTGGAAAAGACCTTCGGCTGCTGCCGCTGGCTCTGGAACCACATGCTGGCCGACGCCCAGGAATTTTACGCCGCCACAGGCCTTCAGCACATTCCCACCCCGGCCTGTTACAAAGGGGAGGCCCCTTTCCTCCGGGAGGTGGACAGCCAACCCCTCTGCACGGTACACCAGCAGCTGCGGCGGGCCTATCTGGACTTCTTCCGGAATCCGGAGGCCTTTGGCCCGCCCCGGTTCAAGACAAAGAAGGCCCGGAAAGACAGCTTTACGGTCTACTGCCGTCAATACCGCACCGGACCCTCCATCCGCCTGACGGACCGGGGTCTCCAGATGCCCAAGCTGGGTCTCGTGCCCGCCCGGGTCTACCGGAAGCCCAAGCCCGGCTGGAACCTGCGGCTGGTCACCATCCGCAAGACCCGGTCCGGCAAGTACTTCTGCGCCATCTCCTATGACATGGGCCTCCCGGCCCCCGCGCCCCGGCCTCTGCCCGGGCCGGAGGAGACCTTGGGCCTCCATTTCAGTCCCGCCCGGTTTTATACGGACAGCCAGGGACAGAGCCCGGCGCTTCCCCCCTTGGGGACGGAAAAGCTCCGGCGGCTGCAAAGCCGTCTGGCCCGGATGGAGCCCGGGTCCCGGAACTACCGGGAGCAGCTTCAGAAAATCCGTCTTCAGCAGGAGCATATCGCCAACCAGAGAAAGGACTTCGCGCACCAGGAATCCCGGCGGATAGCCAACGCCTGGGAAGCCGTGTGCCTGCGGGAAACGGATCTGGCGGCGCTGTCGGAGCGCTGGGGCGGCGGACGGGTGAAGGAACGGGCCTTCGGCCGCTTCCGGGACTGCCTGCGCTATAAGCTGGAGCGCCAGGGAAAGCGGTACGTGACCGTGGAACCCTATGCCCCGGCGGCCCGGACCTGCCAGTGCTGCGGGGCGGAAAACAAGGACCTGGCTCCTGGAAAAAAACTCTGGCGCTGTCCCGCCTGCGGGGCGGAGCTGGACCGGGACGCCAATACGGCCCGGAATCTCCGGGACATGGGTCTGGCCCAATGCCGGAAGGCGGGCTGACACCGAATAGAACGGCGGGGAAAAGATACCCCGTTTTGCCGCCCGGGACGGCGGTGAAGGCCCACGGGAACGGCGGGAAGCGCTGATTTGATGGACAACAGGATGTTTGCGGCGGGTTGCCCATGAAATCAGCGTTCCCCAGAAGAGCCGTCCGGCGGGAAGAAGAGACGGCGGAGAACGCCGGAAGCCTCCAGGCGAGGCAGTCCACTCAGCATAATATTATCTTAATATGCTGAAGAGAGGGCCCTCGGGGCCCGGAAAACAGGAGAGTATCCATGCTGTTCCTATCCCTGAAAGCCGGTGAGTACTTCACCGTCGGCAGCGATACGGTGGTCCAGTACGACCGCCTCCACGGCGAACGGGTCCAGCTGCTGGTGCATGCCCCCCGGGAGGTGCCGGTGGTGCGGGGCACAGTGCTGGAGCGGGCAGGGACCCCCCGGCCCGCCTGCCTGCGGGAGACGCCGGAGCACTTCGTCCGCCAGCTGCCCTGGAACGGGGAGAAGAAGCGGGCGCTGGCCGGGCTGCGGGCTCTGCTGGAGGAGCTGGAGCCCACAGAACCGGAGACGGTCCGGCGGATTCGGGAGAAGCTGGATGTGCTCTTTCCGCCCTGTTCCCCGGAAAAGGGGAGGGGAGAATTTTAATTGGTTTTCACCCGGTCCTAGGCCGGCTGAAATACAGTCCCGCGTGAAACCCTGGGTGGCCGTGGCCACAGCGGCCCAGGGGGAAGCGCTCCACGACCTGTGCCTGGGAGAAAGGATTTTCCGGGGCACATTAATAGACTTGAAAGGAGTTCAATCCCATGCGTATCCAACACAATATTATGGCTATGAATGCCTACCGCAACTACAACACCAACACCAGCGCTCTGTCCAAGAACCTGGAGAAGCTCTCTTCTGGTTACAAGATCAACCGCGCCGGTGACGACGCCGCCGGTCTGGCTATTTCTGAGAAGATGCGTGCGCAGATCACCGGTCTGAACGCCGCTCAGAAGAACGTCAAGGACGGCATCAGCCTCGTAAAGACCGCCGAGGGCGCCATGCAGGAGATCCAGGACATGCTCAACCGCATGGATTACCTGGCCACCCAGTCCGCCAACGGCACTTATGACGATCCTGTGGACCGCGTGAACCTGAACAAGGAAATGGACGCGCTGAAAGAGGAAATCAACCGTATTGCGGATTCCGCCAACTTCAACGGCATCAGCCTGCTGAACGGAAACCTGGACGCCAACGCCGCCCAGGCGGAGAAGGACGC
>JAAWLO010000014.1 GCA_022797935.1 Oscillibacter sp. | reverse complement strand
CGGGAGGAATTCCTCCCGCCCATGATATCAAATAGCAGTGGCGCTTGTAAAGAGGAAAGCGCGGGTCAAATTTTCCTCTGGTCCGCCACCTGGAACATAGCCTTCAGATTTTCAATGGGAACCTGGTTGATGGAACCGCCTGCCGCCAGAACGCAGCGGGGATTGCCCTGGAAGGAGTCGATCACCTCGTTGCACTTCTGAATGGTCTGTTCCACCGTCAGGCCCGCCAGCTCCACCGGCGCCAGTCCGCCCAATAGGGTGACCTTGTTGTCCGTCAGCTCCAGAGCGTCCTGCGGCGTGATGCTGGGGTGATACTGCCAGGCCACCATGTCCGCCTTGGGAATGAGGTGGGCCACGTGGCGGGCGGTGGAGTCATTGTGAAGCCAGCGCTGGGTGTGGGGGAACTCCGCAAAGAGCTTGTCGTAAGACGGCAGGATAATTTCCTCATAGGACGCGGCGCTGAGGAAGGCGGAGAGGTCGTCACACACCAGAATGTGATGCAGGGGACCGCCAAGAATCTTTTCCTGCGCGTGGAGGAAGTTGATCTGCGTCTCGATGACCAGGTCTAAAATGGCCTGCACCAGATCCGGCTCGCCAATGGTGTCGGCACAGAAATCGCTGATGCCCCGCAGCTGTGCGCCTACGGTGAAAGGACCCATGATGGCGTGGGGGTTCACCTTGTAGCCGTCGGGGCAGTGCTGCACCATGTACTCCAGGGTTTCCAGGGCGCGGCGCATATAGTTGTCCCCGTAGGGGTCGCCGGGCTTGATGGCAAGAACGTCGTCCAGCTCCTCAATTTCCGCCGGCTTGACCGAGATGTAGCCGTGTTCATCGAAGCGGACCGTGCCGCCCAGGGCGCTGGTCTCCGCCACGGCGCCCATGTCCGGAACCAGGTTGCCGCAGCCGTCCAGCAGCTCCAGGGCTTCCAGCTGGGACTCGAAGCAGGCCTTGGGGTTGTGGAAATACTGGTCCAGGTCTACATTTGTGGCGGCCTGGAAGAAGGGATAGGTGTAAAAGTTGAATACCGCGTGGCCGTCAGGGCGCTGGCCGGTGATGCTCTGCTGGAGGCGCTGGGCGTTGCGTTCTTTCAGGGTGGACATAAAAACTCGCTTCCTTTCTTGATTGAGGGGGGCTCCTTCAGGAGCTTTTCCCGGTATTGCAGAGGGGAGAATCCCGTGTATTTCTTGAATACCTTCGTAAAATAGCTCTGACTCTCAAAGCCTGCCGCCAGGGCTACGTCCAGCAGCTGAAGAGAGGGGTCCAGCAGCAGGCTCTTGCAGGATTCCACCCGGACGCCGTTGAGGTAGGCGTTGAAGGTGCTGCCGGTCTCCTGGCTGAAGACCCGGCTGAAGTAGGTGGGTGAGAGATAGACGGAACGGGCCACATCCTCCAGGGAGATTTTCTCCGCGTGATGGGCCCGGATGTAGAGGACTGCCCGGTGGATGACGCCCGCGTGCTTCACGCCGGAGAACTCAAATAGCTGGTCCACAAAGCGGTTGACTACCCGGGTCAGCCAGACGCACAGCTCGTCCGCGCCGGAGATGCGGGGGATGGTTTGAATGTATTCGTGGGTCAGCAGCAGCATGGCGTCCGGGTCCGCGCCGGCGGTGACGGCCGTTCGGGACAGCAGCACCAACAGCTCGCAGATGCGGGATTTGGCCAGCTGGAAATCTCCCCCCAGGGAGAAGAAAATATAGCCCAGCAGCTCGTTGAGCCGCTGTCCCGCTCCTTCCCGGTCCAGATGGGCCACGCAGCGCAGAAGCTCGTTTTCCGTCTGAAAAGGGTAGGGGGTGGGCTCTGCGTTTTTCAGGGCCGCAATGTGGGAGGAGACGTGACGCTGAATGGAGAGGGACTCCTGCAGGTCCAGCATGCGGCGGGCGGCGCCGGTCTTGTTCAGGAATGCCGCGCTGAGGAACAGCAGGTGGGACAGGTCCTCCACCCGGGCGGCGGAAACCGACGGGATACCGGCCACAGCCTCCGCCAGACCCTCCGGCTTCCCTCCCCGCAGACGGGGGAGCAGGTCGCTGCGCAGATAGTCCTGGGGGTCGACCATGAGGAAGGGGCCGGCGGTGATGGAAGCCTCCGGTCCGCTTTCGCCCAGAATGGGTACGGTAAAACAGGTCAGTCCCAGGGGGCAAAGATAGACGTACCGCCCTCCGAACCGCTCGGCCTCCCCCATGCCGTAGACCCGCATGTGCGCACACAGGGTCTGGGGATGACCCGCCAGACGGCAGATGGAACAGGATTCGCAGGTGTAAGAGCCGAAGGCGGCCAGACTTTGGCCGTCGGCCAGAGAGACTACCGTTCCCAGTTGGGAGGCGGCGGAAAAGGAACGGGCGCAGCTTTTGACCAGCGCACTGTCAAAGCCGGACTCTTGTTTCACGGCGGTTCCTCCTCTGGGCTTAGTAAGGGCCCCGCCCGGCGCTTGCATGACGTCCGGCAAACCGGCCGGCGGCGGAACGGAGTGGAAATCCGATAAACCGCCTGGCGAAACCTCCTTCTAAGCGCTATTACAAAGCAAAAGATGTGCCAAGTCAGCCGTCAGGAGGATGGAGACACGGAACTTTAGAGACTCGTCTAAAAGTGCTGAGATGCTTTTGTGAAAGCCGCCGGGATTTTCCCGGAAAATCCGCCGTTTCCGTGCATGAGCTTGTGCAGATTTGTGGGTACTTTTTTGAGGTGTATGCAAAAACGCAACAATATATTTTGCTGTTGCACACGCTGCGAGCGGTAAAGCGGCGGAGAGAAGGATCTGTAGAAAGAATTTGCGTTTTTTATCAATTTATTATGATATTTTGCAAACGCTCGTGACAAGTGCTTTTCCAGGGGCTATGATAGCGCCAAAGACGGCAGAAAGGAGGGAAACTTCTATGTCCGGCGTGGCCTCGGTCATTCTGGGAAGCAACGAGTGGCGTGTGCCTTTTGACGGCGAGACCTCCCTTTGGGATCTGCTGGCCCAGACCGGCGCCCCCTTTCCCGCCCCCTGCGGCGGAAACCGCATCTGCGGGAAGTGCAGGGTGTTCTGCACCGGGAGTCTCACCCCCATGGGCGCGGAAGAGGAGGCGTTTCTCCTTCAGGGGGAGCGTTCCGCCGGTGTGCGGCTGGCCTGCTTTGCCCGGGCGGTGGGGAATGTGTGCATCTATCCCCTCTGGACCGGCGGGGAAAATCTTTCCGCCGTGCTGCCGCCCCATGGCTTGACGGAACAGGGCTGGGGAGCTGCCGTGGATGTGGGGACAACCACCATCGCGATACGGCTCTACCACCTGGAGAACGGAAGTCTCCGGGGAGAAATCCTCCAGCCGAACAGGCAGGCCCGGTTTGGCGCGGATGTACTCTCCCGGGTGGATTTTGCCCGCCAGAACGGCCCTGAACTGCTGGAGGATATCCTTCACGCCCAAGTGGAAAACATGGCCGCCCTGTGTATGGAACAGGCGGGGATTCGAAAGCTGGACCGGGTGGTGCTCACGGGCAACACGGCGATGCTTCATTTCTGGGAACGCCTGCCCACCGAAGGGGATGGGGAGAACTTTGTTCCCCAGGCGCTTTTCGGCGGGGAGAGCCGGTATTCTCTGGGGGGGGCGCCGGTGTATCTGCCTCCTTGCCTGGGGGCTTACATTGGGGCGGATGCCCTTTGTGCGGCACTGGCCGCAGGTCTGCCGGGGCTTCCCGGGGAGACGGCCCTTCTGGTGGACTTGGGCACGAACGGCGAAATCATTCTCAGCTGCAGCGGGCAGATGATCTGTGCCTCCACCGGCATGGGTCCGGCCTTCGAGGGCGCAGGCCTTGCCTTCGGAATGCCGGCGGGACCCGGAGCGGTCAGCGCTGTCTGGCAGACGGCGGAGGGGGATACCGGCATTCAGGTAATGGCCAACTGTGTTCCGGCAGGCGTGTGCGGTTCCGGCATTCTGGATGCTGTGCGGATGATGCTGGAACGGGGCGTGCTGGATGAATCAGGGCTGCTGTGCGGCAACGAGGCTGGTGTGGTGCTTCAGGAAGGGGAACTGGCCTGGGAGCTGCCGGGCGCCAGCGTCTGGGTGACGCAGGAGGATGTGCGTCAGGTTCAGCTGGCAAAATCCGCCCTCCGAGCCGGTATTGACACACTGCTGCAGACAGCGGGACTGCCGCCGGAGGCAGTGGACCGGTTCTGCATTGCCGGGGGCTTTGGACACTCCATGAATTTGACCAGTGCTGTCAAAGTGGGGCTGTTTCCCCAAGCTCTGGCAAAACGGGCGGCGGTTATGGGAAACGGAGCGCTGGCTGGGGCGGCGGCGCTGCTGCTGGACCGGGAGGCCTGGAAGGCGCTGGAGGTCATCCGGGCCCGCGGGAAGGAGATGCCGCTGTCGGGGAACCAGGTATTTGCCCGGCGGTATGCGGAAAACTTGTTATTTGCCGCCTTTTAGGACGGTAGGATAGAACACCTTAAGAGAGCCAAAAATTTTAAAAGGAGACGGATATCATGAGTGAGCTTTTACAGGAGATCAGCGCCCAGCTTCAGGCGGGCAAGGCCCCGAAGGTCAAGGAACTGGTGCAGCAGGCGGTGGAAGAGGGCCTGAGCCCCCAGACAATTCTGGAAGAGGGCCTGCTGGCGGGCATGAATATCATTGGCGCGAAGTTCAAGAACAACGAGGTCTTTGTGCCGGAAGTGCTGGTAGCCGCCCGGGCTATGAACCGGGGCATTGAGGTGCTGCGCCCTCTGCTGGCGGACGCCGGTGTGGAGGAGAAGGGCACGGTCATTCTCGGCACCGTCAAGGGCGATCTGCACGATATTGGCAAAAACCTGGTGCGGATGATGATGGAAGGCAAGGGTCTGAAGGTGGTAGACCTGGGTGTGGATGTGCCTGCGTCGGCCTTTGTGGACGCCGCCCGGGAGCACAACGCCCGCATTGTGGGCTGTTCTGCCCTGCTGGCCAGCACCATGAACGAGATGAAGTCCGTGGTAGAGGCCGTGCGGTCCTCGGACATCAGTGACAAGGTGAAGATTATGGTGGGCGGCGCACCGGTGACGGAGGCCTTTGCCGCCTCCATCGGCGCGGACTGCTACACCGCTGACGCCACCTCTGCCGCAGCCGCCGCAGTCGATTTCTGCGCCTGAGCGTCAAGAGACTTACCGCCCCCGGTCATGGAAGATGGCCGGGGGTTTGTCATGCTTGGCGGCGGATGCGGTATGGCCCGTGTGCGGAAAAACAACGTCTGTCTGAGGAATTGCATACATGTTGTGCCTGTGCCTTGGTTGATGAGCCGACGGGCCCGGTTTCCGGCGGCGGGAATTCCGGCGAAACGCACAAACGCGCCCCAAAGCCTTCGGGAGTTCTCCCCAAAGATTTTTTGGAAAGAGGGGTCTTGGCCGTTTTGGCACGGGATTTGCTTTATAACGGGTCGAGATTCAGTGGGAAAGGAAGCGTGTGGAATGCGCGAGAATTTGCTGAAACAAAAAATCCAGCGTGGAGAGAGCGCCATAGGAACGTTCGTCAAGCTGACGGACCCGGCCGTAGTGGAGCTCCTGGCTCTGGCGGGCTTCGATTTCTTTGTGCTGGATACGGAGCACGTGTCAGTGGACCGGGAACAGCTGACGAATATCGTCCGGGCCGCTGATGCGGCGGGCATTACGCCTCTGGTGCGGGTTCGGGAAAACCAGCAGGTGGAAATCCTCCAGAACCTGGATTTGGGCTACGCCGGTGTGCAGGTGCCCAATGTGGACACGGCGCAGGAGGCCCGGGATCTGGTGTCCTATGTAAAGTATACGCCTCTGGGCGTCCGGGGACTGTCTCCCAGCGTCCGGGCCTGCGGGTACGGAACCTGCGGCGTGCAGGAGTATATCGATACCGCGAACACCAACACCCTGATTGTCTCGCACTGTGAGACGAAGACCTGTGTGGAAAACCTGGACGAGGTTTTGAAGGTAGAGGGTGTGGATGTTATCTTTATCGGCCCCATGGACCTTTCGCAGTCTTACGGCGTGCCGGGAAATCCGGGTCATCCGGAAGTGCAGGCCGCCATTGAGGCCATCACGTCCAAGACCTTGAAGGCCGGCAAAGCCGTGGGCACCGTGGCGGGAACGCCTGAGGCGGCCAAAAAGCTGATAGAAAAGGGCGTGCAGTACATCCTGCTGGCCTCTGACCAGGGGATGATTGTCAAATGGGGCAAGAGCGCTGTGGACGCCATCCGGAAGTGAGGGATTGTATGCAGAAGGTATTTTTGACAGAACATATTCACCAGGATGCGGTGTCCTATTTGAAAGAGGCCTTTGAGGTGGTCCAGGGGACCTCCGTAAAGCCGGAGGACATCATCCAGCAGGCCCAGGGCTGCGGCGGCATTCTCATCCGCTCGGCCCACATCACGGCGGAAATCATGGACGCGCTGCCGGAACTGAAAGTGGTGGCCAAGCACGGCATGGGTGTGGACAACATTGACGTGGACCACGCCACAGCCAAAGGCATTCAGATTGTAAACGCGCCCTATTCCAATCTTAACGCCGTAGCGGAGCACATTGTCATGCTGGTTCTGGCCCTGAGCAAGCGGACCGTGCGGATGGACCGCCTTACCCGGAAGGGGGAGTTCGCGCAGCGCAATGCCTTCCAGACCATTGAGCTGAAGGACAGCACCATTGGTATCATTGGCATGGGCAAGATTTCCCGGATGGTGGTGAAGAAGCTGTCCGGCTTCGACACCCGGATGATTGCCAGCGATCCCTTTGTGGAGCAGAAGGACGTGGAGGGGCTGCCGGTGACCATGGTTTCCGCAGAGGAAGTCTACCGGACCGCAGATTTTGTGATTGTACATACCTCTCTCTTTCCCTCCACCTTCCATCTGGTAGGAGCCAAGGAATTTGAGATGATGAAGCCCAGCGCCTTTGTCATCAACGCCGCCCGGGGACCTGTCATTGACGAAGCCGCTATGATCGAGGCGCTGAAAGCCGGGAAAATCGCCGGAGCGGGGCTGGACGTCTTTGAGCAGGAGCCCCCCAGCGCCGGCAATCCCCTCTTTTCTATGGAAAATGTCATTCTCTCCCCCCACAACGCCGCCCTCAGCGCCGGAGCCCTCCGGGCTATGGCCATGGACAGCGCACTGGGTGTGCGGGAGGTGCTGGAGGGGAAAACCGTCACGTATCCTGTGAACAAACTGTAATGTTTCATTGAGGAGGAAACCATCATGTCTTATACAACCGTTTACCGTTTCCAGGACCTGGAGGGGTATGAAAGCGTCATCTCCAAGGGCAATTCCAAGATGACCTTTATGGGCTTCGGCCGCATTCTGCTGCCTGCCGGGAAGACGTTGGAGTACACCGTCACAGGGGAGGAACAGGGCATTGTCCTCCAGCAGGGCGACGTGACCTGCTGGGTGGAGTACGAGGGCAAGACCGTCATTGACGGAGCCAAAGGTACCCGGGGCAATGTTTACGACGACCTGCCCACCGCCCTCTATGTTCCCCCCAAGGCCAAGGTAAAGCTCTACAGCGAGAAGGGCATGGAGGCCCGGGTGTTCACCGCCTACTGCGAAGAGGGCAACGCCCCGTACTTCTGCCCGCCCGAAGAGATTGAAGAGGGCGAGCCCGGCGAATATATCTACAAGCGGAAGTACCGGTTTATCTTTGGCCAACCCGGCAAACACAACGATCACATCAGCAAGCTGCTGATTGTCGGCGAGACGGTGTCGGTTCCCGGCGGCTGGATTGGCTTCCCCGCCCACCGGCACGATTACGAGCGTCCCGGTGAGGAAGTCGTTCTGGATGAGATCTTCTCCTTCCAGGTGACCTCCGAGGGCACCGGCAAGGGCGGCCTTCTTCAGCACGGCTACGACCTGAGCATGGACTTCTCCGAGAAGCTCTGGGACGAGGTCAACGTGATCGAGGAAAACAACACCGCCGTAGCGCTGCCCACCGGCTATCACACCACGGTGGCCCTGCCGGGAACTCAGGCCTACCTCCTCTGGGGTTTGGCCGGCGAAACCAAGAAGTACAAGGTCCAGTTTGACGAGCGGTATTCCTGGCTGGAGGGATGCCTCTATTAAGGAGGACTTCCATGGACAAGAATCTTCACCAAACCCTGCGGCGAGTCAGCGTTGCTCCCGATGAGCTGGCCGTCTGCTGGCTGGGTCAGGCCGGGTTTCTCCTGAAGGATTCCGAGGGAAACCGGTTGGTCATTGACCCTTACCTCACCAACTGCGGTGAGAGAATCCGGGGCTTCAAGCGGCTCTCGCCCATTCTCCTGGCCCCGGAGGAGCTGGAGGTGGACTACTATGTGGTGACCCACCTGCACTTCGATCATTTCGATTACGAAGCCATTCCCCAGATTGCCCGGGGAGTGAAGGCGCCGCTCTTTCTGGGGCCGTCCAGCTGTCAGGAGCAGCTGTCCTCCATGGGCATTGCCCCGGAGCGGCGGCGGCGTCTGGACCGGGGAGACAGCTATCAGGACCATGCGGTCCACATCCAGGCCATCACGGCGGACCATGGAGATATGGCGCCGGACGCCATCGGCGTCCTGGTGGAAATGGGGGGCTGCCGGGCTTACTTCTCCGGAGACACGGCGTTCCGGGAGGAAATTATCCGGGAGGCGGCGGAATACAAACCGGATATCGCGATGCTCTCCATCAATGGCCGGTTTGGCAATATGAATGCCGCCGAGGGGGCGGAGGCCGCCCGGCTCTGCGGCGCACGGTATGGCGTGCCCTGCCATTTCTGGACCTTCGCCGAGCACGGCGGAGACCCCGGGGAGTTCTGCCGGCTGCTGGAGAACAATGGGAGCTGTGCGCCCCTCTGCTTCCGGCAGGGAGAAATTCAGATTATCAACGGCAAGCAGGAGCTGCAATATAGAAAGGAGTCCGCCTGATGAGTGAGATGAAAGCCATTCGTTTTATGCGGCCGGAGGAAATGGAGTACTCCGAAATTCCAAGACCTGTTCCCAAGGATGATGAAATTCTGGCGGAGATTTCCTATGCGGGCTTCTGCGCCACGGACATTGAGCTGCTCACCGGGGAAATGGTCCACATCAAAAATGGCAACACCAAGTATCCCATCATCCCCGGCCACGAGTGGAGCGGCACGGTGGTGGAAGTGGGCAGGAATGTCCGGGGCTTCCAGGTGGGAGACCGGGTGACCTCCGACGTAAGTCTGGGCTGCGGCGAGTGCGATGAGTGCCGCAAGGGCCATTACAACCTCTGCCCGAACCGGGAGGTGATCGGTTCCTACCGCAACCGTCAGGGCGTCTTTGCCCAGTATGTGGCCGTTCCCCAGCGCCATACTTATAAGATTCCCGAGGGCCTGAGCCTGGAGGAAGCCGCCTTGGCGGAGCCCGCCGCCACGGCCATGTACGCGGTCACCAAGGCCCGGATTCCCGCCGGTGCGGAGGTGCTGGTAATCGGCGATGGACCCATTGGACAGCTGGCGGCCCAGCTTGCCAACATTGCCGGAGCCAGCAAGGTCATCGTGGCCGGCAGCTGGGATGAAAAGCTGGCCATTGCCAAGGAGTGCGGCATTGCGGAGACCATCAATTACCACAAAGAGGACGTGGCTCAGCGGGCAAAGGAGCTGACCGATGGAGGTCCCGAGATCATCATTGAGACATCCGGCAGCAACAGCGCCCTGAACAGCGCCGTGCAGGCGCTGAAGCCCACAGGCCGCATTGTGGCGGTGAGCTGGTACAACGGCGCTATGGTGGACGTTCCCATGAACGCGCTGATTGTCAAAGATGCGGAGCTGATAGGTTCCCTGGCCAGTCCCAACTCCTTTGGACCCGTGCTGCGCTATATGGCCGAGGGCAAGCTGAAGGTGAAGCCCCTGATTACCCACTGCCGGCCCCTGGAGGAGCTGCCTCAGGTGGTGGACATGGTCCGGGCCAAGAAGGAAATGCGCATCAAGATTCTGCTGAAACCCTGAGTACGGCCGGCCGCCCGGCGGCCTGTCTATAAAACGTGCCAAATCCATCCATACAAATCAATTCTGACTGAGGAAAGGAAACTGACATCATGGCTGAAATGAAGAAGCAGACCCAGTTTAAGCTGGACCGGAGAGACTCTGTGTTTTTTGAGAACAACACCGCTCCCGTGAACATCGCCTATGCCAAAGAAGTCTGTGACGTGGCCATCCTCCCCCTGGGTGCCATTGAGCAGCACGGCCCGCACTGCCCCAACGGCCTGGACAGCTTCAACGCCATTCATCTGGCGGCCAAGGTGGCCGAGCGTTCCGGCGCCACGGTGCTGCCCTGCCCCATGTACGGCGGACATCCCTACATGCACATGGGCATGCCGGCCACCATTGCACTGAACTATGAGACCAACATTGCGCTGATTCACGACATCATTGCCGGCGCCTCCAATGTGGGCTACAACAAGTTTATCCTCCTGGTTGCCCATGGCGCGGACAGCAGCTTCATCACGGCGGTTCACAAGCTGGGCATGGAGGGTTACTTCACGGTGGCTTCCACCTGGTATGACTTCCTGGGCGACAACAAGAATGTTCTGGAGGACTTCATGTGGCACGCTGACGAGGCCGAGACTTCCATGGCTCTGTCGCTCTATGGCGATCTGGTTCATATGGACCTGGCGATTGACGGCGGCGGCACGCCCCTGGTGGACGGCAAGTGGAAGAAGGCGCCCGGCGAGATGTCCCACAAGTGGCAGATGTACCACTTTGACGGCACCTTCGCCCTGCTGGAGAAGGATGACCTGGATTACGGCGTCATCGGCAACCCCACCAAGGCCAGCAAGGAGAAGGGCGATGCCCTGGTGGAGCAGGTCGTAGAGGGCTATACCCAGTTCATCAAGGAGCTGATGGAGAAGCATCCCGTGGGCATCAATCCTCTGGGCTTCCGCAATCCTCTGGGCTTCAACGGCTTCAACGGCGGCGATTTCATTCGCTACGACAAGGACCACGACGAGCGGGGCCACCGGAAATAAGAAGACACGCCTGTCCCGGGCGGATTTTCCGCCCGGAGAACGGGTAAAGGAGCGGCATGTCTTTTAACGAGATTGTACTCTGGGTCATGGCCTTCGGCGCCCTGGCGGGAGGCCTTGACAAAATTCTGGGGGACCGCCTGGGACTGGGCAAGGAGTTCGATAAGGGCTACGAGACCATGGGTCCTCTGGCCCTGGGCATGGTGGGCATTGTGTGCCTGACCCCCCTTATCCAGCAGGGCGTCAGCGCCACCATTGCCCCGCTGTTCGCACGGTTTGGGATGGACCCCGCCGTGTTGGGAGCCATTCTGGCCAACGACATGGGCGGCTATCAGCTGGCGATGGAGCTGGCGGAAGATCCCATGGCGGGAAAACTGGCCGGGGTGCTGGTGTCCTCCACCCTGGGCGCTACATTGGTGTTCAATATCCCCGTGGGCTTGGGGATCATCCCGAAGGAAAAACAGCCCTTTTTCATCCAGGGACTGCTGATCGGACTCATTGCCTTACCCTTCGGGAGTTTTCTGGGCGGCTTGGCTGCCGGGTTCCCCCTGGGGCTGACGGCGGTGAACATTGCCCCAGTGGCGGTGCTGGCGGCGCTGCTGGCCGTTGGGCTGGCGCTCTCTCCGGAGAAGATGACGCGGGGCTGCATGGTCTTTGGCCGGCTGGTGGGGATCCTGTGTGCGGGCGGACTGGCCTGCGCGGCCTTTACCTCCATTACCGGCGTGGTGCTGATTCCCGGCATGGACCCCATTGACGGGGCAATGAAAACCGTGGCGGAAATCGCCGTGGTACTGGGAGGAACCTTCCCGGTGCTGGCTGTTCTGATGAAGCTTCTGCGGAAGCCTCTGTCCTGGGCAGGGGAGAAGCTGGGGCTGGATTTCGTGAGCGTCAGCGCCATGGTGTTTGCCCTTGCCAACTCTGTGTCCATGTTCGTCATGACCAAGGATATGGACCGCCGGGGCGTCATTGTCTCCACCGCTTGGGTGGTGACATGCAGCGCTGTGCTGGGGGACCATCTGGGCTTTACCGCCAGCGTGGAGCCGGAGATGATTTTCGCTCTGGCGGTGACAAAGATTACCGGCGGCATCCTGGCCGTGGCGCTGGCCATGTACCTTACCCGCAAATCCCCCGTTTCCACATCCGAGATCTGAGGAGGAAATTGCATGTATCGGGCAGATAAGCTCTACAACGATATGATGGCCGTGGACGAGGCCATCCGGAATCTGAAGGTGACGGACGAGGCCTCCTTGGCGGAGTACTTCCGGCTCTATATGGAGCTCATCTTCAACCACAAGTGGATCGGCAGTGTTTACGACATCTATGCGGACCACGCGGAGATTCATCGGGAGAACGGCGTCTATCTGGACGGCGCTCACGAGATGATGAAGGATACCCTGAAGCTCACCTCCGCCTTCCCGGATATGACGGTGTCCATGCGGGATACCTTTGCGGTGAAGCAGGCGGACGGCAGCTACAAGCTCTGGCGCTACTTCACGATGTCCGGCACCAACAAGACCTACAGCATTTATGGTCCCGCCACCAATAAGGCCATTGACCCCAATGCCTGTATTGCCATGAGCATGGCCACGGTGAAGGAGATCAGCGGCCGCTGGCAGATTGTCAAGGAATTTGTCATGTACTCCATTGACGAACTCCGGGCCACCTGCACCGGTGCGCCGGAGTCCGCGGAAGAGGAGGCTGCCGAATGAACATCCGAGACATCAAACGCAAGAAAATCACCGAGATGACCACCGACGAAATCCTCGCCGAGCGGAAGATCTACGAGGACGTGGTCCGCAGCTGCAAATACGAGAAGCCCCAGGACATTGCGGACCTCTTTGAGGCCTACACGATGCTCATCTGGAAGCACAAGCAGGTGGGCCGGGTCTATGATTTTTACTATGACGGCCTCCAGGAGGAGCGGGACGGCGGCGACAACCTCTCCGGCTCTGACCATGTGGTGCTGGACACCCTGCGGGCTCTGGCCCGGACGCCGGACCTGAATGTGGTCTTCGAAGAGATTCACTGTGTAGGCGACCCGGAAAACGGGTTCCGCTTCGGTCAGGTTGTGTGGAATGACGCCTCCTCCACGGATGGCATCGGTCCCGACGGCCCCGGCAGCGGCCTGGGCTATGAGGATTGTGAGGACTTGGAAATGTGCGAGTGCTGGATTCAGAAGGTGGACGGCAAATGGCGCGTCGCCAAAGAGGCCAGCATCCGCAGCAACGGCGCCTATAAACGGGTGCTGGGTTAATCTGTCACAGCGTCCCGGCCCTGTCCGGGTGTGTGAATAGCAGCAATGAAGAAGAAAAGGAAGAAAGGAAAAAGAACAATGAAAAAGTCTATGAAAGCCCTCCTGGCCATGGTGCTGACCCTCGCGATGGTGCTGAGCCTGGCCGCCTGCGGCGGCGGTTCCGACTCCGGCTCCGGTTCCTCCGGCGGCAGCGGCGATTCCTCCTCCGCGAACAGCGGTGACTCCGGTTCCTCCGGCGGCGCTGCCGAAGGGGAGCCTATGACCATCAAGATTGCCACCGTTCACAACGACGGCTCTGTGGGCGTGCGCTGCCTGGAGGCCTTCAAGGAGTACCTGGAGACCGAGACCAACGGCCGCATCACCGTTGAGATTTATGCCGGCGGCGTTCTGGGCGACTGGACCACGGCTCTGGAGATGCTCTATGAGAACGACATCCAGATTGACGTGCTGAACCCCGTTTCCTTCGAGACCCAGGTTCCCGAGCTGGCCCTGCTGAATAACTATTACACCTTCGACAGCCTGGATCACCTCCACAAGTTCTTCGAGGGTGAGGGCGGCGATTTCATCATGAATTCCTGGAACAAGATCGGCATCCAGGGTCTGGCTCTGCTGAGCCTGGGCTTCCGGGAGCTGTACAACAGCGCCCGCCCCATCAACAGCATGGATGACCTGAAGGGTCTGAAGATCCGCGGCTATTCCACCGTGCAGATCGCCGCGTGGCAGGCCGTTGGCGTGGACGCCGTCTCCATCGACTGGAACGAGCTCTTTGTCTCCCTCCAGCAGAAGCTGATTGACGGCGAGGAAGGCGCCACGGTAAACTTCGAGGATTACTCCTTCTACGAGGTCCAGAAGTACTTCACCATGACCGATCACGTTATGGGCTGCGACATGGCTGTGTGCAACCAGGAGTGGTATGAGGGCCTTAACGATACGGACCGGGCTCTGATCGACGAGGCCAGCAAGGTCCTCTACGAGTACCACAGAGACCACTACATTGCCGAGAACGAGGACCTGCTGAAAAAGTTTGCCGACGAGTACGGCATTGAGGTCGCCGAACTGGATCCTGCCGTCAAGGCTGAGATGGCCGAGAAGATGGGCGCGGTCACCAAGGCGGAAATCGTGAAGATCACCGGCGAGGATGTGTTCAACCAGTACATGGAGCTGGTGGACGCCGCCCGCTGAATACAGAGCACCCCTAATTCCTGAACATTGGAAGGGCCGGGCGGCGGAGTACCTTCGTCCGCCCGGCTCTATGTAAATCGGAGGTGTGGAAAACGCTATGAAAAAAATTCTCCACTGGCTGGATATTAACGTGGAAGCTTTTTTCGGCATGATTATGTTCTTTATCATGCTGATCATCATCCTGGTCCAGGTCTTTGGCCGGAATCTTTTTGGTACCGGCGTGCCCTGGGGTGAAGAAGTCTGCAAATTCTGCTATGTCTGGGTGAGCTACATCGGTCTGAGCTATGCCACCCGGAACAGCATTCACATCGAAATTGACGCAGTGCGCCGCCTGATGCCGGAAAAGGTGCAGAAAAGTCTGATGATTTTTACCCAGGTGGTCATGCTGATTCTGTTTATTCGCTTCTTCAGCGGCACTCTGACGAATGTTGTGCGCATCTTTGAGCGGAATAACCGCGCCCTGACCATTGACATCAGCCAGAACTGGATGTATATGGCGGGCCCCATTGGCTACGGCCTCGGCGTCGTCCGCTGCCTTCAGACCCTGGTCTGGAAGGTCCGCCACTTCAACTGCTCCATGCCGGTCTTCGTCAATCCTTACGGCGTTCTGAACGGCGGTCTGGATAACTACTGCTTTGACGACGAGCTCCGGGCCGAGTACCGTGAGCAGGTACCGGAGGAGGCCTATGCTGAGGAAGCCGCCTTCCGGGCGAAGCACGGACGGAAGAAGGAGGGCTGAATCCTATGATGCTGTTATTGGTTCTGATCTTTATTGTGCTGTTCATCCTGGGCGCGCCCATTGCGGTGTCCCTGGGTATGACCTCCCTGATCAACATTGAACTCTTCGAAACCGTTTCTCTTTCCGCGTTCACAAAAACGGCCAGCAATGGCTTCAACTCCTATCTGCTGGTGGCCTGCCCGCTGTTCACCTTTGCCGGCGACATCATGGCGAAGGGCGGCATCTCCAAGCGCCTGGTAAACGTGGCAAAGCTTGGCTTCGGCAACATCACCGGCGGTCTGGGCATCGTGACGATTATCGCCTGTATCATCTTTGCCGCCATTTCCGGCACCGGCTCCGCTACGGTTTCCGCCATTGGCATGCTGATGATTCCCGAGATGGTGAAGGCGCACTATGACCGCTCCTACAGCACCTGCATGGTGGCCATCGGCGGAGCCATTGGCACCATGATTCCCCCCAGCGTGTGCATGGTGGTCTATGCCACCACCGCCGGCGTGTCCTTGACTTCGATGTTCACCGCCGGCATTCCCGCAGGCATCATCTTCGGCTGCGCCCTCATCGGCTACTGCTATTTCTCCTCCAAGCGCAAGGGCTACACCCCGGAGACCAAGGTGAAGCTCTCCGCTAAGGAGACCCTCCACGTCTGGATTGACGCCATCCCCGCCATTCTGGTGCCCGTCATCATCCTGGGCAGCATCTACGGCGGTATCTGCACCCCCACCGAGTCCGCCGCGCTGGGCTGCCTGGTGGGCGTGATCGTCAGCGTCTTCGTCTATAAGGAAGTCAGCCTGAAGATTCTGCCCTATCTGGCTATGCACGCCATGACCATCTCCGCGCCGGTCATGTTCATCATCGGTATGTCCTCCGGCTTTGGCAGCATCCTCTCCATCGAGCAGGTTCCCGCCAAGGTGGCGGCCGCGATTCTGGCCATTACCGAGAACAAGATTATCCTCCTGCTCATCATCAACGTCATCTATCTCTTCATGGGCACCTTCATGGAGACCAACGCCGCCATCATTCTGACGGTTCCCATCCTCCTGCCGATTGTCACCGCTGTGGGCGTGAGCCCGGTGCACTTCGGTATTGTCACCATTGTGAACCTGGCCATTGGCTTCGTCACCCCGCCTCTGGGCGCCAACCTCTTCATGGCCTCCGCCATTGGCGGCGTGCCCCTGAACAAGCTGGCAAAGGATATCTGGCCCTGGATCGGCGTGGCGGTCGTGGCGCTGCTGCTGATTACGTACATCCCCCAGCTGGTGCTGTTCCTGCCCAAGATCATGGGCTACACCATCTAAATTCCCTCTGCGGAAAGGATTGGAAACATCATGAGCAAGTTACTGAAAAGCCCCTCCCGGTATGTCCAGGGCCCCAATGTCCTGGCGGAGCTGGACAAGTACCTGGACGGTATGGGCACAAAGCTGCTGATTATCATGGATCCTTTTGTGGACCCCATGATTCACCCGGTGCTGGACCAGTGCTTCCAGGGAAAGAGCGATTATACCCTGGCCTACGAGAAGTTCGAGGGGGAGTGCTGCCAGTCCCTGATTGACCGCCTGGCGGATACCGCCCGGAGCGGCGGATTCAGCTGCGTGATCGGTATCGGCGGCGGCAAAACCCTGGACACCACCAAGGGCGTGGCCTACAGCGCGGGGCTTCCCATGGTAGTAGTTCCCACCATTGCTTCTTCCGACGCGCCTTGCAGCTCCTGCAGCGTGGTCTACCACGAGGAGGGCACCTTCGACCGCTACCTGTTCCTGGACAGCTGCCCCAACATGGTCCTGGTGGATACGGCAGTGATTGCCGCCGCCCCGGCCAAGCTGCTGGTAGCGGGTATGGGTGACGCTATGGCCACTTGGTTCGAAGCCCGGGCCTGCCGGGCCTCCGGCAAGGACAACCAGGTCCACGCCAAACCCACCCGGGCCGCTACTGCCCTGGCAAAGCTTTGCTGGGAGAACCTGAAGCGGGACGGCCTTAAGGCCAAGGAAGCCGTGGAAGCGGGCGTCTGCACCGAGGCGGTGGAGGTCATTGTGGAGACCAACACCTATCTCTCTACCATTGGCTTCGAGAGCGGCGGCCTGGCCGCCGCCCACGGCATCCAGAAGGGCTTTACGCACATCCCCGCCCTGCACCGCCAGCTCCATGGCTTCAACGTGGCTTTCTGTACCCTGGCGCAGCTGGTTCTGGAGGACGCCTGGGAGGATTTCGAGGAAGTCCAGGCCTTCAGCGCTTCCGTGGGTTTGCCCATCTGCTTCGCGGATCTGGGTTATCCCGATGTGGACCCGGCTGTGGTGCGCAACGCGGCGGAAAAGGCCTGTGTGCCCACCAGCACCATTCACAACATGCCCTTCGAGGTCACCGGTGAGATGGTCTATCAGGCTCTCATGGCCGCAGATGCTCTGGGGCGGAAATACCACGAGAGAAAGGCGGTCTGAATGGGCAGAAAAAGAAAAGAGGTTCTGGCGGAGCGGAAGGCCCTGGAAGACTACTATTATAGCTGCAAGCTGGAAACGCCGGAAGAAGTGGCAAAGCTCTTCGAGGTTTACACCAAACTCATCTGGGTCTATCACCAGGCGGGCCTGGTATACGACTACTACTGCGACGAAACGGTCATCCGCCACGAGGGCGGCGGAAAGATGACCGGCGGCGTGGACGTGACGGAAATTCATACCATTCCCGCCTTCGCCCCCTTTCCCCAGAACGACAGCCACTTCCTGGATATCTTCTGCGTGGGCAGTCCCGAGGAGGGTTACCGCTTCGGCCAGATGACCGCCAACGAGGGAGTCTATTCCTCCAAGGGCGCTACCCTTGCTGGCCGGGGAGACGACTCCGTCTTTCACCGGGAAGACAAGGTTAACTTCTGTCAGTGCTGCGTACAGAAGGTGGAGGGCCGCTGGGTCATCAAAGACGAATGGCTGGGCTACGGCGAGGAAGTGACCCGCCGCCAGCGGGCCAACTCTCAGCCCTTCTATGAAACGGTGCTGGGAGACCTGCAGGCAAAGGATGTCTGTACGGAAACGGAAGGAGGCGCGGAAGAATGAGCCAGGTGTGTTTTGCCCGGGCGGACGCGCTCCATGCCCACGAGGCCAAAATCCGGGCCATTGAGGTGACGGACGGGGAGAGCCTGTGCGCCTACCTGAAAGGCTTCTGGGAATTCATCTATAATCACAAGATGTTCGGCTGTGTTTATGACATTTACGCAGACGATATTGAGCTCTACCGGGAAAACGGCTTTGTCCAGCGGAGCATTCAGGAGGTGGAGCAGGAAACGATGGCGATTTGCGGCGCCTTCCCGGATTTGAAGGTGGACATTGCGGACATCTTCGCGGTTCCCACAGGCGAGGACGGCTATAAGGTTTGGATGCGCTACTACTTTACCGGCACCAATAAAGGACCCAGTATTTACGGACCGCCTACGGGTCTGCGGATGGAAGGGGAAAAGGCCCTGAATCTCAGCGCCTTCTACCTGCGGAAGATCGACGGAGAGTGGCTGATCGTCCTGGAGCGGACGATGCACCCCTGCGATTACATCCGGGCAGTGTGTACGGGGGACAAGAGCTTTTCATCCCTTGAAATGTAAAGGTCCTGAAACAAAGGGTTAAAAAATCCGAACAGGAGAGGAGATTTGTATGGGCCGCAAGGAAGTATTGGCAGAGCGCCGTGCCCTGGAAGAATACTATTACAATTGTAAGTTCGAGACGCCCGAGGAAGTGGCGAAGCAGTTTGAGGTCTACACCCGTCTGATTTGGGAATTCCATCAAGCGGGACTGTGCTACGACTATTACTGTGACCACACAGTCACGCGGCTGGAGGGCGTCGGAACCTGGGTGGGGGGCAAGGACGCCCTGGAGGTTGAGACCCTGCCGACCTTCTCCCTTTATCCGAACAAGAAGTGCAACTTCAAAGAAATCTACGCAGAGGGAGACCAGGAGAGCGGATACCACTTCGGGCAGGTGACCAGCAACTCGGGCACGGTCTCCCGGGGCGGAGCGACCTTTGGCGGTCTCGGAGACGGCTCTACCTTTGCCATGGACAGTGCGTATTGCCTGTGTGAGTGCTATGTCAAGAAGGTAGAAGGCCGCTGGTGCATCGTGGATGAGTTTGTAATCAATGGTCAGGACTCCATCCGCCGCCGCACCGCCAATCTCCGGCCCTTCGCCAAGTCGCTGCTGGATTTCTACGACGGACTTGCGGAAAAGGACACGGCGCCGGGCGCCGCTGCGGAAGAGGAGGCAATGGGATGAGCATGGTATGTTTTGACCTGTCGGCTCAGCTGCACGCAAAGGAGCAGGCCCTTCGGTCGATTCAGGTCACGGACGGAGAGAGCCTCTGCGCCTATCTGAAGGGTTTCTGGGAGTTTATCTATAACCACAAGATGTTCGGCAGCGTCTATGAAATCTACGCGGACAATGTGGAGGTCCATCGGGAGAATGGCTTTGTGCTTCGTGATATTCCGGCGGTGGAGCATGAGGTCATGCGCCTGTGCTCGGCGTTCCCGGATTTGAAGGTTGAGATCCCCGCGATTTTTGCCGCGCCGAATGGGGAGAATGCCTACCGGGTCTGGATGCGCTACTATTTCTCGGGGACGAATACCGGTCCCAGCATCTACGGTCCCCCCACCGGGCTGGAGCTGCAAAAGGAAAAGGCGCTGAATATCAGTTCCTTCCATGTGGAAAAGATGGATGGGGAATGGCTCATCACCTTTGAGACGACGGGACTCTGCTGTGATTATATCCGGGCGGTCTGCACGGGCGATCAGAGCTTCACGACGCTGGAACTGTAAAAAAACCTTTGGGCGGAGAGCGCAGTTCTCTCCGCCCAAATTGCGGGTACACAGAATTGAGAATGGGAAAGGACTGGTACGGCGGTGGAAAACGCAGAAAAAACAAAGGAACTTCTCCTGGGATATCTCGCGGTAATTGCGGCGGCGGTGCTGACGGCTGTCAATTACGAGTTGTTCGTTTTTCCGAATTCCTTTGCCCCGGTGGGGATCAACGGTTTGATTACCATGGTCCAGTATTTGTTTCACATCAGCATCGGCTATTTGTCTCTGCTCATCAATCTCCCGCTGATTCTGCTGACGTGGAAAACGGTCAACGCCGAGTATGCGAAAAAGACGCTGACCTATGTCCTGGTGTTTTCCCTCTGTTCCCTGGTGCTTCACCAGTGGCCCTCTTTCCAGAGCCTTGCCTGCCATACGGAAAACGGAACCTCCTCCATTCTGGGCCCTCTGGCGGCGGGGCTCATCAACGGCGTGGTTTACGGTCTGGCCCTGCGGCACGGCGGGTCCACAGGCGGGACCGATTTGATTGCGATCTGGATTCAGAAAAAGCGGCCCGAGATGAATTTAGTCTGGATGATTTTCCCCATGAACGTGGTGGTGGCGGCCTTGTCCTTCTTCGTTTATGGGCGTCAGGTGGAACCGGTGATTCTCTGCCTGATTTACTGCTATTTTACCTCTTACGTCAGCGACAGTATGCTCAAAGGCGGAAAGAGCGCACGGAAGTTTGAGGTGGTCACGGAACAGGCAAATCAGCTTTCCCAACGAATTGTGACGGAATTGCAGCACAGCGCCACCGTTCTCCACGCAGAGGGGATGTACTCCAAGACGGATAAGGATTTGGTGATCTGCGTGGTGAATCGAAAGCAGATTTCCCATTTCCAGAGAATTTTGAAGGAGTTTCCGGACGCCTTTGCCTATGTTTCCAGTGTCAATGAGACCATTGGAAATTTTAAACGGATTACCGGATGAATAAAAAATCGTTTTCCGAAGCGCTGCGCCCCAAGGCGGTGCAGGGTATATGCGAAAAGCCGCGGCGGTCCCTGGAACCGCCGCGGCTTTCGTATGGGAGCGGCGCTGGCGTTTTGGGAATTACTGCTTCACCAGCTCGGCCGTATCCATGGCAATCATCAGTTCTTCGTTGGTGGGAATCAGCAGAACCTTCACCTTTGAGCCGGCGGCAGAGAGGACGGTTTCCTTGCCCCGAACGTCATTGGCGGCAGGGTCCAGCTTCACGCCCATGTACTCCAGGCCCTGGCAGACCATAGCCCGGACCGCCTTATCGTTCTCGCCCACACCGGCGGTAAAGACCAGCGCGTCCACTCCGCCCATGGCGGCGGCGTAAGCGCCCACATACTTCTTCACCTCGTAGGCAAACTTCTCTTGAGCCAGCGCGGCTTTCTGGTTGCCCTTCTCCGCGGCGGACTCCAGGTCCCGGAAGTCGGAGCTGACGCAGCTGAGACCCTCCACACCGGACTTCTTGTTCAGGGTGCTGAGTATTTCGTCAATGCTCATGCCGTACTTGTTCATCACATATTGGAGGATGCCCGCATCCAGGTCGCCGGACCGGGTGCCCATGGGCACGCCGGCCAGGGGGGTAAAGCCCATGGAGGTGTCCACGCTTTTGCCGCCTTCCACAGCGGTGATGGAAGAGCCGTTGCCCAGGTGGCAGGAGATGATTTTCAGCTCCTCGGGCTTCTTGTTCAGCATCGCGGCGGCCCGGCCTGCCACGTATTTGTGGCTGGTGCCGTGGAATCCGTACCGGCGGACCTTGTCGTTCTCATACCAGGCGTAGGGCAGCGCGTACATATAGGCCTGCGGGGGCATGGTCTGATGGAAAGCGGTGTCGAACACGGCGGCCATGGGTACGCCGGGCATCACCTTCTGGCAAGCGCGGATGCCGGTGAGGTTGGCGGGGTTGTGGAGGGGAGCCAGGGGGATGCAGTCCTCAATGGCCTTCAGCACCTCGCCGTCAATCAGTACGGATTTGTTGAAGGCCTCGCCGCCGTGGACCACCCGGTGACCCACCGCGCCGATTTCGCTCATGGAGGCAATGACGCCGTTGTCCTTGTCCACCAGGGCGTCCAGCACCGCCTGGATGGCCTCGGAATGGGTGGGCATGGGGATATCAACGGCGTCCAGCGTTTGTTTCCCGTCGGCTTTGTAAGTGAACTTGCCGTCGATTCCAATCCGCTCACACAGGCCCTTGGCCAGCAGCACGCCGCTGATGGGATCCAGCAGCTGATACTTCAAGGATGAACTGCCCGCGTTGATGACCAGAATGTTCATAATGTAACCGTCTCCTTCTTTGTGGGAAAGGCTTGCCAGTTTCCCGAAATTTGATATAATTGTAACCGTCAGCCCTGCTTTTTGGGGGCTTTCCTTTCTATTATACCAGACTTTTTTCCAGACACAACTACTTTTTTACCAAAATGTCACCTTTTTGTCATCAAATTGAGGGGGAATTTTATGGCCGTCGCTGGTATCATAGCGGAGTATAATCCACTGCATCAGGGCCACGTATACCTGATGGAGGAAACCCGCCGCCGGCTGGGGGCGGAGACCGGTATCGTCTGCGTCATGAGCGGGGACTATGTGCAGCGGGGAGACTTTGCCCTGGTGGGGAAGCGTGCCCGTGCCGCTGCCGCTGTGGAGAGCGGGGCGGACTTGGTGGTGGAGCTGCCGCTGCCTTGGGCGGTGTCCCCGGCGCCGGGATTTGCCCTGGGGGCAGTGATGGCGCTGGAGGCCATGGGACCGGTTACCCATCTGGTGTTCGGCAGCGAAAGCGGCAGCGCCGGGGCGCTTCTGCGTCTGGTCAGAAGCATGGACGAGCCTGAATTTGCCCAGTGCCTGCAGCAGGAGCTCCGGAACGGAGACAGTTTTGCCGCCGCACAGCAGCGGGCGGTAGCCGCTCTGCTGACGCCGGAGGAGGCGTCCCTGCTGCAATTTCCAAACAACACGCTGGGGGCGGCGTATTGCCGGGCCCTGCTTCAATTGGACAGTTCCATAGAGCCCCTGGCCATTCCCCGGGTGGGCGCGGCGCATGACAGCCTGGAGCAGGATGCGCGTTTTCCGTCGGCCTCCGCCATCCGCAGCCTGCTGCGGCAGGGAGAGCGGGGAATGGCGTTGGCACGCATGGCCCCCGCTATGGCGGAACGGTACCGGCAGGAGGAGGCCCTGGGCCGGGCCCCGGTTTTCTGGGAGACCTGCCAACGGGCGATTCTGGCCCGGCTGCGTTCTATGGGTCCCCAAGACTTTGCGGCCCTGGACGGCGGACGGGAGGGACTGAGCAACCGCCTGTTTCAGGCTGCCCAACAGGCCCCCACGCTGGAAGAGGTGCTGGCCCAGGCCAAGACAAAGCGGTATGCTCTGTCCCGCTTGCGGCGGATGGTGCTGCGGGCCTGGCTGGGGCTGGATGTGTCCTTGCCCGGCGCGATGCCTTATTTGCGCCCGCTGGCAGCCAACGGGGCAGGCCGGGCGCTATTGGCCAGGATGCGGAAAACGGCTGCGGTTCCCATTTTGATGAAAGCTGGTCAGGTCCGTCGTTTGGCGGAGCCTGCCCGCCGTCTTTTTGAGGAGGAGGTCCGGGCTGCCGGACTCTATGCCTTGGCTTACCCCGATCTCTCCGCCGCCTGGGGCGGAGCGGAATGGCGGGCGGGACCGGTAATTCTTTGAACCGCCCAGGAAAGGAGGCACCCGATGAGTACCATGATTGCCCTCTTTTTGGTGCTGAGCGCTCTGGCGGGCTGCGCCAGTGAGACACTGGTCAACGTGAAAAACGCTCTGCCGGAGACGGCTCTCTCCTGTGCGGTGGAAGTTGAGAACCGCTGCGGCGTCCTGCGTGACAGCCAGGGAGCGGCCCTGGCGGACTATGCTTATGAGACGCCGGTTCTGCGGATTCTGCGGGAGGACGGAACGGTTCTGGATGCAGGGGCCACCGAGGAGGAACTGGAAGCGCTGGAGCTGGCGGAGACCTTTAATACCTGCTTTGCCGTCTGGGAGGAAAACGCGTTGGAGCAGCTGGAGGCGGCGGAGGCGGATCAGGAATTTCGGACGAAAACGGAAGGTCCCTGTTATACCAGCACCCTCCGCTGTACGGTTTACCGCACGGCCGGTCTGGTCAGCGTCCGGGGGGTATATGAGAGCTCCGCCGGCGGAGAGCGTGTCAGCACCGTGCTGCTGAGCTGGAATTTTGATTTGGAAACGGGAAGCTTCTTTGACCCGGAACTTTTGGATGAAGACGGCGTCCTGCGGACGGTGGTGCAGAATGAGCTGACTCTGCAGGCCCGGGAGGCGGCAGCCGAACAGGGGGAACAGCCGGAAGCCTATTTCTGGCCGGACTATGCCGCCATTTTGGCGGACTGGACGAATTACGCTGTGAGCTTTGACGGCAGCGGAATGACGGTGGGGTTTTCGCCCTACGAGCTGGCGGCCCAAGGAGCTGGACCGCAGGTGTTTCAGATTCCCTATCAGACGCTGCTGCCGTATTTGAATCAGCATAGCCGGGAATTGTTGGGGCTGGACTCCTGAGATTTTTCCCGCAGAGTGAGAATAACAAAAAAATGGAGTGCCCGGGCTTGGCCCCGGCACTCCATTTCTGTTTGCGTTATGCGCCGAATACTTCCAGCGCCTGCAGGAAATCCGCTGTCAAATCTTCCGGGTCCTCGATTCCCACGGAAACCCGGATCATTCCCGGTGTAATTCCCATCTTCCGCCGCGTCTCGTCCGGCACGCCCATGTGGGACGAGGTGACCGGGTGGCTCAGTGTCGTGTGCAGGCCGCCCAGCGTAGGCGCGTACCGGGGAAACCGCAGAGCCAGCATGAATTGGTCAATTTTCTCCAGATCCTCTTCCACCACGAAGCTCAGCATGGCGCAATAGCCGTTCGGGCCGAACATGCTGTCCGCCAATTCCCGCTGCGGATACCCGGGAAGACTGGGATGATATACCTTCTTCACGTGCGGGCTTTCCGCCAAGGCCTTTGCCAGACGTTCCGCTGTATGCATCTGCCGGGGAAGGCGCAGCGCCGCCGTCTGGATGCCCCGCTGAATGAGCCACGCGCTGAACGGTTCTCCCGGCGTGCCCAGCAGCATAGCTGTGGACTGGATTTTCGCGCACAGGGTCTTCCGGGCCGTCACGGCACCGCCCATGGCGTCGCTGTGGCCGTTGAGGAATTTTGTCAGACTGTTGACCACAATGTCTGCGCCGAAGGAAATCGGCTGGATGGCCACCGGCGAAGTGAAGGTATTGTCCACCATCAGAAGGGCCCCTCTCTGGTGGGCGATTTCCCCCAGGGACTTCAAGTCCGCCAGTACCAGCGTGGGGTTGGAGAAGACCTCGGAATAAATCAGCTTCGTCTCTGGCCGGACGGCCCGGACAACATCATCCAGGTTCTGGAAGTCTACAAAGCTGACTTCCACGCCGCATTTACCGAGAATTTCTGTCATGACGCCGAAGGTCTCTCCGTAGATGTTGGCGTTGCAGATCACGTGGTCTCCTTTTTCCAGCAGAGCCATCAGCGTACTGGTGATAGCGCCCATGCCGGAGGCAAAAATCAGCGTCTCCTCTCCGCCTTCCAGACAGGAGACAATCTCCCCCAGGGCTGTACGGTTGGGATTGCGTGTGCGGATGTAGGTGTAGCCTTTCGAGGCGTAAGTCTGCTGGACTTCCTGGAAGCCCCGCATGGTAAAGGCCGTAGTAAAGAAGCAGGGGATAGATTCCGGGTGCAGCTCCATGCCCTGTATCTGTTCGCCCTGATAGAGGGCTTCGGTTTCGACAGAGTAAGCGGACATCTGAATAATTCTCCTTTCTTGGCTGGGGGCATAAACGATCTGGGAATGTTCTTCCGCTTGGCCAATGCCTGTACGGCGGGTCCGGCAGTCCGGCTCCACGAAAATACCGGACAGACCCGCTGGGACGCCGGGCGCAAAAGCGGAGACGCTGCCGGACTCTGTTCCGGGCCCCGGCGGCGCGTCTTTCGGAAGAATCTGCGGAAAGCGCTGAAAGACAGAGAAGCGGGACGGAATGGTCAAGAAAATGCCGCAGCCCATAACGGCGGGTTGTCTTACAGAAATGCGGTCTGGATGGACCGTTCCCAGTGAAATCAGCATAAATCTGCGGAAGGATGTAGGGTCAAGAATGCAAGGCTGATGAGAATATACAAAGATACCGGAGAAAAATGTGGGAATTCATCAATTTTCTCCCGCGTGCAGAAGAAAACTTTATACTTCACTATAAAGCGGAAGGGGCGTCTGTCTCCAGGAAATCCAGAGCAAAGGCGGTAAACCAGGCCACGGCCTGCTTCAGGCAGCGCTCATCCAGGTCAAACCGGGGATTGTGGTGCGGGAAGCTGGCGTCATGACCTGCACCAATCTGCGCGTAGAGGCAAGGGGCCTTTTGGGCATAGTAGGCAAAGTCGTCCACGCCGGCACTGGGCTTCACAGACAGCAGGGAACCTCCAATTCCCTGGACGGCCTTCACCGCCAGCTGAGAGAGCGACGGGTCATTGACCACGGCGGGCAGACCGGGAACAATCTCCACCTCCGCTTCCGCCCGGAAGGCGGCGGCGGTATGCCCGGCAAGGCGGCGGATGGACGCTTCCAGCTGCGGCAGCAGGCCGTTGTCGAAATAGCGCAGGGTTCCGGTCATGAAGGCGTCCTCAGCGATAATGTTCTTGGCGGTTCCGGCCTGGAGGGTGCCTATGGTGATGACGGCGGGATTGTGAACGTCCAGTTCCCGGCTGGACAGAGTCTGAAGGTTCAATAGAATGGCGGCTGCCGCTACGGTGGCATCCACAGCCTGATGAGGCATTCCGCCGTGGCCGCCCTTGCCCTTGACGCGGATGTTGACACTGGCGGAGGCCGCCATTTTCCCGCCGGGCTCCACACAGAAGCTTCCGACAGGCAGGTGGCTGAAGACGTGGGCGCCGATAATGGCGTCACACCCGTCCAGGTCGCCGCCGGACATCATGGCCAGGGCCCCGCTGGGGAAATATTCCTCGGCAGGCTGGAAGATGAGTTTTACCGTTCCTGGGAACTCCAGGTCCCGGAGCACCCGGGCTGTGGCCAGGAGGGCGGCGGTATGGGCATCGTGGCCGCAGGCGTGCATGACGCCCGGGTTCTGAGAGCAATAAGGAACCTCGTTCAGCTCCTGAATGGGCAGAGCATCGATATCCGCCCGGATGCCCAGGGTCTTTCCGGGTTTCCGGCCGGAGAGGACGGCGATTACGCCAGTGGGTGCGGGGGTCACGCAGGGAATCCCCATGTTTTCCAGTTCCTGAAGAATATAGCGGGTGGTCTCAAACTCCTGGTTGCTCAGTTCCGGATGGGCGTGAAAGTGCCGCCGGGTCTCCACAGCGTAGGGGAAAACCGCCTCCGCCAGTTGATTCACGTTTGAATAATCCATAGAATCTCCTCCTTTTCCAGATACTCAGAAAGGACCGTAGCCCACCTGATTACAGATGACAATGACAAGAATGGAAAGCACAAACAGGATAGCGGTCAGGGGCAGATACCACCGGATCCACTTGCTGTAGGGCACGCCGCCCATAGCCAGAGGGGCCAGGGCCGCCGTGGGCCAGAAGAGGTTGGTGGGGCCATCTCCCAGCTGATAGGCCAGCACCGCTGTCTGCCGGGTGACATCGGCCATGTCGGCCATGGGGGTGATGAGGGGCATGACAATGGCGGCCTTGCCGCTGCCGGAGGGCACCACGAAGTTGAAAAAGAAGGTGAAGACGTAGATGGCGGCGGCGGCCACGCCGGAGGTGGTCCGGCTGATCAGGATGGAAGCGTAGAAGAGCAGGGTATCAATGACGTTTCCGGCGGTGAGGATGAGAATGATGGCCCGGGCAAAGCCAACCATCAGAGCGCCCATCAGCACGCCCTTGGCCCCGTCCACAAAGCCTTTGGCCATTTCGTTGGGACGTTTCCCATCCACGGCGGCCACCAGAATGGCCATGCCCAGCAGGTAGCCGCCAATGGTGCTGCCCTGCCACCAGCCCAGGCGGACAATGCCGTAAATCAAACCGATGAACCCAGCCAGCAGGGCGGTCAGGGTACACTTTTTCCGGAAGGTGAAGTCTGCGGCGCTGTAGCGGGCCTCCATCGATTCTTCCTCTTCCCGGGCTTCGGCGCTGTAGAGAAGGCTGCGGGAGGGGTCCCGTTTGATGCGCCAGCCATACCACAGCACATAGAGAATGGAGACGCCCAGAAGCAGCGCATAGACTGCAATCCGGACGCCAAGACCGGAAAAGAGGGGCAACTGGGCAATCTGCTGCGAGATGCCGGTGGTGTACATGTTCATAGGTCCGGCGGCGAAGCCTATAATATTGGCCAGCATTACCATGGCGAAGCCCACAATCGCGTCATAGCCCATGGCTTTAGCCAGGAGGATGCACAGGGGTATAAAAGCATAACAACTCTCGGAGATACCCAGCATAGCCCCCATCAGGGAGAAAAGCAGCATGATGACGGGGATGATGAGGGCGGAGAACCGGCGCATTTTCTCGATGGAACTGGCGATGCCGATTTCCACCACCTGCGTGTGGTTGATGATGCCGAAAGCCCCGCCATACATTAAAATGATGGACACAATCGAGGCGGCCTCCACCAGACCGTTGGGGATGGCCTGGAGCATCTCAAAGGGGCCTACCGGCGTCTGCTCCATCTGCTGATAAGATCCTTCTTCAACCAGGGTGACGCCATTCTCGTCTACATAGCGGTTGTAGCTTCCCGCCGGGAGCACCCAGGTGAGAAGGGCGGCCAGGGCAATCATGACCACCACGAGGACCAGCACATGAGGCGCTTGGAACTGCTTTTTCATAAGGACTCTCCTTTCGTTTGTTGAAGGTTATGTTACTGTAACATTGTACTGGACTGGAAGGTCAAGGTCACGTTTCAGGAAAAACGCTTGAAATTTTTCTCCTTCTTTTTTACAATTCAACCAAAAATTGCTGGAAAGTCCAAAGAACCCTCCAGCCTGATATGGACTTTCCACGTGGACAAATCCCGGTATTTCCCTTATAATTATAATAAAGCGGACGGCAGACGGCAATCTGCGTCAGAAAGGGAATGCTATCATGTGGAACAAGGAACGTTATACCATAGGCGAGGTGGCGGCACTGTTGAACATCTCGCCCCAGACCCTGCGGTTTTATGACAAACAGGGAGTGGTGGTGCCCCACTGCACAGATCAGAAAACCGGCTATCGCTACTACCACTATGACCAGATCAGCTACATCGACCGGGTGAAATACCTCCAGCGTTTTGGGTTCCGTCTGGAAGACATTCGGGACGCCCTGGCCTCGAATGACGTCGCGCAGTTCAAGACCTTTTTGCTGCGGCGAAGAGAGACTTTGCGGAAAGAAGCAGAGACGCTGAATGCCCTTTTGGAGGACCTGGAGTGGTATCTGGCGTATTATGAACATCTGGACCTGCGGGATTTTGACGATCTGCCCTATAAGGTCCAGGAGCCGGAGCGCTGCATTCTGGCGGAACCCCTGGAGCCTGGAGAGTACATCTACGGCACTGCTGGAGAGCGGCTGACCCGTCTTCAGCACAGCCGGACCTTTTCCCATACAGCCTTTCTGCGCCAGCACGGCTATTTGCTGGACTATCCGGCGCTGCTGAGAGGGGAGGTGGTCCCCACCCATTACTTTGTGTACCTCCGGCAAAAACCTGCCCTGGAACACCCGAAGATTCGTACCCTTCCGGCGGGGGATTACTTCTGTATGCAGTCCCGCATTTTGGCGGAGCCCTTTGACAGCACCTATGTCCGCCGCTACTTCCAGAACCGGTCGCCGGGGGTGGTGGTTGCCAGTGAATACGAGGACAATTTCACCAGTTTTCAGGATTGTATTTACGAGGTGCAGATTCTGCGCCTTCCCCTCCGCTGAGTTCGATTGGCCCGCAGCGGGCTGCCATAAAAAATGACCGCCGGACGAAGGCAGAAACCGACTTCGTCCGGCGGTTATTCATAAAATGCAGGCGGGATTCAGGCCCTGCTGGGACCCGGGAGGCCCACGCCGCCCCTTCCCTGCGGACGGGAGAGACGGCGGAAGCAGTACAGATAGGCGGGCAGCAGGAACAGGTCGGCCAGAACCCAAGCTGCCGGGGAGGCAAAGCAGGCGGCTTGGAAGCCCATTACCGGCACCAGCAGAGAGACCGCCGCCCGGCCTGCCAGCTCCAGCACGCCCGCCAGGGTGGCCAGCGGGGAGAAGCCCATGCCCTGGATCAGCAGGCGGAAAATGTTGACCAGGGCCAGGGGGAAGTGGAACAGGGCCTGGATCAGCACATATTCCCGGGCCAGAGGCAGCAGGGCGCTTTCATCCAGGAAGAGCCCGTTCAGCGGGTCGGCCCAGAGGTACAAGGCCCCCAAAGAGAGAAGGGAATATCCGGCCCCCAGCACCAGGCAGGCCCGCACCCCCTGGTGAAGCCGCTCCCAGCGGGCGGACCCCACGTTCTGTCCGCCGTAGGAGGCCATTGTGCTGCCCATGGCGTCAAAGGGACAGGCTATGAACATGGTCACCTTGCTGGCGGCGGTGACGGCGGTGACATAGGCGGTGCCCAGACCGTTGACGGCGGTCTGAATCATGACGCTGCCAATGGCGGTGATGGAGAACTGGAGGCCCATGGGCAGCCCCATCAGGCACAGCTCGCCCATCCGCCGGGCGCTCCAGCGCCAGTCCGCCCGCTCCATGCGGAGGATGGGATACCCGCGGAACATTCGAATCAGACAGCCCATCCCCGCCAGCAGCTGAGAGAGGACCGTAGCCAGAGCCGCTCCGAAAACGTCCAGCCGGAAGGCCAGAATGAATACCACATCCAGCACCATGTTCACCAGGGCTGCGGCGCTGAGCCAGATGACCGGCGTCCGGCTGTCGCCCAGGGAGCGGAGAACACCGGCGGTGTAATTGCAGAGGAAATAGGCGGGCAGCCCGGCGAAAATGGTGAGGATATAACGGTAAGACCGCTGGTAGATTTCGGCCGGCGTCCGCATAGCGGTGAGGATGTCGCCGCACAGAAGCACGGTGGCCAGGGTCAGCAGTCCGCCGCACAGAAGACAGAGCCAGGCGCCTCCGGCCACGTAGCGCCGCAGTTCCCTTGGGTTTCCCGCGCCAAACTGCTGCGCCGCGGGGATGGCAAAGCCGCTGCATACCCCGGAGCAAAAACCCACTACCAGAAAGTTGATGGAGCCGGTAGCGCCCACGGCGGCCAGAGCGGAGCCTCCCAGCGTTTGGCCCACAATGGCGGTATCCATGACGCTGTAGAGCTGCTGAAAGAGGTTTCCAAGAAGAACGGGAAACCCGAAGCTGAGAATGAGCCGCAGAGGGCTTCCGATGGTCAGATTTTTTGTCATAGTAAATTCCTCGCAGTTTATCCGGCGGCCAGAGAATCCGGCAGCCGGGGCTTGTCTGAAAAGCTCCGTTCATTATAGTCGTTTTTGCCAAAACTGCAAGGGTGAATTTGGATGATTTTACGGTTTCCCTGGCGGGGAGATGTTGTGCAAAATGGGAAGCGCGGGGAGAGGCGGGAAGAAACGCGGAAGGATATCGTCAACTGCGCTGGCTATACCGCCGGCCTGCGGCAAATCCTCCCGCGTTTGTTCTCTGGGCGGCGGAGTCTCAGTCCGCCTGGTCCTTGTTCATCATGATTTCCAGAATGGTCCGGTCCGTTTCCGCCATGCCCGGCGTGCTGACCCGCCCCATGTTGCGGATGGCTTCCTCCGGCGTGGCGCCGCAGATGCCGTCGGTAGACTGGAGGACCACGCCGTCCATAGCGAGGTAGGCGCACATCAGGGCGGCATTGGCGGCGGTGGCCAGCTTCAGAGCGCAGCCGATTTTGCCTCCGTCACAGACCATGCCGGTAAGGTCGCCGCTCATGTTGATGATCGTCCCGCCGATCTGCTCATCGCTGCCGCCCATGAGCCACACCATAGCGGCGGAGGCCGCCGTAGCCGCGGAGACGCCGCAGCCGCAGGTGGCGGAGAGCTTGCCGGTAAACAGCTTGATGTAGACGTTCAGCGCGTGGGAGAAGGCCAGGGCCCTGGTCAGCTGCTCCCGGGAGGAACCCAGGTGCTGGGCCATCTCCGCCACGGGAATCACGGCGGTGATGCCATGGTTGCCGCTTCCGGCGCTGCTCATGACGGCATAGGGGCAGCCGCTCATGCGTCCCTCGGCGCTGCTGGCCACGCGGGTCATCACCCGGCTGAACAGGTTGTCCCCCATGCCGCCGGAGACAATCTGCCGTTTCAGAGCCCCCGCAATGCCGATGCCGGGGTCATGTTCCAGGCCGTAGTCCGCCAGGCTTTCGTTCATATTCACGCCCTCCAGCAGGAAGGACAGCTCTTCCTCGGAGCACTGTTCCACCACCTGGCGGATGCCGGAGACGGTCATCTCCTTTAAGTGGTCGTGGAGCGCGTCGCCTCCGGCGGCGGACCAGGGCTTTTCCAGCAGAACCTCGTTGTTCCGCTTGGTGAACACGATGTTGGAATGGGTGCCCCGGATTTCGCTGATGCCGATACCGGCGGTGGTGATGACCTCCGCCCGGGCATAGAGCTGGGTCTCGTCGTGCTTAATCATGACGATGACGTGGCGGTCCTCCACCAGACGGATGGCCTGGCCGGAGATGGCCTCATTCAGGTCTTCCAGCAGCCGCAGGCTCTTTTCCGGGTTGCTGAGAACGGCCCCCAGCGCGGCGGCGTATTTCAGGCCCACCCGGGAAAAGCCGGGGATGCCGACGCTCATGCCGTTCTTGTAGATGCCGGGATTGACCTCCAGTTTCACGGAGACAATCTCTCCGCCAATGGCTTGGCGGGCGCCGGCGGCGGCCAGGGCTGCGCACACCGGTTCCGTGCAGCCGAGAGCGGGGACCACCTCCTGGTGCAGCAGGGTCAGCAGTTCTTCCTTTGTAATCATAAAACGGGCTCCTCTCTATAAAATATTGGCGGGGTTTGTCGTTACTGGTTACCGGATTATAAAGCAAATCTCGTGCCAGGTATTTTCCTGTTTATTTTGCCGGAATTCCTTGCAAACGGGTGGGGATTATGGTTAACTGGTTAAAGAAAATGGTTAAAGGAGGGATTCTGTGTCATCCAAAAAGCGTATTACGGTCATTGCGCTGGACCCTCAGGCGGGGGAATCCTACCGGAGCGACATTGCCCAGCTGTTCGGCGGTGTGGCGGAGATTTCCGCTTTCTCCGTGCTGGACGGCAGCGCCGCAGGGGTGCTGGACCGGGCGGATTTATTTGTGGCGTCTACCGACGCCTATGGTTCTCCAGAGGAGCTGCTGCGTCACATTCCCATTGACAGCCAGACCATGGCAGTGGAGGTCAGCTTCCGCTGGAGGGAACTGCGAAAGCTGAAGAAGCTCCCCGCAGGCAGTCCGGTGCTGTTTGTCAACATGACGCAGACCATGGCGCGGGAGGCCATTGCCCAGCTGGAACAGTTCGGGATCACCCATGTCCGTTGGATTCCCTTTTACCCCGGTGCGCCGGAGGTGCCGGAGGCCCGGATTGCCGTCACGCCCGGAGAGCTCCGCTATGTTCCGCCGGGCATGGAGACTGTGATTGACCTGGGCCAGCGGGTGTGTACCTCCGGCATGATGATTGAAATTGCCCTCCGTCTGGAGCTGGAATCCCTGCTGGAAGGTCCGGCCTTTCAGGACTATGCCCGGGAGGTGGCAACCAATAACTACAGCTTTGACCGGATGTTTGCCCGCTCCATTCGTCTGGAGAGTCTGTTCTACATTTTAATGGAGAGCCTGGAGGACGGTGTGGTGGGCATCAACGAAAAGGGGGAAATCTTCGCGTGCAGCCGCCGCGCCGAGGAGATGACCCTCGTCAGCGCTTCGCTGATTCAGGGACGGCGATGCGAGGAGGTCTTTCCGTATATCCCCTTTGTCCAGTGCCTGCAAAGCCGCCAGACTCTGCCGGCCAAGGCGGTAAAGGTGAACGGTGTGAACCTCAGCATCGAGGTGGTGCCGGTCATCCGGCAGAATGCCTGCATTGGAGCCTTCGCGCTGCTTCAGCGGTTCAACGACGTGGAAGCCCGGCAGAACGAACTGCGCGGTCAGCTCTATCACAAAGGCCATTGTGCGAAATACAGCTTTGCCGACGTGGTTGGCCAGTCGGAGGCCATCCGGAAAACCAAGGAAACCCTGGGCCGGATGGCCCTCAGCGAGAGTCCGGTGCTTCTGATTGGCGAGACCGGTACAGGCAAGGAGCTTTTTGCTCACGCCGTCCATCAGGCCAGCCGCCGGACAGACGGGCCCTTTGTGGCGATCAATGTGGCGGCCTTTCCGGAAAATCTGCTGGAAAGTGAGCTCTTCGGTTATGAGGAAGGGGCCTTTACGGGGGCGAAAAAAGGCGGAAGGCCCGGTCTTTTTGAACTGGCTCACCGCGGCACCCTGTTTCTGGACGAAGTGGAGGGCATGAGCCCGGTTCTGCAGATCAAGCTTCTCCGGGCCCTTCAGGAGCGGGAGGTCATGCGGGTAGGGGGCAGCCGGATTATTCATATAGATGTGCGCATTATAGCGGCTACGAATGAGGCGCTGGAGCAAAAGGTCCGGGAGGGCAGTTTTCGCCGGGACCTCTATTACCGGATCAACACCCTGCCGGCCCTCATTCCGCCCCTGACGGAGAGGGGAGAGGACGTGTTTCTTTTGACGGACCACTTTCGCCGGGAGCTGGGCGGAACCTTCCAGCTGACCGAGCCGGTGCGGAGGTTTTTCCGCAGTCACAGCTGGCCGGGAAATATCCGGGAACTGCGGAACGTGGTGGAATACTTTATTTATACCGGACACTTGGAGATCACCTTGGAGGATTTGCCGCCCACGCTGTTTCTCACCGGGGAATCCGTTCTCCGTCCTGCGGCCCCGGTTCCGCAGGCATCCGGTGGGTTTTCCTTCGTTCTTTCCCAGCTCTATGCCGCATCGGAGGCCGGGATTTCCATAGGCCGGGAAAGCCTGCTGAAACGGGCCCGGGAGGCGCGGGTACCCATTTCCCAGAAGGAAGTCCGGGATATTCTGGCGGATATGGCTGCCAAGGGATTGGTCCGGGTGAGCCGGGGACGCGGCGGCAGCCAGCTGACCCCCGAGGGCCGGGCCCTGTGGGAAACCGGTCAAAATAAACAGGTTTAACCAAATAGAAATATTTAACCAATAGATGCCTCTGCGGACAGACCGAATCGGCATTCTGGTACAAAACCCCTGGGGATGGACTTCGGCAATTCGTCAAAATCTATCCCTGCGGTTTTGTGCGCCTCGCCAGTTTTAGAAGGACTTTGCGTATAAATTCGACGGGATGCCTGAAATGGCACGGTTTTTGCTTTAATAATCCGGCAAAGGCCACACACAATCCATCATCTGAGAAAGGAAGCGAGCTTATGCAGTACGATTTTGACCAAATAGCCGACCGAGCTGGAAACCGGTCCGCCAAGTATGACGAACGCCTCCAGAAGTTTGGCCGGGAGGATGTCATTCCCCTTTGGATTGCGGACATGGACTTCCGGACAGCCCAGCCCATCATTGATGCGCTGAAGGCCCGGGCAGAGGAGGGAATCTGGGGCTACACCGCCCGGCCCAGCAGCTACTTTGAGGCCATCCGGGATTGGCAGAGCCGCCGCAACGGCTGGACTCCGGATACCAGCCGCATGAGTTTCTGCCTGGGCGTGGTCCAGACCCTCAGCGCCATGATTCAGCTCTACACGCCCCAAGGGGGCACGGTGCTGATTCAGACGCCGGTCTATGGCGAGTTCTATGATATGGCCGAGTTTGCCGGGCGGAAGGTCCTGGAGAATCCCCTGGTGGAGCGGGACGGCGTCTGGAGCCTGGACTGGGAGGACTTTGAAGAAAAACTCCAGTCTGCGGACCTGTTCCTGCTGTGCAGCCCGCACAACCCTTTGGGGATTGTCTGGAAGGAGGAGGAACTCCGCCGGATGATGGAGCTGTGCCTGCAGAACCACGTTCTGGTGGTCAGCGACGAGATTCACTCCGACCTGATTTTCCACGGAAAGAAGCACATTCCCGCCGCGTCCCTCTCCCCGGAAATTGCCTCCAATGTAGTTACCGGCATCTCTGGCACGAAGACCTTCAATCTGGCGGGCCTCCAGGCCAGCGCCGTGGTATTTCCCAACCGGCACATGAAGGAGGTGTTTGACCGCTTCTGGATGAACATGGACATTCACCGGAACAACGCCTTCTCCGTCACTGCTATGGAGACCGCCTTCCGGGAGGGAGAGGAGTGGCTGGAGCAGCTGCTGGTTTACCTCTCGGAGAACTTTGATTTTGTGACGGAGTACTGCCGGACGCGCATCCCCAAAATCAAGACCTATGCCCCTGACGCTACCTACCTCATGTGGCTGGACTGCCGGGACCTGGGCCTGAGCAACCAGGCGCTTCACGACTTCATGATTGAAAAGGCCGGTCTGGGCCTGAATGACGGCTGTGCCTTCGGACGGAGTCTGAACGGCTACATGCGCCTCAACGCCGCCTGCCCCCGGAGCGTGCTGAAGCAGGCCCTGGAGCAGCTGGAAAACGCGGTTAATCATCTGTAAACCCCGCGCCCTGACAAGGGTACAAAAGAGAAATGGAGATAGTATCATGGCTACACAAGCTGGCAGACAGACTCTTTGGCAGCAGTATAAGACCCCCATTCTTCTCCTTGGCGGCATCGCCGTTGGCTCTCTTATCGGCGTGATTTCCCCGGACCTGGGGCAGACGCTGAAGCCCATCGGAGACATTTTTCTGAACCTGCTCTTCACCATAGTCGTGCCGCTTGTCTTTGTGTCCATTGCCTGCGCTGTGGGTACGATGGCCAATATGAACCGTCTGGGGAAGATTCTGGGCGGCACCGTGGCGGTTTTCCTGGGTACAGGAGCCGTAGCCGCCGCCTGCGTCCTCATCTGGGTGAACCTGTTCAGCCCCTCCGCCGGAACCAACATCCAGCTGGCCGCCGCCGAGGTGGGCGAGGCCCAGACCGCCGCGCAGATGATTGTGGGTTCTCTGACGGTCAGTGATTTCCCGGAGCTGTGGAGCAAGTCCCACATGCTGCCCCTCATCATCTTCGCCATCATCATGGGGTTCTGTGTGGCCTCCTGCGGCGGAGAGAACAGCCCGGTAGGGAAGCTGCTGGCCAATCTCAATGACATCATCATGAAATTTGTGGGCGTCATCATGACCATAGCCCCGCTGGGCCTGGGCGCTTATTTCGCCAACCTCATTGGGGAGTTTGGCCCCCAGCTTCTCAGCGACTATGGCCGTTCCATGGTGGTTTACTATCCCCTGTGTCTGCTGTACGTGGTGATTTTCTTCCCGCTGTACGCCCTGTTTGCCGGAGGAAAAACCGGCCTTCAGCGGATGCTGAAGCACATCTTCACCCCTGCCGTCACCGCCTTTGCCACGCAGAGCTCTGCCGCCACGCTGCCGGTAAACAAGGAGGCCTGCGACCGCATTGACATCCCCAAAGACGTCAGCGACCTGGTGCTTCCCATGGGCTGCACCATGCACATGGACGGCTCCGTTCTCAGCTCCATCGTGAAAATCGCGTTCCTGTTCGGTATTTTTGATATGTCCTTCACCGGCGCGGGTACCTATGCTATGGCCATTGCTGTGGCGATCCTCAGCGCGTTTGTTCTTTCCGGCGCACCGGGCGGCGGTTTGGTGGGAGAAATGCTGATTGTCAGCATGTTTGGCTTCCCGGCGGAGGCGTTCCCCCTCATTGCCACGCTGGGCTTCCTGTTTGACCCCGCCGCAACCTGCCTCAATGCCGCTGGAGATACCATTGCCTCCATGATGGTTACCCGTCTGGTGGAAGGCAAGGACTGGCTGGAGAAAACGCTGCCTGCCAGCAAACGGTAACCAAAATGTAAGAAGATCTATTTTAGAAAGGAGTTTTCTTATGAACGTATTGGAAACTAAAAACGCCCCCGGCGCCATTGGGCCCTATTCCCAGGGCTATGCGGCAAACGGCTTTGTCTACACCTCCGGCCAGATTCCTGTAGACCCTGCCTCCGGCGAGGTCCCCGCAGGCATTGCCGCTCAGACGGAGCAGAGCTGCAGGAATGTCGGGGCCATTCTGGAGGCCGCTGGAACCGGCTTTGACTAGGTCTTCAAAACGACCTGCTTCCTGGCGGATATGGGTGACTTCGCCGCCTTCAATGAGGTTTACGCCAAGTATTTCACCTCCAAACCTGCCCGGTCTTGCGTGGCGGTGAAAGCTCTGCCCAAGGGTGTTCTCTGCGAAATCGAAGCCATTGCGGTTTTATAAAAACCCAATAATATAATTATAATATTTGAAGGAGTTTTTCAAAATGAAAGTTACAGTGATTGGAAGTCATCTGTGCCCCGACACGCTCTATGCCCTGAACCGCCTCAGCGAGGCAAAGGCAGAAATCGAGTTCAAGAACCTCTCTGCCAGCCTTCCTGATTTGAAGACCTACCTGGCTCTGCGGCAGGACAGCCCCGCTTACGCCGGTATTCGTGAAAACGGCGGCATTGGGATTCCTTGCTTTGTCCTGGAAGACGGCACCGCTACGCGGGACCTGGAAACGGTTCTGCGCGGATGAGAACAGACCCCGCTTTTCGGAATGTTACCGAAAGGCGGGGTGTTTTTCTGGCTTAAATCTACAGCAACTGCTCTTTCTGCGTTCGTTGAAGATGCGTAGCCAGAATGGAGATAAACTCCGAAGCGGCCGGAGGCGCGTAAAGGGGGAAGCGGGCAATCTGCTTCAATCGGGGGCAGTTTGCTTTCCAGGCTACCCGGGAAATTGTACGGATATTTCGTTCAATACAGGATTGGGCACAGCCGCAGTGTACCGCCACCGTCTTGTAAATCCGTCCCGTGACATTCTGCAGATTTTCCTCGTTTTCCATTGCCAGCTCAATGGCCAGGACTGCCTGTCTGTAGCCGCGATAGCGTTTGGTGATACCCAAGAGCTGGAGCTCGTTTTCAATGTGTTCCATGCGCTCTCCATCTGTCATTAAAAATCCCTCCTAAGTAACAGATAGAAAGATTATACAACAGACTTCGGCAAAAAACAGAAATCACGACATTTGACGACACTTTCCGATAGTAAACGACACTTATGCTGTTGCGGATGCAACGGTTTTGGGGGTAAAAGAATGGCATTTCAGGGATTCATTTGATAATCCACATTCCGGACCTCCCGAAAATGGATCTTCTGCGGATGGTAAAACTCATAATTGACCAGCAGAGGCCGTTCGTCCCGGCCCATGGAAACCGCCCGGAACATGAGAAGCGCCGTGCCGGCGGGAATCTGAAGCTGTCCGGCCAGGTATTCGTCCGCCGTCCAGGGGTTGATCTCCAAAATATCATAGGCAATATCGGGAAAGCCAAACTTCTCCTGCAAAAGCGAAAAAATCAGGGTCTCGTCCATAGGGCAGTTAAGGATGCTGTCGTCCAAATAGTCCGTGGAAAAATGGTTGACGCCGAAAACCATGGGGACGCCGTCGCCCAGGAACAATTTCTCCACCCGGTACATCTCGGTGGCCTCCGTCTGCAGGGCCTCCTTGATCTGCGGCGTAATCGGCCGTTTCTCCACCTTCCCGTTTTCCACCGATGGACTGAAGCCATAAGACCGAATCAGCTCACTGAAGGGCTGGCCCTCGGACACCCGCCCGCACAGGGAGCTGATGGTCTGATTGATAATCGTTCCCCGGCCCTGGATGCGGGAGATGTAGCCCAGGTTCTCCAGGTTGGCCAGGGCGTCCCGCACCGTTATCCGGCTGACGCCGAAGAGGCTGGCAATCCCATCCTCCGACGGGAGAACTCCCTCTGGAAACCCGCCGCCTTTGATCCGGCGGATCAGCTCCCGCCGGACCTGATCAGAAGCGGAATTCCGCCTGATTCGTTTCACCCCAACCATCCTGTCTGCTCCTTCTTCCCCGGC
>JAAWLO010000013.1 GCA_022797935.1 Oscillibacter sp. | reverse complement strand
CCTGCTGGTCATTCATGACACCGGAGCCCACGGCTTTTCCATGGGCTATAACTACAACGGAAAACTCCGCTCGGCGGAACTGCTTTTGAAGGAGGATGGCTCGGTGGAGCTGATCCGCCGGGCAGAGACGCTGGAAGATTATTTTGCCACGCTGGTCTGGTGAGAACACGGCTTGAGGCAGCAAAAAAGCACGATTTTTCAATCGTGCTTTTTTGTTTGCTGAAGACGCGGGGCATCCGCCCCATTCGAACCGGAAACCGGCGGGTCCAAAACCCCCAGGCACTCCAGATGGCGGCGGCTGTGGGCTGTAATCGCCGCATCCAGCGCCGCCTTGTTCCGGCGCAGTGTATCGTAGATCTCGTCCCGGAACAGAGGCCTGTTTTGTTCATCCACAGCCTGCAGTAAATAGCCGTAGGTAATATGTATCACCTGACGGGCGTCCGCCCCGTCCAGTAGACCCGGCAGATCCTTGGCGGCAATGCGGTCCATGGACGGCACCCGTTCCGCCTGGCCGGAGACGTGGTAATGCGCCTTTGCCTCACGGAACTTTTCACAGGAGAACTTCAGCATTCGTTTAAACAGTTCCGGATTGCAGGCCGCAATCACCCGCACCGCTTCCACCCAGCTGGTACCGGAGGTTTTCAGATGAAAGCGGAAATCCGTCAGCCTGCCCACATACGGAAAAACAGAGAATTTATCACTGCCGGAATGTACGCTGAGCCGATAGCCCAACGCCCTTGCAATCTGCGCATGAACGGCAAATTCCGCCTGGAAACGCGTTACGTCGCCAATATAGTCGATTCCCTTTTGGAACTCTCCGCAGAAGCGAGGCGCTATGCTTTCGATGGTTACCCCCCGCTTCTGCAGCGCACTGGCCACAAAATAGTGTGCGGCCGGGCTGGTCTCCGTCTCGGTTTCATCAAGGGAAATCTCCAGAGCCACAGGGCGTCCGCTCTTGCGGATAAGCTCCCGGTCTATACGCTCCACAAACGCCAATGCGCCGCTGTATGCCAAATACAGGGACGGAAGTATTTCCAGAGCCAAGCGGATACCGAAGCCGCCGCCCAGAGAAACCGTCTTCTCCTCATAATCCGCATTCCATTGCGCGGTCAGGGCCGTATCCAGTCTACGGCCGCACAGTTCCGCGGCTTCTGCTGAAGAAAGTCCGGCTGCGGTAGGATTTGTCTGTTCCGAGCAGTCCAGCGTAATCATGGTTGCGCCGCCGTCAATGGCCTCCCGCACCTCCTCAAAGGTTTTCAGATGGTCGCCGTCCGCCGCATAACCGCCTTCATATCCAGCCTCAAATACCTGCCAGGTGACACAGTCCAACATATCGCACCAGGTCCGGCCGGTGAGAGACAGTTCCCGTTTCGACTGCTGTGCCAGCACCGGAAATGCGCCGGAGCCTTCCAGCGCTTTGATGTGAGCGCCGGTCACCAGGCCCAGCCGGTCGCCAAAGCCCATACTGGCCGCATGACCGCTGAGGCTGGCGGGAGCCGTGCAGGGAAACAACTCCCGCAGTGCGGCGGCGTTTTGCTTGTTCAGCCGGCAGGCCAGAACTGAATCTCCCCCTGCGGAGACCCGCGTTCCCTCAAATATCTCCGGCGCACTTCCGGAGACCAGCAGCACGGGCGTCTGCTGGCGCCGCGCCATGACGTATGTACAGCCGTCCCGTTCCCGCCAGGACGCGGCGCTGGGCGTATAGCCTGCGTTCCGGCAGATATTGAGCATTCGGTTTCTGTTCATCCGCAGTCCCTCCTTGTCTGTATATCCATTCTAACGGCAGAAGGATTTTCATACATGGAGAGAACGCGTGGAAACCTGTCATTTTTTCGGCAGATTCCCGCCTTGTTTATCTCGTATTTTAAAAACCGTAATTTCTTTGAAAAAGCGTCTTTTTTTCAGAGGCATCCCAAGGAACCGGCAGTGGGCAGACCATATCAGCGGTGTTTCAACGGCTGTGCCGCAATGCCTTCTGATAGCTCTTGGGACTCTCTCCAACAATGCGCTTGAACACCTTGGAGAAATAATTCTGATCGGAAAATCCGACCATCTGCGCAATGCCGGACAGGGTGTGCCGCCCCTCCGCCATCAGCTCACAGGCCCGCTGGATTCGGACCTGGTTGATGTAGTCATTGTAATTGATTCCCATCTCTTTTTTGAAAAGCTCAGAAAAATAGCTCTTGTTCAGATAAACATAGCTGCTGATCTCGTCCAGACTCAGCTTTTCGGAATAGTGCCCGGCGATATAATCAATGCTTTTTTCAATGGCCTGGGAATACCGCGGATGCTTCTTTGCGAGGTCGTAAATATAGTCCATCAAAGACAGCATCTGCCGCTCGCTTTCCTGGGCGGTTTCCGTGCGCTGAAGCTGGAACACCGTGTCCTCTACCAGCGCCAGATGGGCGTTGGTGGTAAAGGACTGTATGTACGCGGAGAACCGGTAACAAATGGCAATGCAGCTGTTGACGAACAGCTTGGGGCTGACTGCGGTTTCCCGGCATTTGGCGGCCATATCCTGGAAGGAACTCCGTACGCTGGCGTATTGCTTCTTCCGAATCAGCGCGGAGATTTCCTCTTTCCATGCGGCCAGGCATGTCAGCTCCTGCTCGGGGGACTGCGTCACTGGCAGATGACGCAATTGATAAAAGCTGATCCGGAGGGCGTCCTCAATCTGCCGGGAAAATACCTTGCGAAGCTGCCGGGCGTCCAGGATACGGCTGCGGTCAACGCCGGTAAGCGTGCAGCCATCCGGCGTTTTTTCCAAGGCCTCCCGGGCCTGTTGGAGCAGCCGCTCGGAAAAACGGCGGCCCTCAGAGTCCGTCTGCCGGTGGTACAGAAAAAAGAGCAGGTCCGGCGGATACGGAAGCAGCAGGCAGTCCAGCTTCTGCGCGCCGCAGATGTCTGCCAGACGGCTCAGCACGTGGAACCGGACCGCCTCTGAGCGCTGGGGATTTTTGAGGCAGCACACAAGGCTTTCCGCCGGAAAGACCATCTTTTTCCCAAAGGACTGTTCCAGAAAAAGCTCCAAATCACGTTCGGGGTTCTCCAGGCATTCGCGGAACGCCCCGGCAATCACTTTCGTGAAATTGTGAGCGCCTTTGGGCGGCTGTGCCTCGGGATGCGGAAGCCTGGCCGCCTGTTTCTGCTCCGCCAGCTCCAGCAGGGCGTCAATGTCATGCAGCTCCATCTCCCCCTTCAGGAGATAATCCAGTATCCCCTCCTTCAGGGTCGACCGGACATAACTGTAGTCGTCATATGCGCTGAGAACGGCAATCTGCGGCGGCACCTCCATTTTCTGAATCTGACGGACCAGGTCCACACCGTCAATCAGCGGCATTTTGATATCCGTGATGACCAGGTCAACGGTTTCCTTGTCCAGGAGCTCCAGCGCCTTCTGACCGTTATCAGCCTGAAGGATTTCCGCATGGCACTTCCGGCTCTGCTGAATCAGAAGGCAGAGCCATTTCCGAATCAAGAAATCGTCATCAACCACCAGGATTTTCTCAATCATGCGTCTCTCCTTCTTCCCGGATATAAGGCAGGTGCAGGGTCACCAGCGTTCCCTCTCCGGGCCGGCTGTAAAACTGCAGGCCATAGTGGGAACCGTGATGCAGGACAATGCGGTTGTATACATTCTGCATGCCAATTCCCCGGCCAAATTTCATGTTCACCTGGTCAAACAGGAATTGCTTTGTGCTGCCGATTCCATTGTCGTAAATCAGGATTTTGACGCCGTCGTCCCGGAGAACCCGAACGGAAAGCGACTTGTCCCCCTCCTTGGGCTTCAAACCGTGCAGAATCGCGTTTTCCACAATGGGCTGTGTAATCATCTTGATGACCATACAGTCATACAGCGCGGGGTCCATTTCAATGCTGATCCGCATGGGGTATTCAAAGGACATCTGATAAATTTCCACGCATTTGCCCACGAAGTCCATTTCCTTCCCCAGGGTACACATCTCCTGCTCCCAGGACAGTACATTTTTCAGCAGAAAGGCAAAGGTAAGGACGGTTTTTTCCGCAGTCCGGTTGAGCCCCTGGTAAATCAAAGCCCGGATGGAGGTCAGGGTATTCAGGATAAAATGCGGATTGATCTGCGCGGACAGCGCCTGCATTTCCGCCCGCCGTTTCTGCTCGTTTTCCGCGGTGATATGATCCATGAGCCGGTGAATCTCGTCCAGCAGGCTGTTGTACGCGGAGGCCAGCTCACCGATTTCGTCCCGGCTGCGGATGTCCGCCCGGGCGTCCATGTTTCCGGACTGCGCAATCCGTATGGTCGCCGTGAGGGATTGAATGGGACGGACAATCTGATTGCTGATCAGGAGCAGCAGGACAAGGATAAGACCCACATAGAGGAAAAAGGCCAGAAGGAAAAATCTGACGAAGGAGTCGTAGCGGTTCAGGGCCGCTCCCTGGGTGGTAAACAGTGAAATCGACCAACGGCCATGCCGGGTCTCCGCGCCGGCCTGATAATATTTGGAGGATGTAAGAGGACTTTCCGCCGCCAGTTCGCCGGTCCAGCCATGCAGAACCGCGTCTGCCTCCTGCATGCGGGCCTCATTGCTGCAAAAGATGGTCTTATCATACATGTCCTGGACGGCGAACAGTTCCCGGCTGTCAAAATAGCCGTCAAACTGGCCCGTCAGGTCTTCCAGGGGAAAATCCACAATCAGAAACCCAACAGGCTCATAGGTACTGGGGGATTTCAGAACCCAGATGTTGAACACCTGCCCCTGTTCCTCATCATAAATCAAATCGCTGAGAAAGCAGTCCTGAATCCACAAGACCTCCCACGGATTTTTCAGCAGCTGCTGATACCACGGGGTTTTCCGCATCTCTTTTACATCGAAGGTCTTCCGGTATAAATTTGTGCCGTAGATTTTCCCGTCCCAGGTGATAACCGTCACTTGCAGCTCGGTATCCTCCAGGGTGTAGTTATTCACCTTTTTCATGCTCAGCAGATTCAGCTGGTCTTCCAGAAACGACATCCGGTCACGGGGGTGTCCGGGATGGACCAGGCCGTTGATAAACTCGTCGTTGTAATAGCTTTTGGAGATGTGCTGCACAGAGCGGAAGTACCAATCCATCTGCGCCGCCAGGGAAGAAATCTGCCTGTCCGCGTAATGCCGGATTTCCTGTTTCACAATGTTGCTCTCATAAAAGATAAACACAGCGGAAAAGACGGTAATGGGGAAACAGATCCAAAGAAGGACCCAGACAATCAGCTTCTTTTTCAGGGAGAAAACTTTCAAAGCACGCCTCCTGACCCGTTGAGATGGCAAGCAGCTCTGCCAGCTGAACGTTGACAGAGCTGCTTTTGATTGTTCAGCCTGGATGAAATGGGAAAGGCCCCAGACGGCAAATCCAGCGCTCCGGGCGCAGCATTCCGTCATACGCAAAAGGGTTCCTGAACCGCTGATTCTAACATAATATACCATATTCCCCGGAACGTGTAAAGAAGCCTCTCCGAAAAACGAATTGCCAATTCCTTCCTACTCATAAAAATAGGGCGCCTGCCGCAGACCGGCAAACTGTCCGGCGTCATGCGGGAATATTACGTTGGCGTTCAGCTGCCGCTGGAGGCCGCGCACCTTTTGAACCGCCCTTTGGAACCCAAGACTGTCGTAGATGATGCCGGGACACCTGCCGTCGTAGTTGGCCTGGCTGCCAATGGCATCCGAGGGAAAGATTACAGCCCCGCTTTCCAGATGAAGCACCAGCCCCATGACGGCAGGGGTGTGGCCCTCCAGCAGAATCAAATCCATCCCCTCACACAGGGGCTGGTCCTGCTCCACCAGCGTATAATCCAGATTCTCAAACAGGTAATTCTCGCGGAAGTAAACGCAGTCATCCGCCGCTTGATAGGGCGCGAGTGTGTGCGTCAGGCCAAATGTATAATCCGCTTTGGGCGCCAGGACCTTCTGCGGCGTGCTCCTGTAGGCGAAGAAGCTCAGGCCTCCGCTGTGATCCCAGTGCATATGCGAGCACAGAACCAGAGAAATATCCTCCACGCAAAGCCCCAAGGCCTCCAGCCGCCGGTCCAGGAATTCTTCCCGCCGGATGTACAGCGGAAACCGGTCGTTCATGGACGCCGGCCGCCGCCCGGCCTCGTCTCCCGGCGCAGAGCCGGTGTCAAACAAGATATGCCCCTCCGAAGGATGGGAGATCAAAACGGAGTAAGTCGGGAACCTCCCCCAAACCGGCTTGGCGTCCGGAGCCGAACGGGTTGCCGGATTGGGCATGGCCACATTCCAGGCCAGATCGTTTTCAATATATCCATGCGGGAGAATGGCGAATTTGAGCCCTTTCATAAGATGACCTCCTGCTTGCATTTCGTTTATTGCCGGAAGAAGGGCAGACGGCAGTTGGCAATCAGCACGGCCAACAGAATCATACCCTGGAAGAACTGGCGGGCGCCCTCGGGCATTCCCATAGACGTCAGCACCGTGGACAGCAGCACCAGCACAACAGAACCGATCACTCCGCCCAGCAGGGAACCCTTGCCGCCGGTAACCTTTGCGCCGCCGGTTACCACTGCGGCAATAGACAGCATGGTGTAGGCGTCGCCCATGCCCATTTGGGCGCTGCCCACATAGCCGACCAGAATCAAACCGGCCAGACTGGCCATAGCGCCGGAAATCACATATACGAAAACGGACAGAAACCGGACGTTCAGCCCGCACATTCCGGCTGCCGTGCGGTTGCTGCCCATGACATAGATGGACTTGCCAAAACTGGTTTTGCCTAGCAGCAGCTCATACAGCACGACAAATACAGCGGCAATCAAAATAATGGCGCAGAACCGGCCCGCTATGGGCTGGCCAATGATAGCCTTGTAAAGCTTCGGCAGATTCAAGGAGGGTTTTCCCTTTGTAACGGCCTTTGTAAAACCGTCAATCACGGTGGACATGATGAGCGTCATAGCCAACGCCGGGATTTTGAAGAGCTGGATGCCGGTTCCATTCAGGCAGCCTGCCGCCGCCCCCAGCAGCAGGGTAATCAGGATGGCCAGGGGAAGCTGAACCATATTTCCGTCCATGAACATAGAGCCGGTCAGCGCTCCCATGGAGACGCACGCGCCTGTGGAAAGGTCAATTCCTCCCGTACCGGCTATGACCACCAGCTGTCCAATGCAGACAACCGCCAGCACGGACGCCTGGTTCAAAATGCTGGAGATATTGGCGGAGGAGGCAAACCCGGGCCGCAGAATCTGGCCCAAGAGGATGAGCAGCAAAATGGCCGCCAGTCCAGGCGCATAACTCTTCAGGCCGGAGTTTTGACAGGATTTCCAGATTCCGGACGTATGGATTTTTTCACGCATCTGCAACGCCTCCCTTCACGGCCCTGTGCGGCGGAGATTCGGGCGGTCTGTTTCGCGCTGAAGGCGGGTCTCAATCAGAATGCTGAACAGTACCCCCAGCAGCAGAATCGTGCCCTTCACGAGACTTTGGTAAATGGAGGCAATGTGGGCAGACGAGACAATAAACATCACCAGGCTCAGGAAAACCGCGCCGAACACAGAGCCGGTTATGGAACCGGTTCCGCCCGCCAGGCCAATACCGCCAATGACACAGGCCGCAATGGCGTTCATGGACAGCGCCGCGCCCACCGAGGCGTCGCCGCCCTGGGTGGAGCTGGAGATAGCCAAGCTGGCAATACCGGCCGCAAATCCGGCAAACATGTACGAAAAGATCTGGGTTCTGCCCACAGGAACAGCGGAGACATAAGCCCGATAGCCGTGACAGCCGGTGCTGTATATCCAATATTTCATAGGCGTTTTCATGACCAGGCTCCACAAAAGGAAAATCAGCGCCGCAAACAGCAGGGGGACCGGAATCACAGCGGCCAGCCAGCTGTTGTACCAGCCGCAAAAGCTGCGCATCACCGTTCCGGCAGGCGCCGGCAGCATCCACAGGGCAATGCCCGCATAGGCGGTGGAGGTGGCATAGGTCGCCAGCAGCGGCGTAACGCGCAGAAGACCAATGATGACGCCATTGAGGAGCCCCATCAGCAGGGCCGCGCAGAGGCAAAGGGTGATCTGCAAGGCCAGGGGAACCCCGGCGGCGTTGAGCTTCACGAAAATGACGTTGGTCAGGCTGACAATCGCCCCCAGCGAGATATCCATACCGCCGCTGATGATTACACAGGCGCAGCCCATAGACACGCAGACCAGCGGAATGTTGGAAGACAGGAAACTCAAAAGAACGTGTTTCTGCAGAAATCCATTGGTACAGAAAACATTGATGAGAAAGAAAAGGACGCACATGACCAGCGAAGGCAGAGCCGGCCAGCGAAGCAGTCTGTTTTTGTCCATAGATGTTCCCCTCCTATCCCAGATTCACAGAAGCCCGCGATATTTTCCGCGGAAATGTCACCACCGGTAAGCGTTTTGACAATCTGTCCCTCATACAGAACCAGAATGCGGGAATTCTCCGACATGCTTGTCAGATTCACCAGCTCCTCATGATCGCTGGAGACCATGAGGACGGCCGAGCCCATTTCCGCAATTTTGACCACGGTTTTGTGAACGTCCCGCCGGGCCTGTACGTCAATCCCCTTTGTGGGGTCGTCCGCCAGCACCACCAGCGGCGCGTTGGACAGCCAGCGGGCCAGCACCACTTTCTGCTGGTTGCCGCCGCTGAGCGAGGTAACCCGGTCCCCTTTGTTCTGGTACTTCACATGAAACGCATCCAAAACCGCCGCCGCATCCACTTTCCTGCCCAGAATCATTCGAGAGACAACCTCTGCATTTTCTTCAATGGACCGCTCCTCAAAAACGCCTTCCAAAGTCCGGTCTCCAGAGATAAAGGCAATCCGATTCTGGATAGCTTTCATGGGAGCGGACAGACTCACCGTGCGTCCCTGCAGCTCTACAACGGGCGTGACGGCGGGATTCAGGCCGAAGAGCTGCCGGACAAGGTCGGACTGCCCATGGCCCTGAAGACCGGCAATGCCAATGATCTCCCCCTCCTTGACCTCCAGGTCTATCGCGGTGCCGAACTGCGGAAGCGGCATCTGCCGGACTGCCAGCAGGGTTTTCGCAGCCGTGCGCTTCTCCGGCCGGCGCGGGGCGGAACCGCAGTCCACATCCAATCCGGTCATCTGGGAGACCAGCAGGCTTTCCGTCACATCCCGGGTGGAATGGGTGGAAATCACGGCGCCATTCCGCAGCACCGTCACCGTGTCGCACAGCTTCATAATCTCCGGCATGCGGTGCGAAATAAACAGAATGATTTTGCCCTGTGCCTTATATTCCTGCATGACGCGCCGGACAATCTCGGTATCCTCCTGATAGAGGGCGGAGGTAATTTCGTCGATGATGAGGACATCCGCCTTTTGATAAACGGCTTTCATGAATTCTACAAGGTACTGTTCATTTGCCGGAAGACTCCGGACAGCCTTGTCCGCCAGGCCCTCTATTCCATATTTCCGCAGCAGCGCCCGCACTTTTTCTGCTGTTTTCGCTGTTTCATTTTTCCACAGCCGTTCCACAGAATGGCTGCAAAGCGCAATGTTTTCTTCGACGGTCAGATTTTCAAACAGGCTCAGCTCCTGGGAGGTAAACACCACTCCCCGCCGTTTTGCGTCAACCGGCGAGGACGGCGCAGAGGGTTCTCCGTTTAATTCCATAGAACCGGAGGTAATGTGCAGCGCACCGCCCAAAATTTTGGAAAGTGTGCTTTTGCCGGAACCGTTGCCCCCCAAAAGGGCCCGAATTTCGCCGCCGTCCACGGAGAGGTTCACCCCCCTCAGCGCCGGATTGGAACCGAATTGTTTGCTGACGTCTTTGCATATCAGTTTCATGTCGACCACCCTTGTGTTTTGAAATGTGCCCTACCCAACGGGATAGGGCACAGGGGCTTGTGTTCCGTCCTTGCGAATGGGGACTCCTTTTCAACTGCGTTGACTATATCGAAACAGCGCATCCAGCTGTTCATCCGAGTGGGGCATGTCCAGCATATAAGAATCCGGCTGTCCCGCGCACAGCTCAGCCGCTTCGGCCGTGCTGATAAAACGGGTGTCGTCATACCCCTCGGTCCAGGGACCGGTCACATCATCCGGATTGCTCACCACCACATAGGGCATGGGCAGAATGATGGAGTTGATGAGACTGGCGTCCTCCTGATTGGGCTGGAGCACACCGTCTGCCAGTTCATCGCCGTTGTACAGACGCAGGGCAATCTTGATGGAGCTGATTCCAATAGCGGGGACCGACGGGGAACCAATGGTCTCCACCTCGGGATGCTCCACGTTCCAATCCAGGAAGCTCTTCTGGTAGTCACCGGAAATCCGTTTGATATCCATACCGGCATTCTCATAGGCCCGGACAATGCCGTTTGCCATTACATCCTCCGCCATAACCGCGTCAATCTGATCGCCATAGGTGGACAGGAAAGTGGACACCACGCTCTGCGCCGTCGTTTCAGACCATTCGCCCGGAGCCGAGGCCAGAATCTGAATGTCCGGATAGTTGTCCAGAACGGCCTTGGCGGCGTTTTGGCGGCAGGCGGAGGTACTGTTGCCGGAAGAACCGGTTACCCAAACCAGATTGCCTTTGCCGCCCATCTTCTCCGCAAACCACTTGGCCTGCACCTCCCAGAACTGGCTCTGGTCATTGTAGATGCAGTAGGTGCCGTCATACGCCGCCGCATCATTGAAAATAACCACAAAGATGCCCTGTTCCTGGGCGGTCTGAATCACACTTCCCATAGAGGTGGGAGAGTTGGGGGAAATCAGCAGGATGTCCACGCCCTCGCTGATGAGGCTGTTGATGTTGTTCAGCTCCTCCGTCACATCACCGGTACTGTTCAGCAGCGTATAGCTCTCCAAGGCGCCCTCCTGAACCAGGCCCTCGCAGAAGCTCTTCATGGCTTCCACATATTGGGCCCGCCAGGTATTGCCGTAATAGCCGTTGGAGATACCCAGTTTGATTCCGGAGCTCTTCGGTTCTGCCGTATTCCCTTGGGCGGTACCGCCGGAGTCAGGGGAACCGGTTTCCGTGTTTCCTCCGCAAGCCAGCAGCAGTGCCAAAAACTGTTTCATGCTTCTTCCTCCAATTTCAAAATTCCAAACAGTACCGTCTGCTGTACAATTTGCTTCCATAGACCGCAGCAGCTTGTTTGGTTCCCCTTAAAAATATCCAAAAAGCGAAAGGGACGCAGTAGATTTTGAGTGAATGCTGATGATTTTTCGTTTTTTCCAAAATTATTTCCTGATTTTTAGCTCTTTCTTTCATCAGCAGAAAATTCCCCGGTTTTTGCCAAATATCCCGCTATCAATTGACCGGCGGCCCGTTATGATAAGCATAAACGGCATGGGCCACCCTCGGTTCAGGCGCTGCCACCAGTCAAAATACAGACCATCAGGAGGAAATATCATGAAAGCGGTTTATATGGAAGGACCCGGCAAGGTTTCCGTCATGGACCTGCCGGAGCCGCAGGCGGGGGAGCAGGATGTGTTGATTCGGGTCCACAGGGTGGGTCTGTGCGGCACCGACCTGCAGAGCTACCGGGGCGCTGCCGCCCTGACAAACTTCCCCCTGGTTCCCGGCCATGAGCTGGGCGGAGAGGTCGTGTCCTGCGGAAGCGCCGTTCCGGAGGGCCTGTTCTCACCGGGGGACCCTGTTACCGTGAAGCCCTATTTCCATTGCGGCCATTGCTATCCCTGCTCCACTGGCCGCATCAACTGCTGCGAAAACAGCCGCACGCTGGGCGTGCAGCTGCAGGCGGGGGCCTTGTGCGAATACATTGCAGCACCCTATGGAAACGTCATAAAATGCGAAGGGCTTTCTTATGGGGAAATTGCCTTGATTGAGCCGCTTTCCGTGGGGGCCCACGCAGCCGCGCGGGTGCATATTCAAAAAGGGGAATTTGTCTTGGTATTTGGATGCGGCCTCATTGGTTCCGGCGTCATCTCTGCCGCCAGCCTCCGCGGCGCCTCCGTGATTGCCGTCGATATCGCCAGCGGAAAGTTTGAAACGGCAAAGGCTATGGGCGCGGCTGCCTGCGTGAATCCGCAGACGCAGAATCTGGAGGAAGAAATTGCCCGGATTACCCATGGGACCGGCGTACCGGCCGCTGTGGAGGCAATCGGCCTGCCTGAGACCATGACGCAGGCCATTCACGCGGTTCATTTTGCCGGGCGTGTGGGATATGTAGGCTACAGCAAACAAAATGTTGAACTAAACGCGACTCTGATTGTGAAAAAGGAGCTTACCATTGCAGGGGCGCGAAACGCCCTGAGCGATGAGTTTAAGACTGTGCGGGAAAATATCCGTACACACCGGTCGGATTTCAAGCGGCTGATTTCCGCCGTCTATCCCATTGACGATGCGCCGAAGGCCTTCGCTGATTGGGACCGCGCGCCTGAAAACTTCCTGAAAATACAGATTCAGATTTCTTGATACGGGAATTTGTGATGTAGCCGTTCCCCCGCTATAGACAAACACCCCCTGATGTACTTTGTACACCAGGGGGTGTTTCTGCAGTCACGCAAGGCCAGCCTTGCCGTCTTATAAATTCTCTGCGCGTTCGCCCAGCATTGCCCGCAGCTTTTTGCCGTTTACACTCCACCAATTCCGCAGCACCTTTACCTCGTCTCCAAGACAGAAGTGCTTTACGCCCAGCCCGCGGTAATAGTCCGCTTCCTCCGGCGTTTCAATCTCACACCGGGGCTCTACGCCGTGCTCCAGGGCCACACGGATACAATGCCGTTCCGCCTCTTTGCGCGTTTCCACCCAGCCAGGCTCCGCCGCGTTATGCCCACAGCTCATGGAATAATCGGAGGGGCCAAACTGAATCATATCCACCCCGGGAATCCGGCAGATTTCCTCAATCTGCTCAACGCTCTCCTTCTTCTCAATCATGAACAGCCGCACCGATTCGGCGGCCATTTTCGCGTAGCTCAGCTGCGGCTGACTGGGCTGGTATCCAATCCAGCGGTAGCTGGGATAGCCGAACCGGCCGCCGTACTCCGGTGTATCCGGCATGGTGAGGCGAACGCATTCCTCCACCTCGGCGGCGGTTTTGCAGTCGGTGAAGAGAATACCCTGGATACCCGCTGCCAGCGCCTTCTGCGCCGTCCAGGCCCGGTTCTGGAAATCCACTTTCAAAATGGAGCCCATGCCATGAAGCTCGCAGGCCCGCGCCAGATTTTCAAAATCCTCCGTCTGAAACGGCGCGTATTCCGCCAGGTACTCCATGTAATCATAGCAGCCGCAGTCAGCCGCCAATTCCGTAATCAAACCCCAGGAGCTGGAGATGCGGGTCGCCAAAGAGGAGCCTCCCCGGTTCAGAATCGCACGCAGCCGGTTTGTCTTCATCTCCCTGCTCCTTCCTGCTCCCGAACCGCCTGAATCAAGCGCTCCGCCGCCAGGACAACGTTCTCCCGGGACGCAGCCAGATTGATGCGGATATGGGCCTCCCCGGCAGGGACCAGTTCTTCCGGCCAGAACCAGAAGCCAAAATCCACCGCCAGTCTCGCCCGGTCCTGCACAAGGGATACCAGCCGCTCCGGATCGACATAGGCCGACAAATCCACCCAGGCCATATAGGTGCCCTCCAGCGGTTCGATCCGGATTTCCGGCAGGGCCTTTGTCAGCGTCTCCCGCAGAATGCGGTCATTTTCCTGGAGATATGTCAGCACCTCTGCCAGCCAAGGGCCGCCCTCCCGGTAGCCCGCCTCCGCCGCCACATAGCCCAAAGCGCTTCCTTTTTTGATCCGGATGGTTTTGACATAGGCATCAAAAGCCTTTCGAAGGGCTTCGTTGGGGATGACGGCAAAGGAATTCTGCAGTCCGGCAATGTTGAAGGTCTTCGACCCGGAGGTGAGCACAATCACCCGGTCCAGATGGGCGGGAAACCGCAGGCAGGACCAGTTGGACCGCCCGCCGAAAACCAGATCCTGATGGATTTCATCACTGACCGCCAGCACCCCGTGACGGGCGCAGATGTCCAGCAGCCGGGTCAATTCCCCTTCTGTCCACACCCGGCCCACCGGATTGTGGGGGGAGCACAGCAGCAGCATGGTCACCCGTTCCCGGCGGATTTTCTCCTCCAGGTCCTGGAAATCTATGGTATAGCCCGCCTCCGTATGAAGCAGATTGCTGCAGACCAAACGGCGGCCGGTATCCCGCACTGCGTCCAGGAAGGGGTAATAGCAGGGGGTCAGAACCGCTACGCCGTCCCCCGGGGCGGTGAGGGCGCTGATGGACCAGTAGATGCCGGTGACGACGCCGGGCGTGAACCGCAGCCACGCCCGCTCAGCGGCCGCCTGATGGTGGGTCCATTCCCAGGCCAGGAAGGCGTCCTGATAGGACGCAGGCGGCGCAAAATAGCCGTACACACCAAAGTCCACTGCCCTGTGCAGCGCCTCCCGGACGCAGGGCGGCGACGGGAAATCCATATCCGCCACCCAGAGGGGCAGCAGGTCCTCCCGGCCATACCGGGCGGCCAGTCCGTCCCATTTGACACTGTTGCTGTTCCGGCGCTCCGGAAAATGCGCGGTATCAAAAAACTGATTTGTCATAAGCTCCTCCATTCTCTGCGGCTGAACGCGGGGGGACGCACCCCTGAGACCAGGCGCACCGGTGGTCCGCTGTTTGAAAAACCGCGTTGTTCGGTTGTCTGCGACTCTACCAGATATCCTAGGAAGATTCAACGGATTGGAGGGCTTTCCGGCTTGAAATTTTGAACGTTTTTACAAAAACTGTCTCAGCTTGAAACAAGTCATTTCAGCATCCGCCACAGCGTGCTCCGGCTGATGCCCAGATGCTTGGCGGTGCGGGTCTGATTCAGGTTCTCGGCCTCATAGACCCGAAGCACAATGTCCTGCACAATTTCATCCAGGGTCCTGTCCAGGTTAATGCCGGTCTCCGTAAGAGCCGGAGCGGTCCGCATCTCTCTGGCCAGCAGCGACTGCACCTGCTCCCCGGAGATGTAGGAGGTCTTGGCCCCGATCACCAGTTCCTGCACAAACTGAAAGAGCTGGTCCACATTTCGCGTCCAGGTATGGTTCTGCAGCGTCAGCATGGCGTCATGGGTCAGCCCCACCACCCGGGTGCTGTGCTCCACGTTGACCGCGTTGATATACAGGCTCACCAGCGTGGGGATGTCCTCCCGCCTCTGGGCCAGACTGGGCGTGTGCAGGCACAGGCAGCCCACGGTCTCGGTCAGGTAGAGATACAGGTCATCCTGGGGAATGGCCCCCTCCTCCTCCGTATAGGAAAAAATCAGCCGGTTTGCCTGAAATACCCGGGAGTTTTTCAGGTAGATGATAAACTGCTGCTGCTGGGCGGGGGCGGCGGACTGCATTCTCTGGAAGAAGATGGTGAGTCCGGAATCAGTCAGGGGAGAACGGTCATTTTTCAGGAGGAAATTCCAGCCCTTATCGTCCAAAAGACCAGCGTCAATACTGACGAAGGAGCTGTGCTTGCGCTTGCTGTGGGCATAGATGTAATGGGCAAAGCGGTCCTTGCCGGTTCCCCGGGCCCCCGTCAGCAGCACCGGCGCGCTCATGAGGGCATAGCGGTCGCAGGCGGCGCGGACGGCGGTAATCTCCTCGCTGACCCCCAGATAGTATTCCATGGGCTTGGAGTCCGGCAAGTCTGTTTCCGGCGGGAGATATTGAATCAGATACCGGTCAAACACGGCGGTATTGGACAGGCGGGTAATGGTGTAGACACAGTAATCCTCCCCGCCGGACTGGAGCAGCTGCCCATTGATGGAAAGCACGCAGTTTTCCGCCCGCCGCATGATTTTCAGCGAATCCTGGGCAATGACATTGGAAACCTTCTGCGCCAGCAGACGGGAGATATCCTCCGGCAGGTCTGTGACATTGGAGAAAAACGGATGGCCCTTGGCGGTGTAAATCAGAAGCTCCCGGTCCTCCGCCGCCAGCAGGTCGGAGAAGAGGGCCGCCCGCTTACTGATGGAATCGTAGTAGTGGTGCATCTTCACCGCGCTGTTGATGGCGGACTCCACGCTCTCAATGCCGGAGACAATCAAAAGCCCGTGCATCCCCAGCTGCCGGGCACAGGCGGCGGAGATCGTGTCGCCCACAACCGCCTGGACGCCCTCGTCCCGCAGGCGGCGGATACAGGCTTCACACTCCGCGCCGCTGCGGATGGTCCGCACCTGAAAATCGTACTGCATGATGTCCCGGAGCATGTCCGCAGGCTTGGTGATGCTGGGAAAGCCCACCACGGCAAAGCGTTCCGCCATGCCCTGGGCCAGACGGATGGTCCTCAGAACGTCGTACACAGAAGGGATGATGTCGCAGGCGGGGATATCGCCGCAGTGGGCGCGGATGGTCTCCGCCGTGCCGCCCCGGGAGATGACGGCGTCTATGTTGTTGTGCCGGTTTTCCAAAACCGCCTTCAGCCCGTCCTCCAGGTTCCCCATGTGGATGATGAACTCCACGTCGCTGCGCTGGGCCGCCAGATTGGTCATCAGATTGTACATGCCCTCATAGGGGGGAATGCACAAAAGCCGCAGTTTTTTCATAAGGTACCTCCCTTCCGCAAGGTCCGCAGACCCGGAAACACCTGCCGCCGGGGCGCGGAATGTCCGAAAAAGCTGCCCTGATTATAGCAGGGGACTGTTCAAAAAACAAGTAGCCTTCCAAGAAAAGTGTTTCGTTTTGCACAGCTTTCCCTCTCCCTGGCTCTTGCGGTATTGGGCGGATTGCCTTAGCATAGGCATGGAAACCGGAAAAATTTTTCCATAATCGATAATTCCGCGGACAACCGCGAGAAAGTGGTGTGCAGAAATGAAGCTTTTGACCTGCTTATACCAGGAGACCGAACATGTGGCGGTGCTGACGGACAGCGGCGTGGTGCTGCTGGACGCCATAGGCTATGACTACGGAACCATGAACGGCCTGATTCGCCGGACAGACCGGAAAATTCTGGAAGAAATCATCGCCGCCGCAGAGAGAGCTCCGGTCCGGCTCCCGCTGGAGGCGGTCCGCCTGCTGGCGCCGGTCCCCCACCCGGTGCGGGACGTGGTCTGCATGGGCCTGAACTACAAGGACCACGCAAACGAGATGGCGGACGCCCTGGGGGAACAGCGGACCCAGCGGACCTGGCCCATCTTCTTCGGAAAGGCGGTGGATCGCTGCCGGGGAGACGGGGAAGACATCCCCTCTCATGTGGGCTTCATCTCAACTCTGGACTACGAGTGCGAATTGGCGGTCATCCTGGGCCGGGACACCTTCCGGGTGCCGCCGGAGGAGGTGGAATCCTGCGTGTTCGGCTACACGATTCTGAATGATGTCACCGCCCGGGAGCTGAGCCGTCACAAGCAGAACTATTTCATGAAAAGTCTGGACGGCGCCTGCCCCCTGGGCCCCTGGATTGTGACGGCGGATGAGATTCCGTACCCTCCCCGGCTCCGCCTCCGGCTGTCCGTCAACGGGGAACTCCGGCAGGACGGCAATACCCAGGACATGCTCTTCGGCATAACGGAAATCATCAGCCAGCTGTCCCAGGGCATGACGCTTCCGGCAGGCGCCATCTTTGCCACCGGCAGCCCCACGGGCATTGGCTTTGGACGGAACCCGCCGGTTTTTTTGAAGGACGGGGATGTGGTCACCTGTGAAATCGAGGGCATTGGCGTGCTGGAAAACACGGTGCGGGACGGGGCATCGTGACTCCCGCGTCCGGAAACCAGAGGGCTTTCTTCCCCCTTCCCGGCCCCCAGGCGGCGGCCGCCTGGGCGGGGGAATTCCGCCGCAAACCCTTTATTTAAATTCTACAAAAACAGCCGGGCGCTTTGCATCGGTGTTTGATTTTGCCGCCGGGACTCTGAAAAAATGTTTCATTTGAGAACAGCAAAGCCAGGCGGCTTTCTTGTGCCGAAACCGTCAACCTGTATAATAAGAGCCAGGATTATCAGGGGAGCGGCGTGAGCATTGCACAAATTTTGCCCCTTATTCTTTTGGAGGTGTCTTAAAATGAAAGAACTCTATCCTATGCACGGCATCATCACCACCGTCATCACCCCCTTCCGCTCCGGAAGCAAGGAGATCGACTGGCCCTCCTTTCGCCGGGAGATTCAGCTCTGCATGGACGCCGGCGCCGCCGGCTTTCTGGTGCCCTGCATGGCCAGCGAGATGAACCAGCTGACCCATGAGGAAATTTTACAGGAGGTGCGGGAGACCGTAGCTCTGGCCCGGACCCGGGAACACTGCCTGGTCATCCCCAGCATCACCGCCAACGACGAGGAAACCCGCCTGCGGCAGTGCGAAGAATACCTGGCCCTGGACGTGGACGGGCTGAACCTGAACATGCCCTACACCACGGATGACGCATACTGCGATATGGTCCGCCGGATTGACGCCATGAAGCCCCGTTTCCTCTGCATTCAGGATGTCTCCATGACGGACGACGGCCTGCCGGACCGGCTTCTGATCCGCCTGTTTGAGGAATTTGAAAGCGTCCGCTGCGCCAAGATCGAGGTGAAGGACCCCGGCCCCAAATACACCCGCATCCTGGAGGCCACCGGCGGCCGTTTGAACATCAGCGGCGCCTGGGGCAGCAGCCAATCCATTGAAGCCTATGACCGGGGCATCCACGCCCTGATGCCCTCCGGTATGCCCGAGCTGTTTGTGAACGTCTATGAGCTCTACCACAAGGGGCGGCGGGAAAAGGCCATGGAGCTGTTTTTCGCCATGCTGCCTGTCATCAGCTTCACCCGCCAGAGCCAGCCGCTGAACCGCTATTTCCACAAGCTGTATTTCAAGCGTATCGGCGTGTTTGACGAAGCCGTCAGCCGGGAAGAGGTCTTGTTCGACGAGTACCACCAGCGCTACGCAGAGGACCTGATTGAATACGCCGTCAAGCTGCGGGACAGCATCTCCTCTTATTGGGCCTGAGCCCCGCCGGAACAGGAGGACCTGATGAAAGAACTCTATCCCATGCACGGCATCATCACAACGGTAAACACCCCCTTCCGGGACGACCAGTCCATCCATTGGGCAGACCTGCGGCGCACGGCGGAAGCGGCTTTGGAGGCCGGGGTCTCCGGCTTTCTGGCTCCCTGCTTTGCCAGCGAAATGGATTATCTGAGCGAAGAGGAGCGCTTCCAGATGGCCGCCGAGCTGGTGGCGGTGGTTGCGGAAGACGGACGGGACGCCATCGTCCTTCCCAACGTCCGGGGACCGGACGCGGCATCCTGCGTGGAGCAGGCGAAGCGGTATCTGGACCTGGGGGTGAGCGGCATCAACATCTTCATGCCCACCACTTCCGAGGAGAGCTATTGGGAGCTGGTGGAGGCGGTAAACGCGCTACATCCCCCCTTCCTCTGTCTGCAGGACACGAAGGACAACGAGCTGCGTGCCCCCTTTGTCCAGGCTATGTTTGAACAGTTTGACCGCTTCCGCTGCATCAAGATCGAAACCGCCAACCCCGGTCCGGATTACACCGCCATCCGCGCCGCCACGGGGGGACGGCTCAACATCAGCGGCTCCTGGGGCAGCGACCAGATGATTGAGGCCTTCGACCGGGGCATTCACGCCCTGATGCCCTCCGGTTTATTCGAATTGTTCGTGAACGTATACCGCCTGTACCACGAGAAAAGCCGGGAGGCGGCTATGCGGCTGTTCTTTGACATACTGCCCATTCTGGTCTTCACCCGGCAGTCCGACAGCGTCAACCTCGGCTTCCACAAGCGGTACTTCCAGCGGCTGGGACTCTATACCACGGTAAATTTCCGAGGCCCCTACGCCATGGACCGTGTGCAGGAGCGCTACGCCGGCGAAATGATCGGCCGGGCCCTGCGCATCCGGGAGCGCATGGATGAATACTGGCTCGCCTGAATTCCTGGATAGGGTGGTTTTGATGTTATGATAAAAATGCTCATCGTCGCGGACGATTTCACCGGCGCGCTGGATACCGGCGTGAAATTTTCCGCGGCAGGCGCCGCCACAAAGGTGGTGATGGATACCGAAACGGATTTTGCCGCCGGCATACCGGAGGAAGTCCTGGTGCTCTGTGCGCCGACCCGCCACCTGCCGCCCCAGGAGGCCTACCGTGTCATCCGGCGCATCACCGAGCGGGCTTCCGCCGCCGGAATCGGCTGCATATTCAAAAAGACCGATTCCGCCCTGCGGGGCAACATCGGCGCGGAGCTCAGCGCCGTGCTGGACGGAAGCGGGGAGTCCTCCATCAGCTTCATCCCCGCCCTGCCCTCTATGAACCGGGTCACCCGGAAGGGGGTTCACTACATAGACGGCGTACCCGTGGACCAAAGCGTTTTCGGTCAGGACCCCTTTGACCCGGTGATGGAGAGCTATGTTCCGGACCTGCTTCGGCAGCAGTGCAGCGTTCCCGTCCGGGTGGTCTCCGGTCAGGAGGCCGGGCCGCTTCCGCCGGAGGAGGAGCACTGCATTCGTGTGTTTGACTGCTCCTCCCAGGCAGACATGGAAAGCACGGTGCAGGCGCTGGCCCGCCAGGGACGCCTGAAGGTGGTGGCCGGCTGCGCCGGGCTGGCGGAGAGCCTGCCGCCGTTCCTGGGCCTGCGCCGGCGGGAGGGAAACCGGGCAGAGGCCGGATGCGGCCGTCTGGCAGTAATCTGCGGCAGCGTCAATCCCATTTCCTGCGGCCAAATGGACTGCGCGGAGGCCCAGGGCTGGCAGAGGCTGCACATTCCCCTGCCGGTTCTGCTCCAGGAGGAGGATCTGCTTTCCGGCGGCGGACGCGCCGTGATGGACCGGGTCTGGTCCGCATATCTGGACACGGAGCACCTGATTATCGACTCTCTGCAAAACGGAACCGGCCACCTGACCGAGGGCGCCGCAGGCCTGACCCTGGAGAATATCCGCCAGCGGATCGCCCGCCGGATGGGCGCGATTCTCAAGGCCCTGATCGACCGGGAGGACGGAGAGACAGACGCCCGCTTCATGATTATCGGCGGGGACACGCTGCTGGCCTTCCTGGAGGCCATCCGCTGCCGGGAGTTGACCCCCATAGGGGAGCTGTGTCCCGGCGTGGTGCTCTCCAAGGTGACGTACCAGGGACGGCAGTACGAAATTCTCTCAAAATCCGGCGGCTTCGGCCAGCGGGACCTGCTGCTGGCCCTTCAGGAGGGGGCCGTGGAATACTCGACCTGCGCGCTCTCCTGAGAGAGGCCGGAACATCCCGGCAGCATCATGTTTAAAGAAGAAAGGCGGCCTCTTGTGGCCGGTATGGTGATACCTATGGCACTGGAAACCTATCAAATGACAATGCCCAGAAAGGTTTACAGCGGCAAAAACGCCCTGGAAAACCTGACGGCCATTGCCGCCAACGTCCCAAAGACAGCCGTCTTCACCGACGAAGGCATTCTGCGCACCGGTCTGCTGGACCTGCCCCTGGCCAAGCTGAAGGAGGCGGGCACGGAGACCCTTGTCATCTCCGACCTGCCGCCGGAGCCCACCTATGCCCAAGTGCAGAAGCTGGTGGACGTGTTCCGGGCCTCCGGCGCGGAGCTGATTGTGGCCGTGGGCGGCGGCAGCGTCATGGATACGGCCAAGCTGGCCAGCCTTCTGGCCGGGGAGGACAACCTCACCGTCAAGGATTTGCTGGACCGGCCCGGTCTGGCGGAGAAACGCGTCCAAACCTGCCTGATCCCCACCACGGCGGGCACCGGTTCCGAGGCCACGCCCAACGCCATTGTGGCCGTGCCGGAACAGGAGCTGAAGGTGGGCATCGTCAACGCCAGCATGGTGCCGGATTTCGTGATTCTGGACGCCGCTATGGTGCGGAATCTTCCCCGGCGCATTGCGGCGGCCACCGGTGTGGACGCTATGGCCCATGCCATTGAGTGCTTCACCAGCAACAAGGCCAATCCCTTCAGCGACACCTTTGCCCTGGAGGCCTTTGACCTCATCCTAAACAACATAGAAACCGCCTGTGACGACCCCGACGCCCTGGAGGCGAAAAACCGGATGCAGATCGCGGCCTTTTACGCCGGTATGGCCATCACCTGTTCCGGCACCACCGCCGTCCATGCCCTCAGCTACCCCTTGGGCGGCAAGTACCACATTGCCCACGGCGTCTCCAACGCCATCCTCCTGGTGCCGGTGATGAAATTCAACGAGCCCGCCATCCGCGGCAGGCTGGCCCTGGCCTATGACCGCGTGGTCCACGGGGAGAAAACCTGTGTTTCCGACGAGGAGAAAAGCGCCTGGGTGGTCCGGCGGATGGGAGAGATTGTGGAGCACCTGAACATCCCCACCAGTCTGGAGGAATTCCATGTCTCCCGGGAGGACCTGGACGGTCTGGTAGACGCCGGCATGCAGGTGCAGCGGCTGCTGGCCAACAACATGCGGGAGGTCACCCCTGCCGACGCGCGGGAGATCTATCTTCAGGTCCTTCCGCACTGAATGTTCCGAAGAAAGAAGGAAACTTGAATGGACAACCGACCGATTCTTGGCATTTCCATGGGCGACCCCTTCGGCAACGGCCCGGAAATCACCGTCCGCGCTCTGGCGGATGCCGCCATCTATGACCGCTGCCGCCCCCTGGTGGTGGGCGACGCCTCCAGCATGGCCTACGCGCTGAAGGTGGCGGAGAAGGTGGACGACATTCATCTGTCGCTGCATGCCGTCCGCTCCATAGAGGAGGCCCACTTTACCTATGGCTCCATTGACGTGCTGGATTTGGGGCTGGTGCCGCCGGAACAGATTCCGGACACCTCGGACCTGGACGAACCCAGACCCTTCGGCGTGGGGGCCTGCAAAACGGGCGGCGAAGCGGCCTTCCAGTATGTGAAGCAGGTCATTTCCATGGCTCTGGCCGGGGAAATCGACGCCACCGTCACCAATGCCCTCAGCAAAGAGGCCATCCACATGGCCGGGCACCGTTACTCCGGACACACCGAAATCTATGCCCACTACACCCACACGGACCAGTATACCATGATGCTGGCCCACGAGGACCTGCGGGTGGTTCATGTGTCCACCCACGTCTCCCTGCGGGAGGCCTGTGACCGGGTGAAGAAGGACCGGGTGCTGGAGTGCATCCGCATTGCCGACGCAGGCTGCCGGGCCCTGGGCATTGCGCATCCCCGAATCGGCGTAGCCGGTCTGAACCCCCACTGCGGGGAAAACGGCATGTTCGGCACGGAAGAGCAGGAGGAGATTCAGCCCGCCATTGACGCCGCCCTGGCGGAGGGCATAGACATCCCCGAGAAAAAGCCCACTCCGCCGGATACGGTGTTTTCCAAAGCCCTGGGCGGGTGGTATGATATTGTGGTCGTCATGTATCACGACCAGGGCCACATTCCCCTGAAGGTCAAGGGCTTCGTGTACGACCGGGAGGCCGGGCGCTGGGAGGCCGTGGCGGGCATCAACGTAACCCTGGGCCTGCCCATTATCCGGGCCTCCGTGGACCACGGAACCGGCTTCGGCCACGCCGGAAACGGACTCGCCAACCAACTGAGCCTGGTCAACGCCATGGGTTACGCCATCCGCCTGGCCAAAGCGAAGAACTGAGCCCCCTTTGTCTTTACCCGGCTGAGCCGGTAAAGAAAATAAACACCCACATTTTTGAAGGGAGATTTGAACCATGAAAAAAGTATTTGCCTGGATTCTTGCACTCACCATGCTTTTAACGCTGGCCGCCTGCGGCGGCAATTCCGGCGGCTCCGATTCCCAGGACCCGCCTCCTCAGACCGGCGGCGAGTCCGACAGCGGCAGTGACGCCGGCGGTGACAGCAGCAATGACTCTGGCCTCTCCGGCCCCGTAAACCTGACACTCCTGAGCCAGGGCGCCGGCACGGACGACTACATCACCCTGGCCTCTGAGGGCAAGGTTCTCCAGGAGAATCTGCCCGCCGGGTCCACCGTCACCCAGGAGACCATCTCCAGCGGCTGCTCCAGCGTGGGCTATCTGATTGAAGCCGGTATGGGCGACTTCGGCACCGGCCAGAACGCCATGAGCGGCACGGTGGGGATGGAGGGCAAGGACCCCTATTCCAAGGTCAGCGCCCTGATGGCCACGGTGAAATACGCCTTTGTGGCGGAGCTGGCCACCAAGAGCTTCGTGGACAAAACCGGCTGCTCCACCATTGCCGAGGTCATTGAGAAGCAGATTCCCTGCCGCTTTGTAGCAGAGCCTGTGGGCTCCTCTGACTATGTCTCCTTTGTGTATCTGCTGGACATCCACGGCGTCACCGTTGAGGACATTGAGAGCTGGGGTGGCAGCGTCACCTTCACCGACGGCTCTGCCTGCTGCGACATGCTTCAGGACGGCCAGGCCGACATGATGGTGGGCCACACCGTCTCCACCTCCTCTTCCCTGACCGAGCTTTGCATGAGCGCCGACATTGTGGTCTCCGGCCTCACGGAGGAGGAAATCACCGGTATGTGCGAACGCGGCTATGCCTCCGCCGTCATCCCCGCAGGCTCCTTCGGCCAGACCGAGGAGGAACTCCCCTCCGCCTGCCAGGCCTCCTCTAAAATCGTCTCCTCCGACATGGACGAGGAGCTGGCCTATGCCATGACCAAGATTCTGGTGGAAAACGTGGAGACGCTCTCCGAGGACGTAGCCGGTTACCGTGACATCACCTACGCCGACATGGTGGACTTCAATGCCATGGTGGTTCCCATGCACCCCGGCGCTGTCCGGTATTTCCAGGACATTGGCGTTCTGGACGGCAGCGGCGTCTACACCGGCAAATAATCCAATGCCTGGGGCAGGGCGGAGCAAGTTCTCCGCCCCGCCTCCGGGACACGGAAAGGTCCCCGCATCAACGCTGCTATCTGCCGCACCCCGGATTTTGTTTCGGGGCCTGATTGCCTGAAAGGAACACTTTCTTATGAGTACATCGGACAAAACTCTGGCAAAAAAGAGTGTCGGGCAGCAGATCAAGGAGACCCTGGTCAAGGAAAACCCCCGGGCGACCGCTGCGGTCTGGGTCACGCTGGCCTATCTGCTCTTCCAGCTCTACCGTACCTTTATCAACCCCATGGTCCCCATGCTGGTCCGCCCCATCCATGTGTCCAGCATTGGGTTTCTCTGCGTGCTGCTGAATCCCGGCAAGCACAAAAGCAAGGCGGGCCGCGCCTTTGACTCGGTCTCGGACTGGTTCGTGTTTGTCACCTTCTTCTACCACATCTGGTACGCCCTCAGCCAATTCGAGCGTCTGGGCCTCCGGGTCAACTACCTGGACCCGGTCCAATGGATCGATATCTTCGAGTGTGTCACCCTGATTATTCTGGTCCTGCTGGGCATTTACCGGACCGTGGGTCTGACCCTGGTGATTTTCATCGGCGTATTCATCGTCTATGTCTGGACCGCCCGCTGGCTGCCGGGCATTCTCTTCTACGGCGGCATGAATCTCTCCAAGTTTACCGACCTGATGGTCATGGGCAGCGAGGGCATCTACGGCACCGCCACCGGCGCGGGCTCCGGCTTCATGTACTGGATCATGATTTTCGGCTCCCTGTTCGGCACCTGCGGCGGCGGTCAGGTCCTGATTGATATCGGCATCAAGTTCGGCGCCCGGTCCAACGACAACTCCGGCCCCGCCAAGGCGGCGGTGATGGCCTCCGGCCTGATGGGCATGATCTCCGGTTCCGCCGCCGCCAACGTGGCCGGTACCGGCGTCATGACCATTCCCATGATGAAAAAGGTGGGCTATGCCCCGGAGGAAGCCGGCGCCATTGAGGCCGCTGCCTCCACCGGCGGACAGATCATGCCCCCCATTATGGGCACGGGCGCTTTTCTGATGGCCGAGATGCTGGGCATCTCCTACATGGCCATCTGCAAGGCCGCTATGATTCCCGCCGTCATGTATTACCTGGCCATCTTCCTGCTGGTCCATATGCTGGCCAAGAAGCGGGCCAACGCCGGTGAAAGCGTGCAGATGGATTTGGAGTGCGAGCCCATTCTTCCCCGGCTGTACCTCCTCAGCCCCATTGTGGTGCTGGTGGCCGCCATTGCCGCCGGATGCACCCTGCAGCGCTCCGCGCTCTACGGCATTGCCGCCATTCTGGTGCTGAACGTCATCAGTCCCAAGATGCGCTACGGCCCCATTCACATCATCCAGCAGGTGCTCAACGCTACCCGCCTCTCCTCCAACACCTCACAGCCCATCTCCGGCTGCGGCATCATTATCGGTATCGTATCCATCTCCGGTCTGGCCACCCGCCTGTCTTCCGTGATCTCCTCCATGGGCGGCGACCTGATGTGGATTGGACTGATTATCACCATGCTGGGCTGCATGCTGCTGGGCATGGCGCTGCCCACGGTGGCGGCGTATCTGACCGCCTACGTCCTCTTTATCCCCACGCTGAAGGGCCTGGGCATCAGCACGCTGGCTGCCAACATGTTCATCTTCTACTTCGGCATTTTCGCCCAGATCACCCCGCCGGTGTGCATTGCCTCCTACACCGCCGCCGGAATTGCGGACGCCAAGCCCTGGGACACCGGCTGGCGCGGCATGGTCTATGCCTCCGTGGCCTTCTTTGCCCCCTTCGCCTTCGTGTATGAGCCCGGCATTCTGATGGACGGCAGCTTCCTGGAAATCTTCCACGACACCGGCATCCTGGCCCTGGGCACCGCCATGCTGGTCTTTGCCGTGGCCGGGTATCTGCTGACCAACCTCCCCATGTGGCAGCGGCTGCTGCTGGTGGCGGGCGGCATCTGCACCTGCATTCCCGAGACCTATACAGATATGGTGGGCCTCGGCATTGGCGCGGTGATTCTGGTGCTGCAGATTCTGGCCCGCCAGGCGTACCGCCGGGAGCATCCGGAGCTGGCAGGCGCGGTCAAAACGGTGACCCATGTGGAGGCCGACACCTCAAAGGTCAACCTGGACGAGGAATAAACCCAATTGGAAAGGAACGATTATCATGGCTAAACTGGTCAAGGGCATTATTGCCGCTATGGTCACCTCCATGCAGGACGACGAGTCCCTGAACCTGGAGGAAATCCGAAATCAGGTAAACCGCCAGATCGCCGCAGGGGCAGACGGTGTATTCTGCCTGGGCACCAACGGCGAGGCCTACATTCTCTCCGAGGACGAGAAGCTGCGGATTATTGAAACCGTGGTGAAAACCGCCGATGGCCGCGTCCCCGTCTATGCCGGAACCGGCATGCCCGGCACAGCGGATACCATCCGCCTCTCCCGGAAGGCGAAGGAACTGGGCGCGGATGTACTGTCGGTCATCAGCCCCTATTTCGCCGCCATTTCCCAAGAGGAAATTTACGGCCATTACGCAGAGCTGGCCGCCGCGGTGGACCTGCCCATTGTTCTGTACAACATGCCCGCCCGCACCGGCAACAATATCAACCCCGACACCGTGGCCCGCCTGAGCAAGGTGCCGGGCATTGCGGGCGTGAAGGATTCCAGCGGCAACTTCGACAACATGAAGCAGTATATCGAGCTGACCGACCCCGAGACCTTCAGCGTCCTCTCCGGCAACGACGCCCTGATTCTCTGGAACCTGCTGGCGGGCGGCGCAGGCGGCATCACCGCCGTGGCCAACATTTATCCCGAGGTCATGGTTTCCATCTACCGTCTCTTCCTGGCCGGTGACCTGGAAGGCGCCAAAAAGGCCCAGGACAGCATCCGCCCCATCCGGAACTGCTTCAAATTCGGCAATCCCAATACCGTCACTAAAACGGCGGCGCGGATTGCCGGAAATCCGGTGGGCCCCTGCCGCCGTCCTTTCGCCTCCCTCAGCGACGCCGCTGTGGAAAAAATCAAAGAGACGGTGGCCGCCGACCACGCCCGGGGCATGAAGTAAACTGTCTGATTCCAGATAACCAGAATGTCAGCCATTCCTCTGCGGTGGCTGACATTCTCCGCAAAGGGGGACGAAAACCTATGGCACTTGAACACAGTCCGGCAGCCAAGTATCAGGAAATGGTGGAAACACCTCTGGAACGGCTCATTATCCGCATGTCCGTCCCCTCCGTCATCTCGCTGCTGATTACCTCGGTCTACAATCTGGCGGACACCTACTTTGTCGGGCGGCTGGGAACCAGCGCCACCGGGGCGGTGGGCCTGGTGTACCCGCTGATGACCCTGATTTCAGCCCTGGGGCTGATGTTCGGAAAGGGCACCGGCACGCTGATGGGCCGCCAGCTGGGCCGCCAGGAGACTGCGGAGGCCCAGCGCACCGCCGTGCAGGGGCTGGTCTGTGTCCTTGTGCTGGTGAGCCTTCTGATGGCGCTGGGCCTTCTGTTCCTCCAGCCTCTGGCCGCTCTGCTGGGGGCCACGGAGAGCATGCAGGCCTACACGGTGGTCTACGCCCGTTATATCCTGCTTGCCATGCCCTTCAAGGCTGCCGCCACAGCCCTCAGCTGTATCCTGCGCTTCCAGGGCTTCTCCAAGCGGGCCATGTACGGTCTGGGCAGCGGAGCGGTACTGAACATCCTTCTGGACCCGCTTCTCATCTTCCATGCCGGTATGGGCTTCGCAGGGGCAGGGGCCGCCACCCTCACCGGGGAGGTGGTCAGCTTCTTCGTCCTGCTGCGGCAGACCTCCCTGGAGGGATGCATTCCTATCCGGCTGCGGAATTTCACCCCCTCCTGGTCCAGCTTTCTGGATATTCTGCGGGGCGGCTTCTCCAGCTTTTTGAAAAACGGGCTGTCCAGTCTGGCCTCCGTGCTGCTGAACCGGGCCGCCAAGCCCTATGGGGACGCGGCGGTCGCCGCCTTCCTGGTGGTAAACCGGCTGGTGCACATCTGCCAGCAGATTTACTTCGGCATTGGCGAGGGCTATCAGACGGTGTGCAGCTACAACTACGGCGCGGGGCAGTACCGCCGGGTGAAGCAGGGCTTCTGGTTCTGCATCAAACTGGGGGCGGCGCTTTTGGTGGTGATTGCTGCCGCCTTTCTCTTCCCGGAGCAGATGATTGCAGTCTTCCGCCGGGAAGACCCGGAGGTCATCCGGTACGGCTCCTGGATTCTGCAGGCCCATATGGCGACGCTGTCCCTGCTGCCGGTGTGCTCCACAGGCTTTGTGATGCTCCAGGGCATTGGGCGGAACCGGGACGCCGCCCTCATAGGCAGCGGACGGCAGGGTCTCTTTCTGGTGCCTCTGATTCTGGTGCTGCCCCGGTTTTTCGGCCTGCCGGGCCTCATTGCGGTCCAGCCCTGTTCAGATGTGCTGTCCACCCTGCTGGGAGCCGCCATTCTCCGGCCCAACCTGCGGGCGCTGGAGGACACTCCTCCCGCAAATGCAAACGGAAAGGAGTGATTGTGATGCATCCGCCGCAGCCGGTCCGAATCGCTGCCATCCTGCTGGGCAACTGCCTTTACGCCGCCGCCATTGTCTACTTCGTTCTTCCGGCACAGCTGATTACAGGCGGGTCCACCGGAATCGCCCTCTTCGTGCACAGCCTCACGGGAATCCCCATTTCCCTGTTCGTAACCGGATTCAACACCGGCATGTTTCTCCTGGGCGCGGCTCTGCTGGGAAGGACCTTTGCCCTGACCACGCTGCTGAGCACGGCGGCCTATCCCCTGTTCCTGGCCGGCTGTGAGCGGCTTCTCCTGCTCACCGGCCCGCTCACAGCGGATTCCATGCTCTGCGCCCTGTTCGGCGGCGTGCTGATCGGAACCGGGATTGCCCTGGTGGTGCAAAACGGCGCGTCCACCGGCGGCATGGACATTCCGCCGCTGATTATACAGAAATACACCGGCCTTTCCATGTCCCTGCTGCTGGGCGCTTTCGACGGCGTGATTTTGCTTCTGCAGGCGGTTTCTGCCAGCCGGGAGCGGATTCTCTACGGCATTCTGCTGGTGGCGCTGTACTCCCAGGTTCTGGACCGGCTTCTGCTCTCCGGCAGGTCCAAAATCGAGGTAAAAATCATCAGCCGCCAATATGAGCAGATCAGCCAGGCCATTCTGAAGCAGTTTGACCGGGGCACCACCCTGCTGCGGGCAGAGGGCGGCTTTTCCCACCAGGAGACCCGCGCGGTTCTGGCGGTGGTCAGCAGGCGGGAGTTCTTTCAGGTGGCAAAGGCGGTGCAGGCCCTGGACCCGGCGGCCTTTCTCATCATCACCCAGGTCAACGAGGTGCGGGGCCGGGGTTTTACGGCTTCCAAGAAATACGGGGCCTGATTCCCGGCAGCCGCCGGACGGTCCGAACAGAACGGAAAAAGGAGCTGCTATGGCAAAGAAGAAACACAGGCAACATCCGCGCGTGTCCGCCGCCCCCTCCCCGCCTTCCCCGTCCTCCGGCGGCTGGAAGCGGACGGTGGTGGCCGCGGTTCGCTGGGGCGCGTGGGCGGTGCTGCTTTGCGCACTTTTAACCCAGATAGCCGGGAGCCCGGCTGAGGATGCCGTTCTGCTGGGCGTCTTCGTAATCGCCGGTCTCCTGTATGCCATTTCCCTGGTTTTGGAACGAAAATACCATTGGTGAACGGATGCGGTGTTCTCCCGGAAAGCGGAGAGCACCGCTGTTTTTTGAGCCGGAGGCAGCGGTTTGTCCCGGCAGTCTCCGGCTGCCGGTGCTTCGGAGTGAGAAAGCAATAGTAAATCAACCAAAAATTTTCCTTGCAATGATGCGGGATATCGTGTATAATAAAAGGCACAATACTTTTATTTTTTTGCCGCATCAAGCATAACAGGTGCGCACGTACAGAAACAAAAAGGAGGGACGAGCATGATTGAAATCAGGCTTCACGTAAATCACATGTCTGTCCAGGGGGTGGATTGGAAGGCTCTGCTTGCGGCTCTCAACCCAGAGCCTCAGCGGGAGCTGCTCTACCCTCTGACCATGGACCCCTGTTTTTTCAAGGGAAAACGTCCGCGGGCCATCATCTTTCCCGACGGCACCCGCGTGGAAACCGTATCCTGGAAAAAACTGTCAGAAACGCTTTTGAAGACCTGCGCCGAAGATCCGGAAAAACGGAAATCTCTTCGGAAGCTCCGGAATCAAATTCGGGGTAGAACCCGCACCATTCTTGGCAGCAGCCCTGCGGGAATGTTCTCTCCGGTTCGTCTTGGGCAGCAGCTTTACTTCGAAACGAATTACAGTGCGGAGTATTTAGTAAAAATTACTACCAAACGTATTCTGGATGCGGTGGATTTTGACTACAGCGGGATTTGGGTTGCCCTGGAATCGGCATAAGACCGTACCGCCCCGCGCGGAAGAGCAGGTTCGAGCCTTCTCGGTAAAACGTGCAAATCAGTAAGGAGGATTTCGATATGGAAAAACTGAAAGAATTGAAAGAACTGCTGGCCTCCCTGGAAACGTCGGCGGAAACGCTGCGGCGCCTGATTGCGGAACTGGAACAGGCGGAGAGAAACCCCGCCATCCCGCCGCAGCCCTTCGAAGAGGCGTTTTTCTTGACGAGGAATCCCAGCGGCTTCAAAGGACGCCGTCCCGTCAGCGTCCTGCTCCCGGACGGCCAGCGGGTCATTACGCCCACCTGGAAAAAGGTGGCGGAAGCGGTGATGAAGCACTGCAATCAGGACCAGACCAAGCATGACGCGCTGATGAAACTACGCAACCGCATCCAGGGGCGGGACCGCGTCCTTCTCAGCAGCAGCGTGACGGGAATGCGAAGCCCTCTAGTCATTGACCAGGGCCTCTACCTGGAAACCCACTACGACACGGAGTCGCTGCTGCGCATTCTGACCGGACGCATTCTGGACGCGGTGGGCTATGACTACAGCCGGATTCAAGTGACCGTCCGGAGCCGGTGAGGCCGCTCCCCTCCCGAGAGCCGTGTTCCCTCCGAAAATGGTCCGCTTTCCGGGCCCGTCTTCTTCCGCTTGTATTTTTGTGAAAAATAGCGTATGATGAAGAGGACCCCTTCCCTGCCCGGCGGGGCAATCACATTGAAACAGAGGAGGCCATCCTATGGAAGAAAAGAGACTGTTTAAGGTCACGGTGGACGGCGCGGAACACGCCTATCCCCAGGGCACGTCCTATCAAGCCATTGCGTCGGACTTTCAAGCCCAGTACCCCTGTGACATTCTGCTGGTCAAGCGAGACGGAAAACTCTGTGAGCTTCACAAGACCCTGGACCGGGACTGCACGCTGAAGATGGTCACCGCCCGGGACAAGCCCGGCATTCAGACCTACGAGCGGAGCGCGGTCTTCCTGCTGCTGAAGGCCTTTTACGACGTGGTAGGCCAGGAGAATGTGGACCGCATCTCTGTGGAGTACTCCCTCAGCAGTGCCCTCTTCCTGCTGACCAAGGGGAATTTCTCCCTGGACCAGGCGCTCCTGGACCGGGTGGAAGCCCGGATGCGAGAGCTGTCCGCCGCCGCGAAGCCCATTGAAAAGCACACCCTCAGCACCGATGACGCCATGGAGCTCTTCCACAAGGCCCGTCTGGTTCACAAGGCCCAGCTGCTGAGCTTCCGCATAGACTCCCATGTGAACGTGTATTCTCTGGATGGATTCGTAGATTATTTCTACGGCTATATGGCCCCAGACACCAGCTACATCCGCTGCTTCGGCCTGGAGCTCTTTGACAGCGGCTTTGTCCTCCGCCTGCCCACCCAGAAGGACCCCAACCAATTGGGGGATTTCCATCCCTCCAAAAAGGTTTTCCGGGAGCTTTACGAGTCCACCCTGCGCTCCCAGGCGCTGAACGCCGCCAACGTGGCGGAGCTGAACACCACAGTCTCCCAGGGAGGCGCCACGCCGCTGATTCTGGCCCACGAGGCCATGATGGAAAAGAAGATCGGCGACATTGCCGCGGAGATTGCCCAGCGGAAGCAGGTGCGCTTTGTCATGATCGCGGGCCCCTCCTCCTCCGGCAAAACCACCTTCTCCCACCGCCTTTCCACCCAGCTGCGGGCCTGCGGCCTGCGGCCCTATGCCATTGCCACGGATAATTACTTCAAGAACCGGGAGGACACCCCCCGGGACGAAAACGGCAACTACGACTTTGAGGGTCTGGGCGCCATGGATGTGGCCCAGTTCAACGAGGACATGGTCCGCCTGCTGAAGGGGGAGACCGTGGAGCTTCCCAGTTTCAATTTCAAAAAGGGCGCCCGGGAGTACAACGGAAACTTCCTGGCCCTGGGCCCGGAGGACGTGCTGGTGATTGAGGGCATCCACTGCCTCAACGATCAATTCACCCAGGCCCTGCCCAGGGAGAGCAAATACAAAATCTATATCAGCTGCCTGACCACCCTGAATATCGATGGCCACAACCGCATCCCCACCACTGACGCCCGTCTTCTGCGGCGGATTGAGCGGGACGCCCGCACTCGGGGCTACAGCGCCCAGGCGACCATTAAAATGTGGCCCTCCGTGCGGCGGGGAGAGGAGGAGAACATCTTCCCCTTCCAGGACAGCGCGGACATGATTTTCAACTCGGCTCTGATTTACGAAACCGCTCTGCTGAAGCCCTATGTACAGCCGCTGCTCTGCGGGGTTCCCCGGAACAGCGAGGAGTATATCGAGGCAAAGCGGCTTTTGAAGTTCCTGAATTATTTCCTGCCGATTCCGGCGGATGATGTCCCCAAGACCTCCCTTCTGCGGGAGTTTATCGGCGGAGGCTGCTATCACGTTTGATGCACCTTTGATACGCGTTTAATGCACGTTTGATGGCAGAACGGGCGCCGCTCTTCCGGTTCTCGAGGAGCGGCGCTCTTCCATTTTACAAAAAAAGAAAAATGGGATTGACAAAAAAAGAATTATTGATTATAATGAACAAGTTGGTAATTCTCATTACTTCCCTTTGCTTCCTTTTTTCGCTTTTCCCTCCTTCCCCTTTTTGTCTATCCGGGTGTAGCGCAGTTGGTAGCGCGCATGGTTCGGGACCATGAGGCCGTGGGTTCAAATCCCGCCACTCGGACCAAGTTTCGTTGACAAATGAGATACAAGCAAAAATCCTGCACTTCAGTGCGGGATTTTTGCGCACAAAGAGCATGATTTGCTCAAAAACAAGAATAATTTGGAGATATTGGATGAATTTAGGTGAGTAAAGTAGAAATAACGCACCAACGATGCAAAATGAGCTGTTTTGGAGAAACGCGCGACTCAAACTCTCCACCAATCCCCAAAAGAAAAAAATACGCATTTTAGAGTCCCGCCAGTCAATCGGACCGCTTTGGGAACGCTTTGGTCCGCAAGAAATACTTCCCGACCCTATTCCATGCGCTCCTCGTGTATACAGTTTTGATAATCGAACATCCCGCCTTATTCCCGCTTATGGCCGCAAGACAACAACACCACCGAGACCAGAATACATCCCGCTCCAACGGCGTCTCGTGGAGAAAACGGTTCTTGGAAAAGCATAACACCCACCAGAACGCTGGTCAGTGGCTCAAATGTAGACAGCAGGGAAGCGCTCTGAGCCCCTATATATTTTGCCCCCATCTGGAACGCAACGGTGGCGACACAGGCGTGCAGGATGGAAAATAAAAGGGCCATGGCCCATCCGGCAGCCGTCAGGCCAAAATCCAATTGGCCGGTTATACCCGAGACAGCCAGCACTTCCACAGCGGTAAACAAAAACAACCAGGGCACCAATTGGAGAGACGGTATGCTCTGAAGCCCGCTTTTGGAAAGATAGACCACATAAAACGCATATGCAAGGCCAGACGACAGCGCAAGAAATATTCCAAGCCCGCCGCTGTCCCCGCCGGGCGTATAGAAGCATAAAATCCCCGCCATGCAAAGTGCGCAGCAAAACCTCTGGCGAACCGTCAGCCGCTCGCGGAAGAACAAGGAACAGCTTACGATCACAATGGCCGGGTAAGTAAAATGGAGCGTTGTAGCCATGCCGGAGGAGATATAAGGATAAGAGGAGTACAACAGGACCGGCGCAGCCGCGCATCCCAGCGAACAGATTAAGAGCTTTTTGAGGCTGGTCCTGTCCAGGGGGACAGACTGGCTCCCGGACAGCCGGCGCATCAAAAACAGCGCCGGAACGCCGATGGCTTTCGATAAGAACGTCAGAGTCCAGGCATTTCCTCCGTTGGCATAAACGCTTCTCGCAAAGAACGGATTCAGGCCAAAAACAATGGCCGATAAAATGACCAGGGCCGTACCCTTTTGGTATGGTTTCATTTGGAACACCTCTTGTTTATTGCACAAAAAGGCGGGAAAGTCAGACTTTCCCGCCTTTTCCGTTCCTTTACAGGCTTGCTTCAAAGAGACGGAGCTGTTCCCTCAAGCGGTCTTTTTCCTCCTCGGTGCAAAAGGCCGCCTGGATGGCGTTATATTGGAGCCGCACGAGATCCTCCATGGTCCAATCGTACTGCCCGGCCACTTTGGAAAGCTCCTGACAAAGGGTGTTGTTCAGCAACATGGGATCGTCGGTGCCGACCGTTACCAGAAGCCCTTTGTCATACAGGCGCTTCAGCGGGTGGGTCTCCGCGCTGTAGAGCCCTCCCACAACGTTGGAGGTAAAGCACACATTCAGGGGAACCCTGTCCTTTTGCAGGCGTTCCAAGAGGGCGCCGTCCTCCACAGCCCGCACGCCGTGGTCAATTCTCTGGGCCCCGCCGCAGTCCAGCGCCGCTGCGACTCCCTCCGGTCCGGAGGACTCCCCCGCGTGTACCGTGACGCCGAGGCCCGCCTCCCTCGCCTTGGCAAAAAAAGGCGCCAGATGCCGGTTGGAATCCTTGGCAAGGGCCTCGTTCCCGTCGGCGGAAAGGCCCAGCAGCCTGGAATGCGGATGAGAAAACACCCATTCTACGGTCCTCTCCGCCGATGCGGCGGACTGCTCCCGCCGCAGGGAAACCAGAAGGCGGCAGTCCGGGAGACCGTCGGCCCCCGCCTGGTCGAACCCCTCCAGAATACCGGACACCACGTCGCCAACCGCCAGGTTCTTCCAATGGGACGGATTGACCATTACCTCCGCGTACACAATGCCCTGCTCCCTGGCGTACTCCGCGAAATGATACGCCAGCTCCCGGGCGTCCTTCTTCTCCCGCGCCAGGGAGCAGATCCAGTCCAGCAGGTCCAGGAATTCACTCAACCCGGAGAACGAGATCAACGCTTCCCGGGGGCGGGGCAGCGGAACCCCGTTCTTTTCCGCCAGACGGCACATGGTGTCAAGGTCAAAGGTCCCCTCCAGGTGAATGTGCAGCTCCAGCTTCGGAAGCGCCCGAAGCTGCTGTTCAGAAAAACCCATGGTCAGTCCGCTCCTTTTCTTTGAAATTCCCGCACCCACGCGTCAAAGGCCGGTAAATACCCCTGCCCCTGAATGGAATAGGCAAAGCCGTTCCGGACAACTCGGATGATCTCCTCCTCGGTGAGGTTCATCTTTTCCGCGTCCGTCATCAGCTCTTCCGTCAGGCTGTTTGTATAGGGCGGGTCGTCGGAACTGATGGACACCGGCACCCCCGCCCGGAGCAGCGTGAGGAAGGGATGGGCCTCAAAACTGGCCGCCGCCCCGGAATACACATTGCTTACCGGGCACATGGCGCACAGGATGTCCCGCTCTTTTAAGTACCGAATCAGCTCCGGGTCTTCCGCCGCGCGGCAGCCGTGGTCGATCCGCTGGACATTCAGCTTCCGCAGGGCGTCCCAGATGTTGTCCGAGCCGCCGTCCTCTCCGGCATGAGCGGTCAGAAACAACCCCATCCTCTTGGCTTCCTGGTAGCTGTCCAGATGCTTGATGCAGGGATGGCCCTTTTCCTCACAGTCCATTCCCAGCCCCGCAACCATGTCCAGGTAAGGCCGCAGGGATTTCACAAAGGACAAGCACCGTTCGCCGGACAGCGTCCGGTCCAGTCCGGCGATGTACACGATCTCCACGCCGTAGAGCTCCCTGGCCTTCCGCTGGGCGCTGCGATAGCCCTCCATCACCACTTCCAGGGGAATCCCCCTCTCCTCGTTCAGCGGATAGTCCAGGTGAAGCTCCTGATAGACGATGTTCTGCCGCTTGTCCTCCTCCGCCAGGGCCAGGACCACCGCCTCGTAGTCCTCCTCGTGGAGGCAGACGGAATTGAGGGTCCGGTCGCAGATCATGAAGCCGTCCAAGCCCCTTTCCCCGATCAGGCCGTGAGCCCAGGAATCAATCTCCTCGATGCTGTGAACCGGCAGGGAAACCTTGTTTTTCTCCGCCAGCCGGAGGGCCAGCTCCCAGGGAATGGAGCCTTCAATATGGATATGGTTTTCCGCCTTGGGTATCTTCTCAATCAATTCTTTTTTACGCTCTGTCAGCATGGCAAACTCCTTTCCGCGCTATGAAATGGTTAGAAAATCGCGTCGAGAACCAGATAGGAGAGGAACACAACGGTAAGAGCGACCATGGTGGGCGTGAGCTCCTTCCGCTTCCCCGCCGCCGCTTTGCACAGCACATAGCTGAGCATGGAAAACAGCACGCCGTAAGCGATGTTATAGGTAAAGGGCATCGCCGCGACGGCGAAGAAAACGGGCATCGCCACGGTAAAATCGGACAGGTCCAGCGTGCGCAGGGGCTCCATCATGAAAATGCCCACCATAATCAGAGCCGGAGCGGTTGCGATCCCCGGTATCATGAGGAACAGGGGTGAGAAGAACAGCGTCAGCAGGAACAGGCATCCGGTGCTGCACGCGGTCAAGCCCGTGCGGCCGCCCTCGGCAATTCCCGTGGCGCTCTCCGCGCCGTAGATGGATACGGTGCTGGTTCCAAGCACCGCGCCCACGGCGGCAGCACCCGCAGAGACAAACAGGGCCTTTCCGGCTCCCGGAGTCTTGCCGTTTTCATCCACCAGCCCAGCTTTGGGGGCAATTCCCAGAAAGACGCCCAGGCTGTCAAACAGGTCTACAAACAGGAAGCTGATAATGGCGAAAACCGTTCCCATGATCGCGGAAAAGGAGCCCGTAAACATGCCTTTGAAAGACAGCTTTCCGAAGGTAGGCGCCAGGGCCTCGACAGGATTGTCAAACGCAATAAACGCGGAGGGCAGCGTGGTATACGCCATGCCGGTGGAAGGGTTCTTCACAAACAGTCCCAAAATCGTAACGGCAATAATTCCCAGGAGAATGCCACCCTTCACCTGGCGAATCACCAGGACCGCAGTGATGGCAATTCCGATCATCGCCAGAACGGTGCCGGGGTTCCCGAGGTCTCCAATCGCCACCATCGTGCTTTCCGACCGCTGAATCAGCCCGGCGGACTGGAAGCCGCAAAAGGCGATAAACATACCAACACCCGCACCAATCGCCTTTTTCACGCAGTCCGGCACCGCGTCGACAATGTGCTGCTGCACCTTGAAGATGCTGAGAATCATGAAGACACAGCCGGACGTAAACACGCAGGCCAGGCCGTTTTCCCAGGACAGGCCCATTCCAAGAACCACTGTGAACGCCATATAGCTGTTCAGACCCATAGCCGGGCCAAGGGCAAATGGGAAGTTTCCAAGCAAACCCATCCAGACACAGCCGATGAAGCAGGCCAGCGCGGTGGCCCAGAACAGGGCCCTGGAATCCATTCCGGTGGCGGAGAGAATGCTGGGATTCAAAACGACAATGCTGACGCAGGATAAAAACGTTGTGGCTCCGGCCAGAAGCTCTGTCCGCACGTTTGTTCCGCGTTCCGACAGATGAAAGATGCGCTCCAGAGGAGAATCCTTTCTCGTGGTTTGGTCCATTTTCCCGTCCTCCTGACAATTTGCAGATTCAATTTTCCGGCTGTGCATACACCGATTGTTTTCATTGTAATGGCGAAAGATTCTGAATGCAATATCCGGGAAAAACGTCGGACGACATTTTCATTTCACCCCTTGCCAGTGGGCCAGAACAGGCGAATATCAGGAAATTGTTCGACGAATTTGAGACGTCTTCCCATTTTGGCAAAAATGATGTATACTGCTGATAAACGCACCGGCTTTGTATCGCTGTACACAAGGATAGGGGATGGAGGGTCTTTATGACACAGCCAGGCAGTGAACAGTCTCTTCGGGAACGTGTCCGGGGTCAGATTTTAGAGCTGATTGGAAAAATGGATCTGTCCTACAGCACGCGGCTGCTGTCCGAGGGGCAGCTTGCCGAGAAATTTCAAGTGAGCCGGAGCACCGTCCGGGCGGTGCTCCATGATTTGGAGATCGAGGGGAAAGTAAATCGCAGGCAGGGCAGCGGCACCTATGTAAACGCCAGGGCCATGCAGGTGAATACCACCCTGTATCCCCGGATTGATCTGCGGAATATCATTGAGCGAAACGGCCACAATTCCCACATTGAGGTGCTGTCTGTCCGTTTAATACCCGCCGGCTCTCTGGGGGGCAAACTAAATTGCAGCCCGACCCATCAGCTGCAGGAGGTCCGTTCGCTGTACTATGCGGATCAAAAGCCCTGCATGTACTGCATTGACTGCATTCGGGACGGAAGGATTAAGGACAGGAATTGGCGGGACATGTCCGGGGATAAGCGCTCCCTATATGAATTTCTGCGGGAAAGCGCGGGAATCCATGTGATGTGGGATATGATGCGTCTGCGGGCTGCCTCCAGCGGAGAAGTTCCGGAGCTGACGGCGTACTTTGATATCCCTCCAGGAAAAATCAAGGTGTTTACACTGCTGGAAATTACGAATTATGATGGGGATAACAGTCCGGTTCTTCAAGGAACCATCTACGCGGATACCGAGATGATCCGTCTCAATCTGATTCGCGACGTGAGTCAATTGTAAAATATGAGGCATAAATTCCTTTGCCTAAAATTGAAAAAATCCCGCAGAAGATTTAGGCCTTGTTTGAAAAATGGCAAAACGCCGTTTTAGGGCATCTTTTTCTGCCAGGACTGCGTTGATTTGACTTGAAATCCGTCAGGATTCCCGCGTCCAATCGCCTTGCCTGGCAAAAAATCTGCCCCAATCCAGCATTCCGCCAATTTTCAAACAAGACCTAGTTACATGATCTTCTGCGGGATTTTGTCGTATCTGGGCTTTGAGGTTTAATCTTATGCTCTTTCCATGCGGAAGCACCGTCCCGCCATTGTTGCTTATGCTTTATGTGTTCAGCGTTCTTCGGTGGTGTTGGTAATAGCTTTCTCAATGCTTTCCGGCTATACTGTCGTTACAACAAACGGGAAGGAGAACGGCAGCATGGA